>JBFIBB010000095.1:0-11559 GCA_041582695.1 Rhizobiaceae bacterium
AACGATCTGTCGCTCCTGCCAATAGGCATGGCGTATGCCCTCGGCGATCTCGGCCTCATCGACAAGGATGATGTCGTCTACAAACTGGCGGACCATGGAAAAGGTGTAGCGATTGTTCAGGCCGATTCCGCCGCCCAGCGAATCGGCAAGCGTTGGCAGTTCTTCGACAAGAACGGGCTTTCCGGCTTCGACCGACGCGTGCATGGCCGCGCCGCGGCGCATGGAAACACCGAGTATGCGTACATCCGGACGCGTTGCCTTGATTACGGCGGCAACGCCCGAAATCAATCCGCCACCGGAAAGCTGAACCAGAACGGTATCGATTTCGCCGATCTGTTCACAGAGTTCGAGCCCCAACGTTCCTTGTCCGGCGATGATGTCGGCGTGATCGAACGGCGGGATGAGCATCTTGCCTTCTTCGGCGACAAGTCTGTCCACCTCGTCCTGCGCGGCATCCTGTGACTTGCCAACGATACGAACCTCCGCGCCCTGCGCCTTGATGCCATCAATCTTGTTTTGCGGCACGAGCTTCGACATGCAGATGATGCAGGAGACGCCCGCCTGTCTGGCTGCATAGGCAAGAGCCCGCCCATGATTTCCGGTCGAAACACCGACCACCCCCTTTGCCTTTTGAGTATCGTCCAGCCGGGCAATGGCGTTGGCGGCGCCGCGAAGCTTGAAACTGCCGGTAATCTGAAGGTGTTCCAGTTTCAGATAGACTGGCACATCGACAATCTTTGACAGTGATTCCGACGGATTGACCGGCGTTATGCGGATCGTATCGGCGATCCTCGCTCGTGCCTCCCCGATATCCCGAAGGCCGATAGCTGGCTCACGTGTGTTCATGCAGCTTCGCCGGTGTTGTGACCGGGCATACCGCGGCCAAAAAGCATACCAAATCCCTCAGGTGAAAAATTACGCAAACCGCCTGAACGCGCCATCGCCCAGGCAGCGGCCTGGTTGGAAGTGATGACCGGCTTCGCGATCCGCTTCTCGATCTCGTCGATCAGGCCGATCACTGGAAGTGCGGTGCAAGATATGAACAGAGCCTCTGCATCGGGATGGTCGGCTGCAAGCGCAGCATTGATGATCGTCTGCCCGCTGATCCGAGCCATGTCCCGGTCATCTTCCACGCCTAGGCAAGTGAATCGTGCGATCTTCAGACCATGGCGCACGAAATAATCGGCCATCGGCTCGCTTGTGCCGACCGTGTAGGGAGTCAGAACCGATATGGTTTTGGCGCCAAATGCGGCGAAGGCGTAACGGGCTGCACGGGTTGGGGTGACTACCGGCACATCCGGCAACGCTTTCCGGATAGCCGATGCAACTTCACGGTCGCCGATCACCACCGAGGCCGCAGTGCAACTGTAACAGATCGCGCGCAGCGGTCCCGTCGACAGGAGAAGCTCCGCGGCCTCGGTCAGGCGCGGAGCCATCCGGCGGAGATTGTCGGGCGTTGTCGGGTTCTCGAAAGCTACTCTCGTGACATGAACTGCGACATTCGTAGAGGAAAGCTGACGATGCATGTCGGCCTCGCTTGTCAGATCCGTTGCCAGGACGATCAGACCGAACCTGGCAATATCAGAGCGGTCGTTGAAACAGACGGACTCCGAAGAAAGCGAGACTGTCACCTTTTCCATTCGTGTTTCCCTATAACCGGCCGCCGGAAGTTCGATGCTGGCAGGCTGAACAAACAATCAAACAACGAGCACCGGACACTTGGCGAGGCTTGTGACCTTGTGTGAAACGCTGCCGAGCAAGAAGCCCTCAACGTCGCCAAGTCCTCTGCTGCCGACTATGATAAGGTTGGCATCGTGTTCCTCGCCGAACCTGACGATTGTGCGCGCCGGCTGGCCGCTTTTGACAAAGCCGCGCACCTTACCGGTGCCTTCCATGTGCGCAAGCTCCTTTGCTTCCTCGGCAACCTTCATGGCATGATCGCGCATGACATGATCCAGGTTTTCGGGCTCTTCCGGTCTCACCATCGACATGGATGCTTCCAGAAGCGAGTGGTGGCGGTAGACGGTCAGAACCAGCAATTCACCATCGCAGAGTTTCTGCAAACCTGCAGCCAACCTAAGCGCGTCGTTAGCGCCTTTGGAGCCGTCAACCGCGACAAGGATTCGCTTGAACATGAAGGTACCTCGTTAGCGGAATGCCAGATCGCGTAGGAACAGCGCGATCTGCGGGAAGAAAATCAGCGCCACCGACACAAACAGGAGGATTACGGTGAAGGGGAAGATGCCGCGTACAACGTCGATGTAAGGTCGCTTGAATATGGCGATGGCCGTGAAAATATCGCAGCCGAACGGTGGCGTTGCCGATCCGATCGCGACCTGCAGCGTGATGATCGTGCCGACGAGGACCGGATCCAGACCGACCGACTTCACCACTGGGGCGAATATCGGCACCAGTATGAGGATTACGACAATGGGGTCGACAAACATGCAGCCGATGAAGAATGCGATCGAGATGACTGCCAGCACTCCCTTCGGCCCCATGTCGGCTACACCGACGGCAGCGAGGATCTGCTGCGGAACCTGCGCGAAGGAAATCACCCACGAGAATGCCGCCCCGGCACCCACAAGGATGAATACGACTGCGGTGATCAGTCCTGTCGACTTCGCGATCACATACATGTCAGGCAGCTTCAGCGAGCGAAAAACGATGAACTCAAGGATTATGGCGTAGAGCACACAAGCTGCGGCCGCCTCGGTCGGACTGAAAATACCGCCATAAATTCCGCCAACGATGATGACGGGAAAGCCCAGGGGCCAGACTGCCCGCTTGACCGAATCCCAGCGTTCCGGCCAGCTTGCCTTTGGTTCGGTTGGCACGTGGTTGATTGCCGCGTAAATCATGCTGTATCCCGAAAACAAAACCAGAAGCAGCAATCCGGGACCGATCCCGGCGATGAACAGTTCGGCAATCGAGGTGCTCGAAATAACGCCGTAGATGATCATGCCGATTGACGGCGGGATAAGAAATGCGATGTCGGAAGCGTTGATGATCAGCGCCAAGACGAAAGAATCCTTGTAGCCGGCCTTCAGCATTCTTGGCCGCAACGGCGAGCCAACTGCCACGACGGTTGCCTGGGTAGAGCCCGAAACAGCGCCAAACAACGTGCATGCCGCTGCCGTGCTTACAGCCAGTCCGCCTTTTACATGGCCCATGAATTTCATCACCATGTCGATCAGCCTGTCCGCAGAATGACCTCGCGTCATGATGTCGGCGGCCAGGATGAACATGGGAACCGCGATCAGTGATGCGGGACGAATGCCGGCCATTATCTGCTGGACCATAAAGTCCATCTTTCCGATATCGCCGAACAGCATCATGAAGCCGACAAATGTTGCGGCGATGAGGGTCACCATCATCGGAAAACCGAGCAGAAGCAGCACGATCATGATCAGGAAAATTGCCAGTGCCATGATGCGCCCCTAGACCTCGATTTCATCGTCTTCATATCCCTCCAGCACATGGGTGGAGAGATATATGTCCTTGTCGGTGATGTTCTTGATTGCGGTAAGCGCGTATTGCAGACCGGTCATGAAAAA
The DNA here is from genome assembly GCA_041582695.1 of Rhizobiaceae bacterium. Lineage (GTDB taxonomy): Bacteria > Pseudomonadota > Alphaproteobacteria > Rhizobiales > Rhizobiaceae > JAWKWH01. The sequence continues at coordinate 3,558 of JBFIBB010000095.1, forward strand.
ACCGACGGGAACCCAAAGGAAAATCCAGTAGACGGGCATCTGAAGGGCCGGCAGCACACGGCCGGATGTCGCGACTTTCACGATGTAGCCGACTGAAAAATAACACAGTGCGAACATGGCCAATGCGGTAATCGAGGCAATCAAGACCATCAGACCCTTGCGGCCCTGTGCAGGGAGCGCATCGTAGATTGCCGACATGCGAATATGCCGGCCATGGCGAGCGGCATAGCTGATGCCTGCAAACGTGATGAGGATGATGAGGATACGGTTTAGTTCCTCGGTAAAGAACAGGCTGTACTGAAATATGAACCGTCCGACTACATTGGCCACCGTGTTTGCCGCCATCAGCAGCACTCCGGATGCCAGCATCAACGATTCCACACGGCTGATTGTCGAGTCGATTACCCCGAGCACACCCGGCAGCGATGACGCATGAACATTACTTGTGCGGTCTTCGTCCACAGTTCCCTCCCGGCATCGAAACGGGTGCATAGCGAAGGCCGCACATTCGGCGCACGGCCTCCGCCACTATCAGTGCGAGCAACCCCGGCGGTCAGTCCGCAGTCGCTTCAAGATCGGCTTTTAACTGCGCGAGAATCGCCTTGCCGCTGTCGCCGGTCATCTCGATGAATTTGGCTTCGACTTCAGGGGCGGCCTCCTTGAAGCATTTGCGCTCTTCTTCCGAAAGCACGGTGATCGTCATCTCCGGCTTGGCAGCCTTGATCTTTTCCAGTTCGGAGTCGGCGAGGCTCTTTTGATACTCGGCGATGTAGTCGTAGGCTGACGCCGCCGCGTCCGTGATGACCTTCTTGTCCGCGTCGCTGAGGCTGTCAAAGAAGTCCTTGTTGGCCATCACCGCCGTGGTGAAGTTGTTGTGGCCGACATAGGTGATGTAGTCGGTCACTTCGTAGATTTTCGTTGAATAGAGGAAGAATGTCGGATTTTCCTGACCCTGTATGATGTTCGTCTGCAATCCGCCATAAACCTCTCCCCATGGCAGCGGTGTCGGCGTGGCACCGAAAGCCTTGTAGGATTCAACCAGCAGCGGGTTGGTCATGACACGGAACTTGACCTCGTTGAGATCGGCGCAGCTCTTGACCGGAGACTTTGTGGTCATCGCGACTTCGCCTTCCGGAAACATGACGAGCAGTTCGAGCCCCTGTTCCGCATAAAGATCCTTGAAGTCTTCGTTTATCGCCTTTGACTGCTTGTAGAAACGCGCCAGATGATCCTGGTCGGTCGGCAGCAGGTAGGGCACAAAGAACACCTGAGCCTCGGGGATCAAGGCGCCCGTGAACCCTGGCGACTGGTCAACGAACTGCAATATGCCGGCTTGCGCCTGCTCCATTATGTCGGCGGACTCACCCAGCGTACCGTATGGGAACAACTGGATCGTGTGATCGGAGTTAGCTTCAACGGCTTCCTTGAACTTGGTGGCGTAAACGCCCTGAACCTCGGTAAGCGATTCCTCGAAAGCGTATTTCCACTCTTCTGCCTGCGCGCTTATCGCGCCTGTCATCATGACCGCTGCAGCCGCAGCGCCTGCCATTAACGTGCGAATACCCGTTTTCATGCGCTCGTTCTCCCTTGTGTCTGGTGATCCGCGAACTGCCTCGCAGGCATTTGGCTGAATACGTCGTGCTGAAGGAGCCGGAATCAATTCCAACCCCCGCAAATGCCTATCCGGTCAATTCGCGGAACCTTCCCGTTTCCCATATTGTTATGGTTTTAGTAGCGTGAATAAATGACAATCAAGAGTCAATGCGAATATTAAATCATGACAATATTTCTGATCTGAACCCCAGATCCGACTCGCATGGTCAGATCGTCAAGAGCGCGGGTTCCGGTTCGCTGCGCAGAATGCTTGCTATCGAACGCAATCCCTGACGCAGCCGGTCTTCAGTCTCCGGGCCGATACAGACGCGAACACCACGGTGATTGCCATGCCCGGACATGTCGAAAACAGAACCGGGTGCGATAGCGACACCCGTTTGACGGGCCCGGTTTACGAGTATGTCTTCATTCCATTCGGTCGGCAGCGGGATCCAGACATGCAGACCGCCGGGGATGGAATAGTGTGGTATGCCCAAAAGTTCTTCACTGGCAATTTGCCGCCGTTTCACCAACGCATTCATCTGCCAGTCGAGCAAGGCGCCAGCAGTTCCGCTTTCCAGCATGCGGGCAGCGATTTCCGCCATGATTGGCGTCGCAGTCCAGTTTGTCACCATGTGCCGGTTGGTGACGCTTGGGATCATGTGCTCCGGCACCACGAGGTATCCCGTGCGAAGACCGGGCATCAGGCATTTGGTGAAACTGGTGAAATAGTATGTCCGTTCCGGGGCAAGCGTCGCGAAGGACGTCGGCTGTTCATGGCGCAAAGGTCCCCAGGCGTCGTTCTCGATGATCTGTATGTCGTGTTCCGCTGCGATGCGGCAGATCTCTAATCTCCTTCTGGTGCTCATGATCGCCAGTTTTGGATTTGCGCCGTTCGGCATTATGTAGAGCGCCCGTATCCTGTTGTTTCGACAGGATTCTTCTAGTGCATCCGGGACAATTCCCTCGGCGTCGATGGGAAGCCCGGTAATCTTCAGTCCGAGATACCGGGTAAGCAGCGTCAACGTGTGATGTCCCATTTCCTCGGTTGCTACCAGTTCACCGGGTTTAGCCGCGCTCATTAGGGCGGTGGTCATTGCCGGTGTGTTTCCGTTTGTCAGAATGACCGAATCGGGATGCGTGGAGACACCGCAATTTTGCAGCCAGCCGATCGCGGTTTCCCGATGTTTGCGGGTGTAGGTATTGGGACGGAAGGACAGTATGTCGGCGGCGGGAAGATTTTCGCTCAGCTCGGCAAGCGAAAGGCGCATGTAACGCAGGTGTATTTCATCGACCACCGGCTTCAGAATTGACAAGTCTATGATGCGGTCATACTGGCTTTCACGGAGAAACGGCGTGCGCGCGTCACGTTGCGCATGGGCGACAAACGTGCCGCGGCCGACTTCTCCCGACGTATATCCAAGCCGGTTGAGTTCCTCGTAGGCGCGACTTACCGTCTGTACGCTGACACCCAGATCATATGAAAGGGAGCGATGTGTTGGCAGCCGGTCACCCGGCTTCAACAAACCTTTCTCGATCGCCCTGATTGCCGATGTCGCCAAGGATCGATAGGCTGGGCGCTTGAGTTCCTCCGGTTTCGGCTGCCAGATTGTCATGGAAAATTAATCACCGAAATCACGACAAATTACAATACCCTTTCGATCCGGTGACATCACAATGGCCCTTACAAAACTGGACAGCCGCGACATCGCGATACTCAAAGTCCTCGCAAACGAAGGCCGCATAACCAAGACGGAACTGGCCTCGCGCATCAATCTCTCGCCCACGCCTTGCTGGGAGCGGCTGCGACGGCTCGAAAAAGCCGGGATTATCGAAGGGTATCACGCGGTCATTTCGCTCAAGAAGATCGTTCCGAACATCACCGTGTTCGTCACGGTCGAACTGGCCGATCACAGCGCCCATAGCCTGCGCGTTTTCGAGGAGCAGGCAAAGCGACATGACGAGATCGTCGCCTGCTGGTCGCTCGGCGGCGGCTTCGACTATCTGTTGCAAATCATCGCCCGCGACATCGACGCCTATCAGGAGTTGATCGACAGCCTGCTCGAAGGCGGCAGCCGGATCGCCCGCTACTACACATATGTGGTTACCAAGGCGGTCAAGCAGACGTTTGAACCGCCTTTCGACGATCTTGTATCCAATGCGCCCGACGAGACTACAAGCTAGCGGCTTTTTCTGCCTGCCTGCCGATTTTCAGAGGAATCATCTGCTGAACCGGGCAATTCCAGTCCCAAACCATGCGACCGTATTGGCAATATCGGTTTCAGACCGAAGCGATGCCGGACAGATGCGGGATTTGACCGATGAACGAGATATGCGAACGCCTGTTGAACGCTGTGACCGACAAGGGGCTGGTCCGCGCCCAGTCTTATGTCGGCGGGAAGTGGATCGGCGACGTTGACGAGGGTGCCACTCCCGTTACTGACCCGGCTAGCGGGACAGTCATCGGCAAAATGGCTTGTCTGACCGCCTCGCAGTCATCCGAAGCGGTCAACGCTGCAGATCGGGCTTTTGTCCAATGGTCTTCGCTACTTCCACAGGAGAGATCCAGGCTCTTGCGGCGCTGGTTCGAACTGATGCTGGAGCATAGGGAAGACCTCGCCCGTATCATGGTCGCCGAACAGGGGAAACCAGTATCGGAGGCGCGTGGCGAGATCGACTACGCCGCCTCTTTCGTCGAATTCTACGCCGAAGAGGCCAAGCGCCCGAACATCGAGAGCGTCACGTCGCATCTGCCTGATGCAGAAGTTGAAGTCTGGCGCGAACCGGCGGGCGTGGCCGCGCTTGTCACGCCATGGAACTTCCCTTCGGCCATGCTGACCAGGAAAGCCGCCGCCGCCTTGGCGGCCGGCTGCACGGTCGTCGCTCATCCGTCGATCGAAACACCGTTTTCGGCGCTCGCTTTGGCGGAACTGACAAAGCGCGCCGGCATCCCGGCGGGCGTATTCAATGTGGTGACGGGACGCGCGGCCGAGATCGTCGAGCCATGGACGGCCGACGAACGCGTACGGGTTTTATCGTTCACCGGTTCGACCGAGATCGGCAGACTGCTCTATCGCCAGTCTGCGGCCACGGTAAAACGCCTTGTCATGGAGCTCGGCGGACACGCGCCGGTGCTCGTGTTTGCGGACGCAGACCTCGACAGCGCTGTCGAGGAGACGATCAAGGCCAAATTCGCCACCTCGGGCCAGGATTGTCTCGGCGCGAACCGGATTTTCGTAGAACGCCCGGTCTACGACGCGTTTTGCCTGCGCTTTGTCGCGGCGACACGGGCTCTGAAAGTCGGTGGCGGCATGGACGATCCGGATATCGGTCCGCTCATGAATGAAAAGGCGGTCGCCAAGCAGAAAGAGCAGGTCGCCGATGCCTTGGAGAAGGGCGCGAAGCTCGCCTGCGGCGGCAAGTGCCATGCGCTCGGACCGCTGTTTTTCGAGCCGACGGTGCTGACCGATGTTCCCGACAATGCACTCATCATGCGCGAGGAAACCTTCGGTCCGGTTGCGGCGATTTCGCCTTTCGACAGCGAGGACGAAGCTGTTTTGCGCGCGAACGATAGCGAATACGGCCTTGTCGCCTATCTGCACAGCAACGATCCGCGCCGCATCTACAGGATCAGCCGGGCGCTGCAGTTCGGCATGGTGGCGGTCAATCGCACAAAGGTTACTGGTGCACCGATACCGTTCGGCGGAATGAAGCAATCGGGTCTCGGCCGCGAGGGGGCCCGGCTTGGAATGGAAGAATTCACCGAAGTCAAATACGTCTGCCGCGACTGGGCTTGAAACAAAGGATTGCACGATGCTTACAAACGACCAACTGGACAAATGGGACCGCGAAAACTTCTTTCACCCATCCACCCATCTGGCCCAACACGCCCGCGGCGAAAGCCCCAGCCGCATCGTTACTGGTGCTTCCGGCGTCTATATCGAGGACAGGAACGGCAATCGGCTGCTTGACGCCTTTGCGGGCCTTTACTGCGTCAATGTCGGTTATGGACGTTCTGAGATCGCTGAAGCGATTGCCGCTCAGGCGAGGGAGCTCGCCTACTATCATGCATATGCCGGCCATGGCACCGAAACCTCGATCACGCTGGCAAAGATGATTCTGGATCGCGCGCCGGAGAACATGTCGAAAGTTTATTTCGGCCTTGGTGGTTCGGACGCCAATGAGACCAACGTCAAACTCGTCTGGTACTACAACAACATCCTCGGCCGCCCGGAGAAAAAGAAGATCATTTCGCGGTGGCGCGGTTATCACGGATCCGGGCTGATGACCGGTTCGCTGACCGGTCTGGAGTTGTTCCACAAGAAGTTCGATCTGCCGCTCTCGCAGGTCATCCACACGGAAGCGCCTTACTATTATCGCCGGTCAGACCCGAACATGACAGAAGGTCAATTTGTGGCCCATTGCGCCGGAGAATTGGAAGCGCTGATCGAGCGGGAAGGCGCGGACACCATTGCCGCCTTCATCGGCGAACCGGTGCTCGGTACTGGCGGTATCGTGCCGCCGCCGGAAGGTTATTGGGAAGCAATCCAGCGGGTTCTGAGGAAGCACGATATCCTGCTCGTCGCCGACGAAGTCGTCACCGGATTTGGCCGACTGGGCACCATGTTCGGCTCCGATCATTACGGCATCGAGGCGGACATCATCACAATCGCCAAAGGTCTGACATCGGCCTATGCGCCATTGTCGGGTTCGATCGTATCCGAGCGTGTTTGGAATGTTCTGGCGCAAGGTACCGACGAAAACGGACCGATCGGCCACGGCTGGACCTATTCGGCGCATCCGATCGGAGCAGCCGCGGGGATTGCAAACCTGAAGCTCATCGACGAGTTGGGACTGGTCGATAATGCCCGCCACACCGGCGCCTATTTCCTGGGCGCACTGCGCGAGGCAATTGGCGGGCACCCACATGTCGGTGACGTGCGCGGCGAAGGGCTGCTTGCCGCCGTGGAACTTGTCGAGGACAGGGAAGGGCGGAAATTCTTCGATCCCGCAAAGAAAACCGGGCCTGCGGTAGCAACGGCGCTGTTGAACGAAGGCGTTATCGCCCGCGCGATGCCGCAAGGAGATATTCTTGGTTTCGCACCCCCGCTTTGCCTGACACGTAAAGAGGCGGACATTATCGTTTCGAAAACACAGCGCGCAATTGCCACTGTGCTCGGCGCGTAGGAAAGTTGTTAACCGGTCGAAGTCACATGTGCCCGGAATTTTCCCATCCGGGGGCAGGGTCGTCCTGCCCCTTTTGACCGTTCCCGCGCAATATCCTCGCGACCGCTTCGGGGTTAACAGGCCTGCTGAAATGATATCCTTGGATTTCGTCGCAATGGTTTTCGCGTAGAAACGAAATCTGATCCTCCGTCTCCACGCCTTCGGCGATAACCCGCATATTGAGTTTCTGGCCGAGCGAAATGACAGCGGTTGCGATGTTCCGCTCGTTGTCGTCATAGGGAAGATTGCGAATGAACGCCCGGTCGATCTTGAGGCGAGCGACTGGGAAGCTCTTCAATGCGCTGAGGCTGGAATATCCGGTTCCGAAATCGTCGATGGCGAACCTTACACCCAGGGACTGGAGTTTCTGCATTGTTGCGATCGCCCATTGGACGTCATGCATCAGCATGCTTTCGGTCAGTTCCAACTCCAGGTAACGCGGCTCCAATCCGGTTTGTCCCAGAATGGCTGCGACCCGCTCAACCCAATCCTGCTCCCTGATCTGCCGTGCAGAAACGTTTACGCAAACCGTGATCGGTTCTATTCCCTCGTCCTGCCATGCCTTGTTCTGCCGGCAGGCCTCGCGCAGGACCCAGTCGCCAAGCGAGACGATAAGCCCGCTTTCTTCTGCCAGGGGAATGAATTTTGTGGGTTTGACCTGGCCGAGGACCGGGTGGTTCCAGCGCAGAAGCGCCTCCACGGCAAAGACCTTGCCGGTCCGCAGGTCGATCTGTGGCTGGTAAAGCAGCGAAAACTCGTTGCCGGCCACGGCGCTGCGCAAACTGTCTTGCAGCAACCGGCGTTCGCGGGCTGCATCGTCCATGTCCTTGGTATAGAACTGAAAATTGTCGCGGCCTTTTGCCTTCGCCTCGTACATGGCGATATCGGCATTGAGCAAAAGCGAATCGGCGTCGGCGCCATCACCGGGATAGCACGCGACGCCGATGCTGCTCGTGACGCGAAATGGCTGGCTTTCCAGCATGATCGGTTCGGCAATCGCGGCTTTAAGTTTCTTGAGGATGGAGTTTACCGGATCAGCGGGCTCGGCCTGGTCGACCAGCAAGATCACAAATTCGTCGCCGCCAAGGCGCGCCACGGTGTCTGATGCGCGCAACGTGGCAACCATTCGCTCGGCCACCACCTTCAGCAGCGTATCACCGGCCTTGTGGCCCAGGCTGTCATT
>JBFIBB010000096.1:0-11466 GCA_041582695.1 Rhizobiaceae bacterium
GCACCGATGCCGCCATGCAAAACGCCAGCGACTCTGCGGTGCTGTTCGCCGCGCGGTACTATGAAGTCAACGACCGGCTGCCCACAAAAAACGCGGTGAAGGAATTTCTGCAGGCGAACTACTCCGGGAAACTTGGCAGTATCGACTTGTACGTGAAAAACGACCAGATTTTTGTCGAAGCCAAATCCGCTTTTCAGCCGACTTTCATGCAGATGTTCATGAAGGATGAACTGGCGGTCGGCGCCGTCAGCGCCGCGCCGCTGCCGAGCGATGTCGACATGGAAATCGTGCTTGTGCTCGATACAACCTTCTCGATGACGAAGGACGACAAGATCGGGGGCCTTAAGGTGGCCGCGAAAAACTTCATCAACACGATGTTTGACAAGGCGAACAGCCGTTCGCGTGTCAAGATGGGGCTGGTGCCGTTTGCCCAGTATGTCAATGTCGGACTGGGCAACCGCAACGAGATCTGGATGGATGTTCCGCCGGACCAGATCTTAAGCAAAGGCAATACCTGCTACATGAAGCAGAATATCCTGGCGAAAAAGAACTGCCGCTGGGAAAAAAAATACCGGGATGGCATCGCCTATGACGCCCAGGTTTGCGATTACGAATACGGCGAACCCTATGAAGTTTGCGGGGAATCGACCAGTACGATCAAATGGTATGGTTGCGTCGGCTCGAAAAACTTTCCAACGAACCTGAAGGACCCGGTCGATAATTTCAATCGGCCCGAAGAAAAATTTCCGGGAATCATGAACGAGTGGTGCCAAAGCCCGATTGCGCCTCTTTCGGCCAATCGTGACGGGATGATCCAGCAGATCAACAACCTTTACGCCACCGGTGAAACCTACGTGGCCGACGGCGTATTGTGGGGCCAGCGGGTCCTGTCTCCGCATGCACCGTTTACCGAGGGGCTGGCGGCCGGCAAGGCCATGGGCGATCTGCGCAAGATCATGGTCGTGATGACCGACGGCGAAAACCAGCGTTCACCGGAAGTCCCGGTTCGTCCCCATCATTGGGGTACAGACAGAGGCAAGGCGAATGACTGGACCCGTCAGGCTTGCAACATTGCGAAGCAAGCAGGAACGGAAATTTTCACCATTACCTTCGGCACAGATGTACCGTTGGCCTCGAAGCGAATCATGAAACACTGCGCAACATCTCTCGAGCACTACTTCAACGCTTCCGATGCGGAAATGTTGAATGAAACATTCGCCAAAATCGCCGGTGCGCTGACGAGGGTGCGGCTGACGCAGTAATATGCGATCGAGGGTCCGATTCTCCTCTGAAGTGTCGCAAGATCGAAGCTGCCGCCTGAAAAGGTGGCGGCTTTTTTGCAACAGAACCCAATAGATATCGCAAGGAACCGGTTGCCGCGACTTAACGCATGCGGGTTGAGCCGGTATAGTGCCGCCGCATTGTTGCCCGCTGGCGAGTCTATCGATATTCGCCACCACCAAGAATTCCGGGTACGGAACGGGGCAGACGACGCGGTTTGAACGGGGCGGCGTTTTGCCATTGGGATCAACGTGACGCGGCGGTAAGCACAATGACGAGAACGAAACTGAAATATTCGTGGCCGATGGCTCTCATAGCGGCCACAATGGTATTGTCGCCCGGCCAGGCCGATGCGCAAAGCCTGTTTGAGATGCTTTTTGGAGGCAACCGGATCAACCGGCGCGAACGCGCGCCCGAACCGCCGCCTCCGCCTCCGCGTGTCATCCAGAAGATCAGCGCTCCGAGCTATTACAGGTACAAGACCGACAAGGAAGCGGTCATCAGTATCACGGCTATAGCCGAGGCTGCCAAAGCAAACAGCTTGCTGCCTGCACTGGGCACGGCCGGATTTGGCGAATCGATGGAGGCGATCGCAGACGAAAAGATCGTGGCGGAAGACAATATCGCCAAGGCGGTCTCGGATTACTACGCTGCCAATCCAGGCTTCGTCTGGGTGAGCGGTTTTTCGCCCAACGGGCGCGCTGCAGAGGCGCTTCGGGTATTCGGAGAGGCTTCAAGTTATGCGCTGGAACCGGCCGACTATTCCGTGAATGTACCTCCGGCCGGGTTCTCACTCGACGATACCGCCTCGCGACTGGCTGATCTTGCCCGGTTCGAATTGACTTTGTCTGCCCGGGTGCTGCGCTACGTGAGCGACGCCGTAAACGGCCGCGTGGTCGCTGACAGGCTGTCGGGCTACCATGATCTCCCGCGTAAACCGATCGATTTTTCGAGTGTACTCAAAACCATCGCGCACACGCAGGAAGTGCGCACCTATCTGGAGACGCGCCATCCCCAGAATGACCAGTACCAGGCGCTGCGCAGGGAACTGGAGATGCTTCGCGCCAGCGCCGAGAACGAAATCGTGATCGCGCCGAAGACCCTCATCAAGCCGGGTCAGACGGATCCGGAATTTCCGAAAATCCTGCGCCTGATCGAGCGCCGCGCCGATGGCGAGTTCCGCGCCGAGCACGGATTGATGCTGACGGCTAATTTTGCCAACGAAACCTACACGCCGGAACTCGTGCCGGTGATCAAGGCGGCGCAGAAGGCCCATAAGCTCAATCCGGACGGCGTGATCGGACCGCGTACTGTGGGCGCCTTGGCGGGTGAAACCAAATCTGACCGCATTGCCAAGGTTTCGTTGGCGCTCGAGCGGCTGCGGTGGTTGCCCTCCGAATTCGGCAACCCGTACGTTTTCATCAACCAGCCATCGTTTACAGCTGATTTCGTGCGTGGCGGCAAGAAAGAGCTGTCGATGCGAGTCGTCGTGGGCAAGCCGTCTAATCAGACCAGTTTCTTCTATGACGAGATCGAACAGGTTGATTTCAACCCCTATTGGGGCGTGCCGCAATCGATCATCGTCAATGAAATGCTTCCCAAGCTGGTTAGCGATCCAGGCTATTTCGACCGGGCTGGCTATGAGGTTACCGATTCACGCGGCAGGCGAGTGTCCTCGTCGTCGATCGACTGGGGCCAGTTTGGCGGCAGGGTTCCGTTCGACGTTCGCCAGAAACCGGGTGCGAGCAATGCGCTTGGTGAACTGAAGATTCTGTTCCCGAACAAGCACGACATCTACATGCACGACACGCCTTCAAAAGGGCTGTTCGAGCGCGATGTGCGGGCGTTCAGTCATGGCTGCGTCCGTCTGCAGGATCCGCGCGGCATGGCCGCTTTGGTGCTTGGTTGGTCTCGGGATCAAATCGCGGCCAAGCTCAAGCAGGGTCATGCAGAGCAGGATGTACCGCGCAAGATTCCGGTTTATGTTGCCTACTTCACCGCCTGGCCTGACGAGGCCGGAGAGATCGGTTATTCGGCGGACATTTACGGCCGCGACGACCGGTTGCAGACGGCGATGGACATGACATCGGATGCGCGCCAGCCGGCCAGCGAAGAATAGGCGCGGTTAATCTGTCTCTTGTTTGCGGCCGGGGACGCGCCCGGCCGGAGCCGCTCAGATCAACTGAAGCCCTTTCAGGCTGGCATGACCTTCTTTGCCGATAATAATGTGATCGTGAACGGAGATTCCGAGCGGTTTGGCTGTTTCGATGATTGTCTTGGTCATTTCGACGTCAGCCCTTGACGGCGTCGGGTCGCCGGAAGGGTGGTTGTGCACGAGGATGATGGCGGTGGCCGATAATTCGAGCGCACGGCGGACCACTTCCCGAGGATAGACTGGCGTGTGATCGACGGTTCCTGTTTGCTGAACTTCGTCGGCAATCAACGCATTTTTCTTGTCCAGAAACAGGATGCGAAACTGCTCTCTGGATTCAAACGCCATTGCGGTGCGGCAGAACTCGATCACCTGGCTCCATGACGACAACACCTCGCGGCCGCGAAGCTCTCCCTTCGCCATCCGGCTTGCGGCGGCGGCGTAAAGCTTAATGTCGAAGGCGACCGAAGCGCCGACGCCCTTGACTTCACGCAGCAGATGCTCTGGGGCTCCAAGCACTTGCGCGAGCGAGCCGAAGCGCTTCAGCAGCGCCTTGGCGACCGGTTTTGTGTCGGATCGCGGGATGGCGCGGTAAAGCATAACCTCCAGCAATTCGTAGTCGGCGAGTGAATCCGGGCCGTTTTCGCGGAGGCGATTGCGAAGTCTCTCTCGGTGGCCGAGGTAATGCGGCTGTTCCGCCGCGGACCGCGTTTCGGCGGCGGGAGCTGCGGTACGCTGTTCGGCGAAGAAACCCCGCTCGTCCGGGCTGTCGGCCTCGCTTTCCGTCATGTCGATCTGATCCAGTCTGCCGCCCCGGCAGGCTCACATTACGACGGCAGGCCCGGCCGGTCGAGACCGGCTTTTGACAATGTGAAAACTTCACATCCGGTCGCCGTCACCCCAACGGAGTGCTCGTACTGCGCAGATAGCGACCGGTCGCGGGTGACAGCGGTCCAGCCGTCGGACAGAACCTTGACGTGCGGTCGGCCGAGATTGATCATGGGCTCGATGGTGAAGATCATTCCCTGGCGCATCTCCACGCCTTCGTTTGGACTGCCGTAGTGGAGAATGTTGGGCGCGTCATGGAACAGTCTCCCGACGCCATGGCCGCAGAAATCGCGTACGACCGAGCAGCGCTGGCTTTCGGCGAATGACTGAATCGCGGCGCCAATCGCACCGGTCTTGGCGCCCGGCTTTACTGCTTCTATGCCCCGCATCAGGCATTCATGGGTTACTTCCAGCAACCGCTCGGCGGCGCGCTTGATCTGACCGACCGGATACATCCGGCTGGAATCGCCATGCCAGCCGTCGACAATGAAGGTGACGTCGATATTGACGATATCGCCCTCGCGGAGCCCCTTGTCGTCCGGTATTCCATGGCAGACCACGTGGTTGATGGATGTGCAGCTCGACTTCGTATAACCACGATAATTTAGTGTTGCCGGTATGGCGTTGTGGTCCATGCCGTACTCGAAGACGAACCTGTCGATCTCATTGGTGGTCAGGCCGGGTTTGACCATAGCCGCCAGTTCGTCGAGACATGCCGAGGTGACGGCGCAAGCTCGGCGCATGCCCTCGAAATCCTCGATCGAGTAAAGCCTGATCTGGCCCGTGTTTTTCAGCGGCGCGGTAGCCGCTTCCTGATAGGTCACCAATGTGCCGGCCCTTCCTTAGGTCGCGAACGGTATAACACATTCCGGGTAAATTGAATCGGTCCTGATTTGGCATCGTAGGGCGAAAGCTTCAACCCCCGCTTCGCGCGCCCGATGAAACGCCGCGCCATAGGCCGGGTCGAGATCACTGCAAAGGCTGAACCTTTCGCAATCCGATCTTTGTATAAGATAAATCATGACTGCGCGGTGACCGGCTTCGACCATGCGGGCGAGTTCGTCCAGATGTTTTGCGCCGCGCGCCGTGACCGTGTCGGGAAACTCGGCAAGGCCCTCATGACGCCGCATGTGGACATTCTTCACCTCGACATATGTCGGGGGCCGACCGGGACCCGAAAGCAGAATGTCGATACGCGAGTTTTCGCCGTAGCGCTGCTCGCGTTTCAATTCCGGATAGTCGCCGAGATCGCCAACGAGACCGTTGCGGATTGCCTCCTCGGCGAGACGGTTGGGCAGGCCGGTATTGATACCGACCAGCGTATCATCGGCTTCGACAATCTCCAGCCGGAAGGGATATTTGCGCTTCGGGTCGTCCGAGTGCGACAGCCAGACGCGCGATCCTGGATCGGTTAGCCCCATCATTGAGCCGGTGTTGGGTACGGAAACTGTGATCTTGCGGCCGTCCTCAAGGATGACGTCTGCCAGGAAGCGCTTGTAGCGGCGGATCAAGCGGGCGGGATGCAGGGGTTTGTCGAAAAGCAATTGTCACCACTCCGGATTTTACCGATGTCACAAGGGAAGAGTTGTTTCCCGTGATCACCGCTTGCATGTGAACAAGATTGGGTTATTGAACGAATATAGCCGCCACACGCAATCCGTTCGCACTTCTGCATATTCCGTTCCATGCCTGTTTTCAAAAATGCCGGTTTCGAGTTCGAGTATCTGGATGAAGGTTCCGGCGATCCGGTGCTTCTGATTCACGGTTTTGCCTCGAACATGACGGTGAACTGGGTCTCGCCCGGGTGGGTGCGCACGCTGACCGAGGCCGGATACCGAGTTCTGGCGTTCGACAATCGCGGCCACGGAAAATCCTCGAAAAGCCATGAAAGCAAGGATTATTTCCCGGTACTGATGGCCAGCGACGCGGCCGCTCTGCTCGATCATCTGGAACTTTCCCGCGCCCATGTGATGGGTTACTCGATGGGCGCAAGGATATCGGCCTTCATGGCGCTTGGTCATGCAGAGCGGGTGCACTCGCTGGTGTTCGGCGGCCTTGGCATCGACATCGTGGAAGGGGTTGGCTTCTGGGATCCGATAGCCGCGGCGATGCTGGCAGAAGACCCGCAGACGATAACCGATCCGCGCGGGCAGGCTTTCCGCAAGTTTGCCGATCAGACGAAAAGCGATCGAATGGCGCTGGCGGCGTGTATCGAAACCTCCCGCCAACTGCTGAGCGAGGCGGAAATCGGGCGGATCGCGTCACCGGTTCTGGTGGCTGTGGGCACCAACGATGATATCGGGGGAAATCCGGAAAAGCTGGCGCGCATGCTGCCGCGCGGCGTCAGTTTCGACATCGAAGGCCGGGATCACATGCTGTCGGTCGGTGACAAGACCTTCAAAAAGAGGGTGATCGAATTTCTCGGGGAGAATCCTCTGTGAGCGGACCCACGCCAATCGAGTTTACCGGAACCAACGGGAACCGGCTTGCCGCCGATCTATGGGACGGCGGCGGACACCCGGTAATTTTCCTGCACGGCGGCGGACAGACCAGGCATGCATGGGACAAGACGGCAATGCTGGTCCGCGCCGCCGGAATGCGGGCGATCACGGTCGACCAGCGCGGACATGGCGACAGCGACTGGGCCGAAAGCGGCGACTATACCTTCGGCAGTTATGCCGCAGACGCGGCGGCAATCGTGCGGGAAGTTGCGCTACGCTATCACGACGCGCCGTCCGTGGTCGGTGCGTCGCTCGGAGGCTTGGCGGCCCTTGGCGCCGAAGTTTTTCACGGACCGCTGCTTGAGTCGCTGGTCATGGTGGATATCACGCCGCGAATGGATCAGTCGGGCGTGGCGCGCGTGCGCGGGTTCATGCGCGAGAACATGGATGAAGGTTTCGCAACGCTGGAAGACGCGGCGGACGCGATCGCCAGATACCTTCCGCACCGCAAACGCCCGGCATCGCTGGACGGCCTGCGAAAGAATCTGCGGCTCGGCGATGACGGTCGCTACCGCTGGCACTGGGATCCGGCGTTCATGGACGAATCGCGCGGCGTGCGCGCGGACGGCAGCAGCTACGCGGAGATGGTCATGAAACGGCTCCCTACGCTGCACCTGCCGATCCTGCTGGTGCGCGGACTGAATTCCGAAATTGTTCAAGAGGAACATGCGCGCGAATTCATTGAATTGGCGCCCAATTCGAGGCTGGTGGACGTCGGCGGTGCGGGGCACATGGTCGCCGGCGACCGCAACGATATCTTCGCCGATGCCGTGCTCGATTTTCTGACGGGCGTGGAAGCGGTCTGACCGACGGCACTCAGATTACCTGCCGGAAAAGACAGGCTTTCTCTTGTCGGCGAAGGCTGCACGGCCTTCGGAATAGTCGCTGCTGTCGAAAGTCTGCCTTCCC
Source organism: Rhizobiaceae bacterium (assembly GCA_041582695.1). Lineage (GTDB taxonomy): Bacteria > Pseudomonadota > Alphaproteobacteria > Rhizobiales > Rhizobiaceae > JAWKWH01. Next base: position 7,672 of record JBFIBB010000096.1, read on the forward strand.
AGCGCGTTGGCGCGGGCCAAATCCTCCTTTGAACCGGTCACAGCGGCGCGAATTGACGCTTTCGACGCTCTGACCGACAGGGGTGCGTTTTCAGCGATGGTTGACGCCAATTCCGCCACACGCCGGTCGAGCAGGGCGGCGTCGGCGATTTCGAGCAGGAATCCTGCCGCGAGCGCCTGACCGGCATTAAACCGGTTGCCTGTGAATGTAAGGTACTTGGCGGTCTGGCTGCCGACGGAATCGACGATGTCGGCCATCGCTCTGACCGGATATGCCAACCCGAGCCGGGCGGCCGGTACCGAGAATACCGCGTCCGGGGCGGCGATCCGCAGATCCGTTGCCGCGGCGATGCCGAATCCGCCGCCGAAACAAACGCCGCGGATTGCCGCGATCACTGGCACCGGGCAATCGCGGATGGCGGCAAACGCCTCGTCGTTGCCCGCTTCGTATTCCCTAGCGGTTACGGTATCGCGCCGTAGCTCTTTGAATTCGGCAATGTCAGCGCCGGCGCAGAAGTCGGGTCCGGCGCCTCGGACAATAACGGCCCGGACAGCCGTGTTCGCGCTGATTTCGGCGAATATTGCGGCGATTCTGCGCCACATGGCGCCGGTGACGGCGTTCTTCTTGTCTGGTCTGTTAAGCGTTATTGTGGCGACATGGCCATCGAACGCTGACAGGATTTGCGCCGGGCCGGCGGTGTCTTGAATTTTCACCATTCAAAACCATTTGTTCCTGGGTTGAGCCGAATGCGGTTCAACTATGATTCGTTCTGGCGTATGCTCGAACAAATGACAAGTCGCTGCCCGCTCGAGTTTTGCGGCCAGGAGATCAGCATGAGCGCAACGAGTAAAAAGAAATCCGCAGGCTTGCAGCCGGTCGATCCGATCTGGTCGGCTATCCGGTCCGAAGCCGAGGAGGCGATCGCCAACGATCCGTTGATGTCGACTTTCCTGACCACCACGATTCTGAACCAGGAAAGCCTGGAAGATTCGGTCATTCACCGGATTTCGGAGCGGCTTGAACATCAGGATGTCGGCGATGACATCATCCGCCAGACTTTCGAGGCAATGGTCCATGAAGAGCCGGAATGGAGCACCACTGTAAGGGTCGACATTCAGGCATATTACGACCGCGATCCGGCATGCGACCGTTATTTCATGCCCCTTTTGTATTTCAAGGGGTTCCATGCAATCCAGACTCATCGTCTGGCAAACTGGCTTTGGCGGAAAGGACGACGCGATTTCGCGCTTTATCTGCAGAGCCGGTCATCAAGCGTATTCCAGACCGACATTCATCCGGCTTCCAAGATGGGACGCGGCATTTTCTTTGATCATGCGACCGGTATCGTGGTCGGCGAGACGGCGGCGATCGACGACAACGTGTCGATTCTGCACGGCGTCACGCTCGGCGGCACCGGCAAGGCCGGCGGTGACCGGCATCCGAAGATCAGGCGCGGCGTTCTGATCGGCGCGGGCGCCAAGATCCTGGGTAACATTGTCGTCGGCCATTGCAGCAAAATTGCTTCCGGGTCGGTCGTGCTTTCTGAGGTTCCGCCGAACAAGACAGTTGCCGGTGTACCGGCGCGGGTAGTCGGCGAGACCGGCTGCGAGGAGCCTTCGCGGCAGATGGATCAGCTGCTTCAAGTGGACGACTGATACCGGTCACAGTTCGCAACGCCACCCTTCGGTAACGTTGTTTCAGGGGTTTACAGCCTCGGCTCATGCATGCCAGAAGCCGTCTCTACGCCCGACCGCTGGCATGCGGAAGCAACTTGATCAAGGAGAATGCGGTGAAGCCCGAAGAGCTCAGGAAACTCGACGCCTATTTCAAGCGGACGTTTCAGAATCCGAATCTGCAGGTCAAGGCGCGGCCGCAGAAAGACGATTCCTGCGAGGTCTATCTCGGCGAGGAGTTTCTGGGAGTGCTTTTTCGGGACGACGACGACGGCGACCTGTCCTACAACTTCTCGATGGCAATACTCGACATCGATCTCGAGTAGCTTGTCCGCCGGGCTTGGGTAGACTGGTTTATCGTATCGTCTTCAACCGGCTTGCAGCATAGGCGGACATGTTCGCATCGAGCGATTTCCAATCCCTGAGCAGTCTTGCCGGGAACCGGTAGGTCATGGACAGGTTGTCGCCTAAATGTATGTCGCGCTCGCACGGCGCCAGCGAGCTTTCGGCGGCGTTTCCTGTCAGGCATCGGGCGACAAAGGGTTGGCCGGTACCGGATTCACCGACGGCGAGAACTTCGTTCAGATATCCTGATTTCTCCCTGAAACCGTAAAGGGTCGTTTCGCCAGGTCCGGCAATTCCGGGTTTGACAATCAGCGAACTGTAGATCGGCTCCATCCGGCCCGACATATCGCGCGACATCGTTCTTTCCCTGAACGATACGAAAACGATGTTCCGGCTCTGGTTGACATGATTGAAGTCGGCGCGCGCTTCATCCGTATAGCCAGTCATCGTCGGCCAGCGCAGATACGTGTCCAAACGGGCCGTCACGCCGCTCAGCCGCTCGTGTTCGAAGCGGATCTCGTTGGACGGAACGCTCAGCACATTGTTGCCGATGACGATTTCGCGCAACGTCGTATCGTCGGTGTGGCCGGCCATGGCGATTGACTGGCCGAGTTGCTTTCCGGCGAAGCTGATCAGGACCGACATGCCGGCAAGCGCCAGAAAACAGTAGAATATCTTCAGCATGAAGCCCGAATCCACGGCTTCGAAGTTTTCCGTTGTCGTGGAGTTTTGTGGTTTCATCGCACTCAACTGGACGTTCCGCTGTGCCGGCAAGGCACAGTATTCCGGCACGTATTTTGCCTTGAACAGGTGGGTAGCATCGCCCGAACATGGTAAATGGACGGTAAAGTTGGCCGATTGGATCGTGTTGTTTTTCGCGTTTGCGATGGGAATGGCAGTGAGCGGGATTGCCGCTACGGCTCTGGGGGCGCCTGTCAACATACGGGCCGGGTTTCATCGGCCGTTCGTTGCCCGCGAAAGATTGGCGCTGTCGCTGGCAATCACGGCCGTTGCCGGTCCGGTGATGCTGTTCAACGACGCCGTCCGGGCCTACAAAGGCGCCACGATCGGGGTTGCCTTGTTGGGAATCTGTCTGGCGATTGCCGCCATTTGGGCGCTTGCCCTTGGAATTCTTGCCACGGAACTTGCCTGGCGCACCGGCCTTCTCGTAACGTGAACGGCAGCATCGACGCAAGGAAGGCACGGCATGCCGATATACGAGCTTGACGGTGTAGCGCCGCAATTTGCCGCCGAAGGCAGCAACTGGATTGCCCCCGATGCGGATCTGATAGGCGATGTGCGCCTCGGCGAGGATGCTGGCATCTGGTTCGGTGCCGTGCTGCGCGGCGACAACGAGCCGATTACCATCGGAGCAGCCACCAATATTCAGGAACATACGGTCATGCACACCGATGCCGGCTTCCCTGTTACCGTTGGCCATGGGTGCACGGTTGGCCACCGCGCTATTCTTCACGGCTGCACCGTCGGCGACAACTCGCTGATCGGAATGGGCGCGGTCGTGCTGAACGGCGCTGTCATAGGAAAGAACTCGCTTGTGGGAGCGGGCGCGCTTATTACCGAAGGAAAGAAGTTTCCCGACAATTCGCTGATCGTCGGTTCTCCGGCAAAAGCCGTCAGGACGCTCGATGAGAAGGCTATTGATCTGCTGCGCTGGTCGGCGCGCCATTATGTGGACAACGCCAAGCGTTTCATGTCCGGTCTGAAAAGGCTCCCCTGATCCCGAAAACTGCAGCATCCGCCTTGAAAAGGGCGGAGC
>JBFIBB010000097.1:0-11446 GCA_041582695.1 Rhizobiaceae bacterium
CTGGGCGCGCGCCGGCTCGATGACGTCCCCGGCGTCCGTCGCCCACACGACCTGGTCGGTCGCCGCCTCGATCTCCTCCCGCTTGAAGAGCATCTCGCCGCGGCGATAGCCGGCGAAGTAGAGCACGCGAGATCCGGCGTCGCGGAAGGCGCGCGCGATCGAGAAGAGGACCGCGTTGCCGAGCCCCCCGCCCGCGAGGAGCACGTTCAATATTGTCCTGAGCGCTGCGGCGCCGTGCGGATGCCTGGTTCCGATGAATCGCCCGCACATGGCGACCGGCGTGGACGGCAAACGCTAACGAAGCAGGAGGATGGAGGCATGAATCCGCCGGACAGTCCAAGCAGGCTTCGCAATGCAGGCGAAGCCACAATCGGTTGATATCGCCGCTTAAAGAACGGGTCTGATCGCCCGGTTGCCGACAATTCAATCATTTGCGGGAAAACGGATTGAAGGCCGTTGACCCGAGATTATCTCCGGCAGAATCGCCGGAATGGGGAAGGACCCCGAAACCCATAAGCCCCGCGCGCTCGGAACAGGAAGCGGCGGGGCTTTTCGTTGTCCCGCCGGCACGCACTCCTTCGATCGAGTCTTCTTTTACCTGCTGCGGCAATCCGAATCTCGGTTTCTGCCGTATCGTTCCGGAGCGGCGTTTCATGGCAGCCGCGAAGACGAAACGAAAAACGGGAAGCGAATGACAACCATCATCTGGTTCCGGCAGGATTTGCGCCTGGCCGACAATCCGGCACTGGCGCATGCGGCCATGCGCGGCGCGGTAGTACCCGTCTACATTGCCGACGAGACCGATCCCTTCCCGCCCGGCGGCGCCAGCCGCTGGTGGCTGCATCACAGCCTGCGCGCGCTGGAAAATAGCCTCGGCTGCATGGTCTATCTTTGTGGCGACCCGCTGGAGCAACTCGACAGTCTGGTCAGGAAAACCGGAGCAAGCGCCGTTTTCTGGAACCGGTGCTACGAGCCGCATGCGGTGGCGCGCGACCGCAGCATCAAGAAACACCTGCGCGAAGCCGGGCTCGAGGCCGAGAGTTTCAACGCCGGCCTGCTCAACGAACCCTGGGAGGTGAGAACGAAATCCGGCGAACCGTTCAAGGTATTCACGCCTTTCTGGCGCGCGGCCATGGCGAATGCTCCCGAAAGCCCCAAGGCTGCCGTCAAGCCCGAATGCGCCGCGCCGAAGGGTATCGGCACGACACTCGACGCGCTCGGCCTGGCGCCGTCGAACCCGGACTGGGCGAAAGGCTGGAGCGACCTGTGGACGCCCGGCGAGGCAGACGCGCAGGCGCGGCTCGACGCCTTCGTCGAAAACGGGCTTGAAGGCTACGCCACGCTTCGCGACCGGCCCGATCTCCGCCATACTTCGCGCCTGTCGCCGCATCTGCATTTCGGCGAGATTTCGCCCCGACAAATCGCGGCGCGGATCGGCTGGGCGGCGGACGAGAACCCGGCGCTAGCGCGCGACGCGGACAAGTTCATGGCCGAGGTCGGCTGGCGCGAGTTCTGTTACCACCTGCTGTTTCACTATCCCGATCTTCCGGCAAAGAACTGGCGCGAGGATTTCGACCGCTATCCCTGGCGCGAAAGCGCCGCCGACCTGAAAGCCTGGCAGCGGGGTCAGACAGGCTATCCGCTGGTCGATGCCGGCATGCGCGAACTGTGGCAGACCGGGACCATGCACAACCGGGTGAGGATGGTTGCGGCGAGCTTTCTGACCAAGCATCTGCGCCTTCACTGGAAGCATGGCGAACAATGGTTCCGCGACACGCTGGTGGACGCCGATCTGGCCAACAACGCCGCCGGCTGGCAGTGGGTGGCGGGCAGCGGAGCGGACGCCGCGCCCTATTTCCGCATCTTCAATCCGACCATGCAGGCGCGGAAATTCGATCCGCGGGGCGATTACATCCGGCGCTGGTGCCCGGAACTGGCCGGACTTTCGGACAGCGACATCCATGCGCCATTCGAGCTTGCGGCCGATATCCTGGCCAAGGCCGGGATCAGGCTCGGCGAGACCTATCCAAAGCCGATCGTCGATCATGACGCCGCGCGCAAGGCCGCACTTGCCGGCTACGACAAAATCAAGCGCTGAAAAGCTTTACTCGCCGATCACATGCAGGACGATCCGGCGCCTGTGCGGGCGCGCGCGGTGTTCGAACAGGTAGACTCCCTGCCATGTGCCGAGCGCAAGCGCGCCGCCTGCGACCGGTATCGTGAGCGATACATCGGTCAAAGCGGACCTGATGTGGGCCGGCATGTCGTCGGAACCTTCCAGCGTATGGACCAGCCAGTTCATGCCCTCCGGAACCAGCCTGGAGAAAAAGCCGGCGAGATCGGTTTTGACGTCCGGATCGGCATTCTCCTGAATGGTCAGCGACGCGGAGGTGTGCCGACAAAACACGGTCAACTGCCCGGTCGAAACACCGCTCGCGCCGAGGAATGACGCAATCTCGGACGTAATCTCGTAGAGACCCTGCCCGCTGGTCGAAACTTCGATCTGAGATTGCGATTGTTTCATCGGCGATTTGTATTGGCTTTCCGCATCGTTCCATCATAGCCGGATGCGCCTTGTGCGAAAGGCAGATTGCCGGATCGTCTGTGGTGCTGACGCGCATTGCCCATCAGACTATTGTCATTGGCGCTCATGACGAAGCGAGGGCGCTTTATTTAAGCAAGCTCAGATTCCGGCTTCTTAATGACGCAGTTCAGAAGGAACAAAACCAACCGTTCGATGGACGTTGTACTGTCGTCCGGTGGCGCCTCGCTGGTGCCTGGAAAGCACCTTCGCAGATTGCAACCTTGCTAGAGCAGATGCATATTCAGAATAATACAATTTTTTCAGATATGCTCTGAATGGCAAATATTGATTTTGAGAATATGCCGCTTCATGTCATAATATAGAAATAAATGAATTGGAGGGGGAAATGCATAAACATATTGGAATGTGTATAACTATATTTGGCGCGTTGCTCGCCAACATCGCAGCGGCAAATGCTGTCGAAAAAGAACAACTCTCCGGAAAGACGCTGACTGCCGGTAAAGCTGTCATCAAGCTTTTGTCGAACGGCAAGATCGAAGGGAGCATTTCAGGAGAGCCGTTAGCAGGTAGTTGGAGCGTAAAGGGCGGGAAATTCTGCCGGACTATCAAATTGCCAACACGTTTAAAAGGATCGGAGTGCCAGAAGGTAACATTCAAGGGAAACACAGTAACATTCATAAGTGTTTCTGGGAGAAAAGCTACTTACTCAATCAAATAATTGTTGACGATATTAATGATATAAAACCGTCTATATGAATATATTTATTATCATATGAAAGTAATATTTAAGTATTTTTTGATCCCAAGTGATTTATGAGAATTTTGTTTGATATTCAACATCAATTTGAACGCTCAAACGCTGTTGTCAAACTCCCAATGATCGGGGCGACCAAGCGGTATCGATATGATCTGTCATATTCATAACCGGTATTGGTTCTCGTATGTCTCGATCAACTATCACGAGAACAGGAAACAAACTGCGTCGATCTCGTTGAGAAGTCTGTGGGATCTTGTCCAATTCGCCGACGGCCATCCGCTTGCCGACACATCCGGTATCTGAACCGAACGTGATTTGTGCGTGATGTACCGCTTTGGCATCCTTGCGGTATGTGCCGATCATTGTTCGTCGCAGCAATGCTGCTATTCGCTTCGGCAGCGACTGCCGGCGAGGCGGACGTCGTTGACGTCAAGGTGACGCCGGAGGCCGGCGACACGTTCCGCTTCGATGTGACGGTGCGCCATGACGATACCGGCTGGGAGCATTATGCCGACCGCTGGGATGTGGTCGGTCCGGACGGCGCGGTCTACGGCGAGCGCGTGTTGCTGCATCCGCACGAGACCGAACAACCGTTCACGCGCAGCCTCGGCGGCGTGACCGTGCCCGAAGGCGTGAGCGAGGTCGTCATCCGCGCGCATGACAAGGTCGACGGGCTCGGCGGCAGGGAGATGACGGCGAAGCTGCCGGGCCGGGGCTAGAGCACGATATCGCGAGGGCCAGTTATCGCGGCGGTGCCGGGCGCGGTGGCGCGCACCGCTTCATCTGCGCTGATTCCGGCAATCTCGCCGCGCGGCGCGGCGGCGATACCGCGCAGCATCCGCGTGCGGACGAGTTCGCGGGCGCGGCCGACGCCGGGCGTCAACGCCCGCGCCCTGGTGTCGAACAACAGCGGGTCGAACCGTCTGAGCGCCGGGAAAGTCAATCCGGTCAGGACTTCGATGGTGGTCAGGCGCACCTGCTCCAGTACCGGCGAGAAAGGAAGCGGTTCCTCACTGTCGTAGTCGCGCTGCCAGACCAGAAATCCGGCGGAACGCATAGCGCCGCCCAACTCGACCGATATCACCTTCCAGAATCCCGCCGGAATGCGGATCGGCTTTTCATCCGGCCCATTCTTGTGTTCCGGGTCGTCGTCGGTGAATACCGGGCCGGTGAACACGCAGGCGCGCTTTCCGCCGCCCTGCACGCGCTCGAGCATCCAGTCCTCGATGCTGCCCCATGCGTCGTCATGCAGGTTTTCGTGCTGGGGCGCGACGTTGGTCCAGTAATCGCTCTCGCGCTCGGCGATCTTCGCATCCTCCTCATCGCCCCAGGACATGCTCGCCCGCCGCGCCATGTGGCCCTGGTCCCAGGGATTGGGCCCAAGACCCTTGGCCGCGCTTTCGCGGTATCCGCGATCGGCGTCGACCTGCAACGAAGCCGGTTTGACCGCCGGATCGAGTTTGAATGAACGCTTCGTGTATTGCTTGGCGGGAAGCGATGATCCGTCGATGTTGTGGGCGGAGACGACAGCAAAACCGCGCGCCTGGTTGAACAGCACAGAGTAGCGCAGATGATGGATATATTCGGATCCGAAAGCCGTATGCAGCACTTTTTCGCTTGGCGTGGGAAGCGGGATGGTCCGGCCCTGAATAAAATCTGGATCATACGGCATGAGAAACTCCCGAATCGTTGTCGGAACGCTTTTCTTTTTTCATGCCAATACTCTGCATCCAAATCATTATTCTTGCAATTTGTTTGTGGTATTTAAGAAACGGACAATCAAAAAATCACGCCGCCATGAGCGCCCTCACCCCGTCGGCTACAAACTGAACGGCGAGCGCTGCCAGAATTACGCCGAGCAGGCGGGTCAGGATGGTGCGGCCGGTTTCTCCCAGCAGACGGTCGACGGGTTCCGACACCAGAAACACGAGCCAGGTGAGCGCGCAGACGACCAGGATGATGGCGGCCAGCATCGCCCGCGCCGCCGGTTCGGCGAATTCTCCCGACAGAAGGATGGTCGCCGAAATGGCTCCCGGACCGGCCATCAGGGGTATTGCCAGCGGAAAAACAGCGATGTTGCGGATCATGTCCTTGGTGATGGCGCGCTCGGCGCTTTTTTCGTGGCGCTCCTGGCGGCGTTCGAACACCATCTCGAAAGCGATGTAGAAGAGCAGCAGGCCGCCGGCGACGCGGAAAGCGGGCAGCGTTATGCCGAGCACGTGCAGGATAACCGCACCGGTGACCGCAAACAGCGCCAGCAAACCAAACGCAATGACCGAGGCGCGCACCGCCACCTGCCGCCTCTCCACCGCATTCATGCCCGTCGTCAGTGCCAGGAACAGCGGCGCCAAACCGGGAGGATCGACGATGACGATCAACGTCACGAAGGCGTTCAGGATGGAGTCTGCGCCGGGCAAGGCCGAACTTTCCTTTCGCAAAACCGAAGCTCCGGACCAGCCTTACAGCGACACGCAAGCCGCCGCCAGAGGCGAATGTCGTACGGGATCGACGCAATTTGACCACAACTAATTGCTGCGCCGCAAAACCGCACAACTAACGTCTTGTTTTTGCACAGCTAAACGGACCGCAAACCGGCGGCTTAAATTGGCGTTTTGCCGGGCGATCCGCTATAAACGGCAGACTGATTCTTCCAAGATTGCGACAGACTTTTGACAGATCAAAAACACCCCGGAGAACCCGGCGCGCCAGACGGTATCGAGCCGATCTCCATCATCGATGAAATGGAGCGCTCCTATCTCGATTACGCCATGAGCGTGATCGTGTCGCGAGCGCTGCCAGATGTGCGCGACGGCCTGAAACCGGTGCACCGGCGCATCCTGTTCGGCATGAACGAACTGGGTATCGACTGGAACAAGAAATACGTGAAATGCGCCCGCGTCACCGGCGACGTGATGGGTAAATATCACCCGCACGGCAACCAGGCGATCTACGACGCACTGGTGCGCATGGCGCAGGACTGGTCTCTGCGCCTGCCGCTGATCGACGGACAGGGCAATTTCGGCTCGATCGACGGCGATCCGCCCGCGGCCGAGCGCTATACCGAGTGCCGGCTGGCGAAGCCGGCGCATTCCCTGCTCGACGATCTCGACAAGGAAACCGTCGATTTCCGCGAGAACTACGACGGAACGCTGAGCGAGCCGACGGTGCTGCCGGCGAAATTCCCCAACCTGCTGGTCAACGGATCGGGCGGCATCGCGGTCGGCATGGCGACCAACATTCCGCCGCACAACTTGGGCGAGGTCATCGACGGCTGCATCGCGATGATCGACGATCCGGCGATCGAGCTGTCGCGGCTGATGGAGATCATCCCCGGTCCCGATTTCCCGACCGGCGGCATCATCCTTGGCCGTTCGGGCATCGCCAGCGCCTATTCGACCGGGCGCGGCTCGATCATGATGCGCGGCAAGACGTTCATCGAGCCGATGCGCAACGACCGCGAGGCCATCATCGTCACCGAAGTGCCCTACCAGGTAAACAAGGCGACGATGATCGAGAAGATCGCCGAGCTCGTGCGCGACAAACGCATCGAAGGCATATCGGACATTCGCGACGAATCCGACCGCGACGGCTACCGGGTGGTGATCGAGCTCAAGCGCGAGGCCGTCGCCGACGTCATCCTGAACCAGCTCTACCGCTATACGCCGCTGCAGACCTCATTCGGCGCCAACATGGTGGCGCTAAACGGCGGCAAGCCCGAGCAGATGACGCTTGCCGACATGCTGAAAGCCTTTGTCGGCTTCCGCGAGGAAGTGGTGAGCCGGCGCACCAAGTTCCTGCTGCGGAAGGCCCGCGAGCGCGCCCATGTGCTGGTCGGCCTGGCCATTGCGGTCGCCAATATCGACGAGGTGATCGCGCTGATCCGCAAGGCGCCCGATCCGCAGACGGCGCGCGAGCAGTTGATGGAGCGGCGCTGGCCGGCAAAGGACGTGGCGCCGCTGATCCAGCTCATCGACGACCCGCGCCACCGGATCAACGACGACGGAACCTACAATCTGTCGGAAGAGCAGGCCCGCGCGATACTTGAACTGCGCCTGCAGCGGCTGACGGCGCTCGGCCGCGACGAGATCGCCGACGAACTCAACACGATCGGCGGCGAGATCAGCGACTATCTCGACATCCTGTCGTCGCGCGCGCGCATCCAGCAGATCGTCAAGGACGAGCTGACGGCGATCCGCGACGAATTCGGCACGCCGCGCCGAACCGAACTCGCCGAGGGCGGGCCGGACATGGAAGACGAGGATCTGATCCAGCGCGAGGACATGGTGGTGACCGTCAGCCATGCCGGCTACATCAAGCGCGTGCCGCTGTCGCTCTACCGGGCGCAACGGCGCGGCGGCAAGGGCCGCACCGGCATGGCGACCAAGGACGAGGATTTCGTCACCCGCATCTTCGTCGCCAGCACGCACACGCCGGTGCTGTTCTTCTCCTCGCGCGGCATCGTCTACAAGGAAAAGGTCTGGCGGCTGCCGGTCGGTTCGCCGCAATCGCGCGGCAAGGCGCTGATCAACATGCTGCCGCTGCAGCAGGGCGAGCGCATCACCTCGATCATGCCGCTGCCCGAGGACGAGGACAGCTGGGCCGAACTGGACGTGATGTTCGCGACGACGCGCGGCACGGTGCGGCGCAACAAGCTGTCTGATTTCGTCCAAGTCAACCGCAACGGCAAGATCGCGATGAAGCTGGACGAGGATGGCGACGAGATTCTCGACGTCTACACCTGCTCGGAGAACGACGACGTGATCCTGACCACCGCCAACGGCCAGTGCATCCGTTTCCGCGTGGACGACGTACGGGTGTTTGCGGGCCGCAATTCCGTCGGCGTGCGCGGCATTTCGCTGGCGGAGGGCGACGAGGTGATCTCGATCGCGATCCTCACCCATGTCGAGGCGACGCCGGCAGAGCGCACGGCCTATCTGAAACTCACCGCCGCCGAGCGCCGCGGCGAGGGCGAGGAAGCCGAGGAGGCAGTTGCAAGCGACGAGGAGGAGGGCGAGGCCGAACTGGACGAGGCGCGGATCGCCGAGTTGCGCGAAAAGGAACAGTTCGTGCTGACGGTCAGCGAATACGGCTTCGGCAAGCGTTCTTCTTCCTACGATTTCAGGGTCATCGGACGGGGCGGAAAGGGGCTGAAGGCAACCGATACGACGAAGCGCAAGGAGATCGGCCGGCTGGTGGCGGCATTTCCCGTCGAGGTCGATGACCAGATCATGCTGGTGTCGGATGGAGGCCAGATCATTCGCGTGCCGGTGGACGGGATCCGTATCGCCAGCCGTGCGACCAAGGGCGTGACGATCTTCTCGACGGCGGAGGATGAAATGGTCGTTTCGGTGGAGCGGATATCCGAGCCCGAAGAGACGCGGAATGGTGATGCTGAAGAGGCAACTCCGGGAGCGATTGAATCAACGGATTGACCGATAGTTTGCCACAGAGGCAGGCCGACAAACCGGATTGCGCCGACGTGTCGGTCCCGCAGTTGCTGGAAGTGTATCCACCTACAAGAAAGCTCAGGTGCCCTGCCACGAGGGCGCTTTATACCGCGCTCGGATTTCCGTCCACAAAGGGCTGGAACATCCGCCTGTACGCCGCCGGTGTCAGTCCTGTCGCGCGTTTGAACAGACGCCTGAAGAACGCCTGGTTTTCGTAACCAACCGACACACCGACATACTCCGTATTGATGTCGACGGATTCGAGTTGACGTTTCGCTTCCTCGACCCGGAGATTCTGAACATACTCTATCAAAGTCGTACCCGTCGCGGCCTTGAAGCGCCGTTTGAAACTACGCTCGGGAATGCCGACCGCGCCGACCACGGCCGCTACTGCCTGCGGCGTTCGAAAGTTCTGTGCAAGCCAGTCTTCCGCCCGGCGAACCATCGAATCCGCATGAGGCTGGCGCCTCACGAGGCAGGTAAAAGGAAGCTGGCCTTCCGCATGCCATTTGAGCAGATAAACCTTCGCGATGCGCAGCGCCTCACCGGGGCTAACATGTCTTGAGATGATGTGGAGTGCGAGATCGTGCCACGATGTCGTGCCTCCTGCGGTAACAATTCGCCCGGCGGGATCAGCTATCGTCAGGTTTGGAGCCGGATCAAAACGCACTGACGGAAAGCGGGTTCGGAATAGATCCTGGTAACCCCAATGAGATGTCGCATTGCGATTATCAAGCAAACCGGTAGCGGCGAGAAGTATCGAGCCTGAACATGCCGTATAGATGATGCTACCCTCACTATAGCACTTGCGTATCCACTGTTTGAGATTTTCGTAGCGATCGCTCAGATCATCGGTCGGTGCAAGCCATAGCTCCGGGAGAATAAGTATTTCCGGAGACGAAAGTTCCGCGATATCGAAATGGGGATCGACCGGAATCCCGTTGCCGCAACGAAATTTCTTTCTCGAGTTTGAGACAATAAACGGTGTGATCGTCCTTCCGCCGCGTGGGTCTCCGACCAGTTCGTTCCAAAGCGTTCCTGTTGCCGCCAGCACATCGACCATACCATAGAGCGCGGAGCCGGCTGTTTCAGGCAGGGCTACGATATGGGCCTGCACAGATTCCATTTCGCTGTGATTCATGGCTGACTTCAATTTGGCACAAAAAGACCGCTTTTGGCAAAATTCGCACTAACTCCAATTCCTGTCCAGACATAGTTTGCGGTCATTGCCAGTCCCTGGAGGATCGGCAGCAACCCAGTGAAAAAGACAAAGGAGATAAACAATGTCCGCACAGACAGCCGCTCAAATGGAGCGTCAATACATCAACGGCCTGGATGTCCAGGCTGCCATCGACACGATTGAAGCTTTGAAGGCCGACAAGAGTTTGGCGAAGTTTCAGTTCCGCGCACGCAATCAGTGGATCAACGGCGGCGAGAACCGGTCAATGATCCGGGATTTCTACGGCGCCGGCCGTGAAGATGCGTCCCGCGCATCTAGTTTCGAATTCACGAACGGCGAACCGCCGGTTCTGTTGGGCAACAACGAGGGCGCAAATCCTGTCGAATTTCTGCTCCACGCGCTCGCCGGATGCGTTACGACCACTTTCGTTCTGCACGCTATGGCCCGCGGCATCACGATCGAACGGCTTTCTACGGAACTCGAAGGCGACCTTGATCTGCAAGGGCTCCTCGGCCTCGATGACAACGTTTCCGCCGGTTACGAGCAGATCCGAATTCGGATGGATGTGGCAGCGGACTGCTCGGAACAGGAACTCGAAGATCTGTTGTCGTATGCCCAGATGCATTCGCCCGTATGCAACACGGTCTGCCGGCCGGTGCCGGTTGTCATCGAGCGCGTCAGAAACTGAACGGAAAACGGGAAGCGACCAAAACCAATCCTGGCGGCCGCTTCCCTTTGGACACGGTACAGAAGAAATGGAGATAGTTTGATGTCCAACATGTCACTCACAAGCAGGGAATACGGTTTCCCGAAATCGGGTACCTCGGCGAGAGCCATGGACCCGTTCACACATGGCACTCGCTGGTTGATGAATGCCTGGCGCAAGCACCAAGAATCCCGCGCAAATGCCATCGCTATTGCGCAACTGCGCGCCTTGGATGACCGCATTCTGAAGGATATAGGGCTGCACCGCGGCGAAATCGCTTCGGCGGTCCTCAATCCGCCGGACGAACGTCGAATCAGGTTTCACAACGCAAACGCAAGCCATGAATGAAATAGAAGACTCTTCCCGGCTCAGGTCGCCGCACTACGGCTACCTGGCCGGGACAGCAAAACACCTGCACCGTTGATGCGGATTGTGCCGAATATCGATATGGCGAGTTTCAACCGGAAATTCGGGACGATCGCTCCGATTTGCGACGGTCGGGGTTAACCCCCATCGGGCTCCTACCCTGAAGGGATCAGAAGAAACGGCCGTTGGCGTCGCTGCGCTTCTGACGGGTCTCGGCTTCGACGCGCATCTTGTCGGCTTCGTCGACCAGCGCTACGGCGGTTGCGATCAGCATGGTCAGGGCCATTGCAATTGCAAGCATGAAAATCATCTCTGTTCCTCCTTCCATTCTTTACGCAGCAGACACCGCTTTGGTTTCAGAAACGGTGGAAATGTTCTGGAACATTTGAATTGAATGCGTTCTGAGCGGGACATTCATGTCTGGTTCATCCTTGTTCGCCGGTAC
>JBFIBB010000098.1:0-11404 GCA_041582695.1 Rhizobiaceae bacterium
ATGGCGAGGAAGAATGGGAGGGGACGCTGGCGATCGGCCAACTGCCCGAAACCGATTGGCTGAGCCTGGTTGCCGTCGATGCAAACGGCTTTGAGAGCGCCACGCGTGAAATTCGCTTGCCCGAGCGCCAGGCAGAACGCGGCAAACTGTTTGTCATTGCCGTCGGAACCGACATCTACGCCGACAGCGACCGGCTCAGCCGCCTTGATTTCGCGGTTTCCGATGCGCGCAATTTCGCCGAATCGATCCGCAATTCCGGCTCCCGCCGTTACGATGCCATTGAGATCATCGGCCCGTTCCTCGATTCCGAAACGCTGGAAAGCGATATTGGCGCCGCCCTGGATGAAATCCGTGCGGACAGCAGCCCGGGCGACACGGCGATGATTTTCATCGCCGGTCACGGCATCCGCGCCGATGACGGACAGTTCTATCTGGCAACCCGCAACACCCGGCTCGACGATCTTTCGGCTTCGGGCCTTTCCTGGCATCGTTTTGCGGAAGCCTTGGCCGGGCTGAGCCCGCGGACCTTCGTGTTTCTCGACGCCTGCCATTCGGGCAGCGTCGGGGAGGCAACCAACGATGGTGCCGCTGACGCGCTTCTGAGCGCCGCAGACGGGTCGATCACCGTCATCGCCGCATCGAAGGGACGCCAGTTCTCGCTCGAGAGCCCTACCGCCGGTGGCGGCTATTTTACCAGTGCAATAGCGTCCATATTCGGCAATCGAACCGATCCGCGCTTCGACATCGACGAATCCGGCACTCTTGACCTGGACGAACTTTACCTCGCGCTGAAACGTCAGGTGGTCGAAGCGACCGATGGCCGGCAGACTCCATGGATCGCCCGGTCGCAAGTCGTCGGCAAGACTCCGTTGCTCTAGGATGTTCGCCGGTGGGAATGTGAAAAAACCCGCCTGCAAATAATCGATTTTGGCGATATGATTTCCGCGATTCGTTCGAGGAAGGGTCATGACGCTCATCCAGAAACTTGGCATCGCCTACGCGGCGATGTTTTTCGCCGTCGTGGCGATCGGCTATGTCCCGGCGTTCAACGACGAAAACGGCTACATGTTCGGCCTGTTTTCGCTGCAATGGTGGGACGATCTGTTGCACGGCTTCTCGGGAGTGTGGGCGCTGGCCGCGGCCATCGTCTCGCACCGCGCTTCCGTGATCTATTTCAAGCTGTTCGGATCGGTATACCTGTTTGACGGCATCCTCGGATTCGTCACCGGATCGGGCTGCCTCGACGCCGGCATCTTCATCAACGGCGTTGAAGGCATCATCGGCATAGCGGATATCGAGTTCCCTGCCCGCTTCTTCGCAAATCTTCCGCATCTGGTCATCGGCGGCGCGGCTGTATGGATCGGCTTTGTGCTGTCGAAACGCGTTTTTGGCGCGGTGACCGCCTGAATGCGATGCTGCGCTGGCTGAAAAGGCTGATCAAGGCGATCACCTTCGTGATCGTCATCGTGCTGCTGACGCCCATCGCAGG
Organism: Rhizobiaceae bacterium; assembly: GCA_041582695.1. Classification (GTDB taxonomy): domain Bacteria; phylum Pseudomonadota; class Alphaproteobacteria; order Rhizobiales; family Rhizobiaceae; genus JAWKWH01. Next base: position 1,490 of record JBFIBB010000098.1, read on the forward strand.
ACTGGCCTACGGTTTGGCGACGACGGGTGTCATGCCGCGCATCGTCCGTGAGGATGCCGCTCCGGTTCCCGAGGCGGTGCGCGCAGAGGCGAATGCGATCCGTGGATATCGAAGACCTGAGGAATCGACCTTTCTCACTTATCCGGAATGGGCGATTGTCTATGCGGCGCGCGAATATGCCGGCTTTGTGCAAAACAATCGCGAATACGGTTTTCCCTACTGGGCCTACATCGGACGGTTCTGGCAGGACTACGCGATGGTTATCCGCGCCACCCGGACCTATCCGTTCAACACGCAAAATCACGTCATGCTGGTGGTCATCGGCACCAGCCACACCATCGAACATGCCCTCCAGTGGGCGTACGAGAACGCCATTGGCAGGTTGACTGGTATCGCCGCGCCGCAACCGGTCGCCGAAGACCGCTTCCAGGCGAACGTCGCTACGGAATACGCCGCTTTCCTTGACCAGGTGCCATGGTACCGTTTCGACTACGCCGACAAGCGCGCCGAACTGTGGTCGATACCCGCAGCGACAGGCACCAGCGCCATCCGCTCGTATGAGCGCAAGCTCGCCTTCGGCCTTTCCTACTCGATCAAGCAGGGCTACGCCGATCTGGTTGCATCGGGCCTCGCCGCCACATCCGATCCGGCGCTTCTCGACATCCATGTCTGGGCCAAGGGCCCGGTGGAACTCGCCATCAAGGACGAGGCCGATACGCAGCTATTGGCCGATTTCGGCGACGATGGCGCGATATTTGTCACCAGGCGCTATCAGGCATTCACGGAGATGGTGCCGCGCCTGATCAATCGAGGTCTGCGTTTTGTCGAGATCGGCGGCAACGGCACGATTTTCATGACTGTGGTATCCGACGGCCCGGTGGCGCCGCCGCCAGGCGCTGCGACGTTGTTCTCCTACGCGCTGCCGGCTGTTCCCGGCAAATGGCGCACCGGGATTGTGGCGCCCGTCAGCCAATTGCAGCGGATTGTTCCCACCCTGTCGAACGCCGGTGCTGGGCTGGAGCATATCTATGATTACTAGTCCGGCCGGAGCCGCTGCACGAATCGGTTGATCGCGATTGCCGGAAGCAGAAGTGCGCCGATGATCACATGAAACAGCGCGGCCTCGCCGCCACCGTAGAGCACGCCTTCGCGGACGAGACCGAACAGGATCGCAGCCAGAAGCGCTCCCGGTACGCTGGCCCTGCCACCGCCGAGTACGGCGCCGCCGATGAATGCGGCGGCAATGGCCTCCATAGCCGCGAACTCGCCACGATCAGTGGCCGCGGAACCGAATGCATTGACCTGGCATGCCGCGACAACGGCCGCGCACAATGCGGCGAACATGAACAGCAACAACGGCTTTCCGGTTCCCAGGCGTCTGACCAGAACATGGGCGCCCACCGCCATGATCAACGCCCAGATGACGATCATGGGAATTCCCGAAACGATCGGCTGGCCCGCCCGGTGTCCGGCTTCATAGATACCGATCCAGCCCTGCGCGGCAAACCAGGAAAACACCGGCTGAAGCATTTCTCCGCCGAATGCCAGCGAAATCCTGTCGCCGGCAGCGGCTTCGCGCACACCACCGATCACCACGCGGCCGGTTGAAAGGACCGCGATCAGGGTCGTCAGCCCGCGCAGGACAAACAAACTGCCAAGCGTCACCACGATGGAGGGAATCCCCGATATCGCGATGAGCAGACCGTTGGCACATCCGATCCCCACCGCCAGCACCAGCGCCGCACCGATGGCAAACCAGACCGGATAACCCGCAACGACGGACAGCCATGCGATCACCATTCCCGAGAATCCGATAATCGACCCGATCGACAGATCGAACCGGCGGGCGGAAATGAGCAGCGAAGCCGGAACTGCAACCAGCGCGAATTCGGCAGACGAAACCATCCAGCGGATGATCCCTGGCCCGGAAAACAGCGCCTTGTTGTTTGAGAGGATGGCGAAGCAGACGATCGAAGCGGCAAGCAACAGGATCACACCGGATTCAGACCGCAGCCACCAACGAGGATTGGCCCGCCGGACGGCGGTTGTGGGGGGCTTCTGGTCTTGCGGCAGTTTTTCGTCGTCCATGTGCTATTCGACTTCCCTGCTCGGGCATCAACCGGTCTTAATCGGCGATGCGGCCAATTTGCAAATTGTCTTTCGCCCCGACATCGGCAAGCAAGGGCAAATCGCATCCATTGTTCATATGCCCAAGATGGCGGTACCTCGTTGAAATCCGGCAGGATTCGCCTCGAAGCAGGTATGCTTGCAACCGGTTGCATTACCAGTGCGATATCGCTACCTTTCGATCCCGACGGCGCGGAACAAACGGTCCCCCATGGCGGTAACCCTGAAGGAAGTAGCGGCAAAGGCCGGCGTGTCACGCTCTGCCGTATCGCGCACATTTACCGCCGGCGCCAGCGTTTCAGCCAAAACCCGCAGCAAGGTCGAGAAAGCCGCGCGCGAGCTGGGTTACAGCCCGAGCCTGATCGCGCGCAGCCTCGCGACAAACCGCACCAAGCTCATCGGCCTGGTCGCCAACAATTTTCAGAACCCGGTGTTCCTGGAAGTGTTCGATCTTTATACCCGCACGCTGCAGGAGCGCGGATTGCGTCCGCTGCTGGTCAACCTTTCTCACGAAACCGATCCGGCGCATTCGGTTCAGATGCTCAAGCAGTACCGTGTTGACGGTGTGGTGGTTGCAACCTCAACCCTGCCGCCCGAGTTCGCCCGATCGTTCATGGATGCCGGCGTACCTGTGGTTCACGCCTTCGGGCGCATCGCGCCCGGAGCGGGAGTGACGGTCGTCGGCATCGACAACCGCGCCTGCGGGGTCATGGCCGCCGACGCATTGCTGGCGCGCGGCTACCGCTCGGTCGCAGTAGTTGGCGGACCGGAAGGCGCCACCTCGACACAGGATCGGGTGGCAGGCTTCAGGCAGCGCATGGCCGAAGCCGGCGAGCATATAACGGACATCCGGTACGCCGCGAATTATTCATACGGCGCCGGCCGTGAGGCGATGCACACGCTTCTGTCGGAAAAGACGGTGGATGCGGTTTTCTGCGGCGACGATCTCATCTGCATGGGCGCGATGGACGCCGCCCGCAGCCGCGGCATGCTGATCCCGGACGATATCGGCTTTCTCGGCTTCAATGACATGGCGATGGCGGGATGGGAGGCCTATGCGCTGTCGACAATTCGCCAGCCGACGCGCGACATCATCATGGCGTCGGTCGAACTCGTGGTCGCCATGGTCGAAAGGCCCGGAGAGCCCCAGCGTTCGAGGCTGTTTGATTGTTCCGTCGTCGAGCGCAAGACCTTGCGCCCGGTTTCTGTCGGTTGATTCCGGTCTCAACCCGGCCGGACATCCACCCATTTGCCGCCCTGTTTCGCTGATGCGGCAGCCGCCTCGATTGCCGCCATCGACCGCAATCCGTCGGTTGCCTTCGGATAGTCAAGCGCCAGCGGATCAGCCTTCCGGCCCTCTTTTCTTGCAAGAATGTCTTCCGCCAAATCCCTGTAAATATTGGCAAAAGCTTCCGGAACTCCCTCAGTGTGCCCGATGGTGAGCCAGGATGCGCGTTTTGCTTCCGGGGCAAGGCCTGACTCTCCGCGTTCGAGGATCCGCACCGGTTCGTTGATCGGAGTCCAGTAGAGTTGGTTCGGACGCTCCTGCGCCCAGCGCATGCCGCCCTTCTCGCCGAAGACCTGCAGCGTCAGCCCGTGCATCCGGCCGATCGCGATCGAGCTTGTCCAAAGCCTGCCGACCGCGCCGCCATCCATGCGGAGCGCCACGAGCGCGTCATCCTCCAGCTCGCGCCCCTCCAGACACGAAGCGAAGTCCGCCGAGAGCCTCTCCACCTCCTGGCCAAGAACAAAGCTTGCCATGTGCAGCGCATGGATGCCGCAATCGGCGAACTGCGCCGACAGGCCGGCCTGTTTCGGATCATAGCGCCAGCGCACGCGCGGATTGTCGAGATCGGCGGCATCGGCGTGAAAACCGTGGGAAAACTCCGCCACAAATGCGCGCACCTTGCCGAGGTCGCCGCGAGCGATCATGGCCCGCATTTGCCGCACCATGGGATAGCCGGAATAGCCATAGTTGACCGCGCAAATGCGCTCCGTGCTTTCGGCGATCGCAACGATTTCCCTGGCTTCCGCCACGGTCACCGTCATCGGCTTTTCGCAAAGCACATGAAATCCGGCCTCGAGAAACGCCTTGGTGATCTCGAAATGCGAGGCGTTCGGGGTTGCCACCGTCACCAAATCGATGCGGTCTTCGCGTGATCTTTCGCCGTCGAGCATTTCGCGCCAATCGCCATAGGCGCGGTCGGCAGCCAGTCCCAGCCGCATGCCGTATTCGCGCGCCCGTTTCGGATCGGCATCCATCGCGCCCGCCTTTAAAGCGAACGTGTCGTCCATGCCGGAAGCAACGCGATGCGCCAGCCCGATCTGACTGCCTTCGCCGCCGCCGATAATTCCCCAGTTGAATCTCGCCATCACGTTGTCCGCCCAAACAGTTGTGAAATCAGATCAATTGCCATTTGCGCCGGTGCCGCTCGGTAGTAGCCGGCGCGCTGTCATGCATCGGCGACTTCGACCCATTGCCGCTGCTCATGGGAAAGCCAGGCTGCTTCGATGATCTGGTTGACCAGCATCCCGTCCCGGAATGTCGGCCAGACCGGTTCGCCGGTTTCGATCGCTTTCAGAAAGTCGCGGGCCTCGATGATGATCTGATCCTGGTAACCGGTGCCATGCCCGGGTCCCTGACAGAACGCCAGATAGTCCGGGTGCAGCGGACCGGTCAGGATCTGACGGAAGCCGCTGAGTTCCGGCGTCGCGTCGGCCTCGTAGAGCCACAGCGAATTCTGGTCTTCCTGGTTGAAACGGATCGCACCTCTCGTTCCGCTGATTTCATAAATGTAGCCCATCTTGCGTCCGGTCGCGACGCGGCTGAAATAGAGCGAGCCCATCGCTCCGTTTTCGAAGCGGCAGAGGAAATGCGCCTGATCGTCGTTTGTCACGGTCACCGGCCCGTTGTCGGAAGGGCGCTCTGCATGTACGGTCTGGATGTCGGCGCACAGAGAGGCGATCGGTCCGGCAAGCGCCAGGGCTGCATTGATCATGTGCGGCGCCAGATCGCCCATCGTGCCGTTCGACCTTCCGTGGCTGCGCCAGGTGGCCGGCTGATCCGGATCGGAAAAGAAATCCTCCGTATGCTCGCCGCGAAAGTAGGTGATGTCGCCGATCACCCCGTCGACGATCAGCTTGCGCGCCAGTTGCGAGGCCGGGGTGCGGATATAATTGAAGCCGGTCATGTTCGCCACGCCTGCGGCCTCTGCCGCCGCAACCATGTCGCGGCTTTGCTCGACCGTCTCCCCCAGTGGCTTCTCGCAGAACACCGGCTTGCCGAGTTTGAATGCCGCGAGCGCAATATCGCGATGCAATGTTTGCGGCGAGGCGATCACCACCGCTTCGACACGGTCATCTCCGACCAGAACCCGCCATTCATGGGTATGGCGGGCAAAACCGAACTCCGCCGCCCTGGCCGCTGCGCTTTCACGGCTCGACGTGCAGATCATTTCAAGCCGCGGCCTCAAGGTGGTGTTGAACACGGCGCCGACGGCTCGCATGGCCACGCTGTGCGCCTTGCCCATATAGCCGCCGCCAACGATGCCGATACCGATTTCCATGGCGATCCGCACCTCTCCAAAATTGTTTTGCAACCGGTTGCAATTCAGCTAAACGGTAATTACGCTTATCCGTCAAGCTGCGAGTTCTGTCGCCGTAACTTTGGTACCGGGAAATTGTGGAGGCCGCATGCCGCTTCGCCGGATTGACAACGGTGTCGCCGGCATGGACTCCGATTTTTTCGAGGGTTAGAGATTGTAGCTCAATTTGGGGGGCGGCGCGCCCGGCATTTTCATCGGTGAGATGTCTCGCGAGCTTCGCTTCCGCACGGAAGCAGGCCAAAAGCGCCTTCTCCGCCTATTTAAGGAAAATAAACATGGCCTCTGACCTGGACCGGTTCTCGCAAAACAACTTCGTCGTCATCGGCCGCGCCGGAATGGACATATACGGCGATCCGCCGGGTACCAGGACAGAGGAAGTCGAGCACTTTTATGCCTGCCTCGGCGGTTCATCGGCCAATATCGCCGTGGCGATGGTCAAACTCGGCTGCAAGGCGTCGCTCGTCACCTGCGTTTCCGACGACGCGGTGGGGCGTTTCTGCCTCAACGGCCTGGCAAAATACAACGTCAACGCCGACCATGTGCGCCCGGTAAGAGGCGAATTCCGCAATTCGCTCGCCATTATCGAGAGCCGCGTCGAAGACCACCAGTCGGTGATCTACCGGAACGGCGCGGCCGACTTCCAGATGAACGAGGACGACGTCCGCGCCGTCGACTACGGCAAATTCGGCGCGCTCATCACCACCGGAACCGTGCTCGCTTCCGAACCCTCCCGTTCGGCGACGCTGCTGGCCTTCGAACTCGCAAAAAAGGCCGGGCTGCCCATCATTTTCGACGTCGACTTTCGCCCCTATTCCTGGACGTCGGCCGAAGAGGCCGCCGCCGTCTACTCCCACGCGGCCGGCCTCTGCGACATCATCATCGGCAATGACGACGAATTCGGAGTCATGGCCGGAGCGCGCGAAAAAGGATTGGCGTTTGCCGAAAACCTGGCGAAAACCTCCGCCCGGATCGTCGTCTACAAGAAAGGTCCGGAAGGCGCGGTGACGTTCACGCCCGACGGGTCGTTCTCCACCGGCGTCTTCAAGGTAAACGCGCTCAAGCCGACGGGCGCCGGCGATTCCTTCATGGGCGCGTTCATTGCGTCCTACGCCGCCGGCCTGCCGGTCAGGAAATGCGTCGAACGCGGCTCGGCCGCAGCGGCGATCGTCGTCTCGCGTGTCGGCTGCGCTCCGGCAATGCCGACCCCGTCCGAACTGGATGAATTCATGGCCAGCCATCCAGGCATGTCGTCGGGCTGAGAGGATCACCGCGATGCATATTCCTCCTTTCGACAACCGGAACCGCGCAATCATCGATGCCGGCGACAGCCGCGTGCCGCTCAACTACTTCAACATCGTCAAGCTTGAGTGCGGTCAGGCCTTCGAATACGCCGTACCCGGTTACGAGACCTGCATCGTGCCGGCCACGGGCACCGTCGATATCGATGTTGAAGGTGTTTCCTTTGCCGCTCTCGGCAATCGCGGATCCGATGTCTGGGATGGTGAACCAGAGGGCGTTTACGTCCCGTCGGGGGCGAAGGCTTCAATTGTCTGCGAAAGCGATGCTGCGGAGGTTTTTGTCGCCGGCGCCAAATACGGCGAGGTCCTTGAACCCTTCGACATACGCGCTGACGAGCTCGACCTGGTGCAGTACGGCTCCGACGACACGAAGACCCACCGCAAGATCAAGCATATTCTCGGCACCAAGTACCGCGATAGGGTCGGCCGCCTGCTGGTCTCCGAGCTCTTCACGGTCGGCCAGGGCGGCTGGTCGGGCTTTCCGCCGCACAAGCACGACACCGACCGCCTGCCAGAAGAAACAAGGCACGACGAGACCTATAATTTCCGCTTCCGTCCAGGAAAGGGTTTCGGCATGCAGCTTGTTCAGCGCGAGGATAGCCAGATCGGCGACGCCTACCACATCGTCGACGGTTCAACGGTCATTCTCGACAAGGGGTATCATCCCTGCGTCGTCGCGCCCGGCTATGAAATGTACTATTTCACCATCCTGGGCGGCCTGTCGCAGCGGCCGCTTGTCCAGTATTTCCAGCCCGATCACGCATGGCAGATCGAAACCATCCCGGGCATCAAGGACATGATCGCGAAATTCAAATGACGGCTGTATCGCTCACCGATGTATTGCAGCCGGCCATGACCGGCGGCCGCGCCATAGCCGGTCTGGTCGTGCTCGGTTGGGAAGATGCGCGCGCCTATTGCGAGGCTGCCGAGGAGACGGGCATCCCGATCATTTTGCAGGCCGGCCCCGGATGCCGCAAACACATTCCGGTCCCGGTTCTGGGCAAGATGTTCCGGACGCTGGCAGACCAGGCTTCCGTGCCCGTGGTCTGCCATATCGATCATGGCTACACGGCAGAGGAATGTTTTGCAGGCATCGATTACGGTTTTACCTCGGTGATGTTCGACGGCTCGAAACTGCCGATCTCGGAAAACATCGACCGAACGGCTGCGATTGCCGAGCGAGCCCATGCCGCCGGCGTGTCGGTGGAAGGCGAGGTCGGCTTTGTCGGCTATGCGGAAGGCGCTGCGTCTGCCGGTACTTCGCCCGACGAGGCGGCTCGCTTTGACCGCGAGGCGAATGCCGATGCGCTGGCCATTTCGGTCGGCAACGTTCACCTGAAAACCGAAAAGACCGCCGGCATCGATTTCGAAGCCGTCCGCGCCATCGAAGCGGTAACGACCCTTCCGCTTGTCTTGCACGGCGGCAGCGGCATTCCCGTTGCGACGCGGCAAAAACTGGCACGCGAAACCCGCGTGGCGAAATTCAATATCGGCACCGAACTGCGCATGGCCTTCGGCACGGCGCTGCGCAAATCGCTTCGTGATCAGCCGGACGTTTTCGACCGCAATGCGCTGCTCGCCCCGGTCATCGAGCCAGTCAAGCAGGCGACCATCGAGGTGATCAGCGCGCTCTGGCGTCCCTGACGATTCAGCGCCGGTTTCTCATTCACATGGGGTGATGTACCGAAATGCGGCTTGCCGCTAATCCGTTGAATCGAACCGTTCGCGAGCCGCCTCAACCGCGGCGAAATTCGCCTCGGCCCAGCCAACCAGCCCGCCCAGAGGCTCCAGCATGGACCGGCCGAGATCGGTCAGACCGTATTCGACGCTCGGCGGTTTCGTCGGAAAAACCTTGCGATAGACATAGCCGTCACGCTCCAGGTCGCGGAGCGTCTGCGTCAACATGCGCTGCGAGATATCCGGCACCAGGCGGCGCAATTCGCCGAAACGATAGGGCTGCTCGCCAAGCGCCTGCAACAACAATGTGCTCCACTTGCTGAATATGCCCTGCATGACCTGCCGGACCGGACATTTCTCCAGCGACATGTTCCCCTGGGCCTCTTTGAGCTTTTCCGCAAGGGTAAGGTGCGAACTCATGGCGGTTCCTTTCAGGTAACCATCGGCGGCGAAACTGCCTTCTTTTCCCGTCTTCCAGAATGCCTATGTTGCCGGCACTCTCAGTATGAGAGCTACAAAGTAATTGAGACAACATAATCATTCAATACCAACTTGAAAGGGTAAATGATGAACGGGAAACTGCTCGTTACCGGCGCATCGGGAAAATTGGGCCGCCTCGTGATCGGCCATCTGCTCGACACATTCAATGTGCCTGCCGGAAATGTGATCGCCGGCTCGCGCGACACCGCAAAGCTTGCCGACCTGGCGGCGCGCGGAGTCGAAACGCGTCGCGTCGACTTCGAAGATCCGGCATCGCTGGCCGGCGCGCTTGCCGGCGTCGATCGGCTGTTGATCATCTCCACCGATGCACTCGATAGTCACGGCACCAGGCTGCGCCAGCACAAGGTGGCCGTAGATGCGGCGAAAAAGGCGAATGTCGGTCGCATCTACTACACTTCGATGCCGAGCGCCGACGACAACCGCATCACCTTTGGACCCGATCACTACCAGACCGAGGAAGCGATCAAGTCGACAGGAATCCCGTACACGATCTTCCGCAACGGCTGGTACATGGAAAACCTTTTCATGGCGCTGCCGCAGGCGCTGGCGAGCGGCCAGTGGTACAGCGCTGCCGGCGATGGCAGGATCGCCCATATTGCGCGCGACGACATCGCCCGCGCGATCGCTGGCGCACTGGCATCGGAGCCGAATGGCAGCGCGACCTGGACGCTGACCGGCGAGAAGACCCATTCGACGGAAGAAATTGC
>JBFIBB010000099.1:0-11365 GCA_041582695.1 Rhizobiaceae bacterium
CGCTATGGCGGCACGGTTCGCGCGACCGGCGAAGTGCTGATCGACCAGATCCCCCATATGCTGCGCACGGGAATTGACGAATTTTCCGTTTCCAACCCGATCGCGCTGCGACGCCTTGAGGAAGGCCGCATCGACCGCCTTCCGCACCATTATCAACCAGCCGCCGGCTCGGCCTCCAGGGCAGGCGGCTATTCATGGCGGCGCCTTTCCGCCTGAACAAGACTGGGAACGAACTGCATGTCGGACGTGATTGAAACTGATGTCGTGATAATTGGCGCCGGACCTGTCGGGCTTTTTGCGGTGTTCGAGCTCGGATTGCTCGACGTGCGCTGCCACCTGATCGATATTCTCGACAAGCCGGGCGGTCAGTGCGCGGAACTCTATCCGGAAAAGCCGATCTACGACATTCCGGGAATTCCCGAAATTTCGGGCCAGCAGCTGACCGAGAACCTGTTGCGTCAGATCGCGCCCTTCGGTCCGAAATTCCACTATGGCGAAATGGTTACCGGCCTTGAGCGGCAGACGGACGGGACATTCCGGGTAACGACCGATCTGGGCAAGGAGTTCTCCTCCAAGGTGGTGGTGATCGCCGCCGGCGGCGGCTCATTCCAGCCGAAACGCCCACCGATCCCCGGCATCGAAGCCTATGAAGGCAAGTCGGTGTTCTATGCGGTCCGCCAGATGGAAGCCTTCCGCGGCGAGGATGTGCTGATTGTCGGCGGCGGCGATTCCGCCCTCGACTGGACCCTCAATCTGCAAAAGGTCGCAAAATCCGTGACTCTGGTGCACCGGCGGCCCGAATTCCGCGCCGCGCCGGACAGCGTCAACAAGATGTGGGCGCTGAAAGAGGCGGGCAAGCTGACCTTCATCCAGGGCCAGGTGTCGGAACTTCGCGGCTCCGAAGGCACGCTTGCCGGCGCAGTCGTCAAGACCCCGGAAGGCGAGCAGGAAGTCACGGCGTCGCGCATGCTGCCCTTCTTCGGGCTGACCATGAAACTCGGCCCGGTCGCCGACTGGGGCATCAATCTCGAGCATAACCTCATTCCCGTGGATACGGAGAAGTTCGAGACATCTGAGCCGGGCATTTTCGCCATCGGCGACATCAACACCTATCCGGGCAAGCTGAAGCTCATCCTTTCGGGCTTCCACGAGGCGGCGCTGATGTCGCAGGCGGCCAAGCGTATCGTCAGCCCCGGCGAACGTGTGATCTTCCAGTACACAACCTCGTCCACCAGCTTGCAGAAGAAACTCAAGGCAGCCTGAAATCCATGCATATCAATGTTATCGACCGCCAGGGGAACCACCACCGCCTGGAGGCCCTAGAGGGCTTTCGCGTGATGGAGATCATTCGTGACTGGGGCCTCGACATCAAGGCCGAATGCGGCGGCGCCTGTGCCTGCGCCACCTGCCATGTGCACGTCGCGCCTGACTGGATGAGAAATCTGCCCGATGCGCTCGATGAAGAGGTCGACAGGCTTGACGAAGCCTTCGATGTTAACCATACATCCAGGCTTTCCTGTCAATTGTTGATGACGGAAGAGCTGGACGGACTGACGGTGTCTCTGGCGCCGGGTACGGAAAAGGACAGGCGCGACGCGGCCTGAACGCGCCTTTCACAACCCCCGTAACACAGTTTCGGCCACGAATGCGACCGGTGTTATGCTTCGTGTGCGTCTGCTCGCGTGTAGGTTGCCGCTGCAGTTCGCAATACCGGTCATGGAATCAGATGGTTGCCAATAAAGGCGCAACCGCGGGAGAAATCGGTTGTGACCCGGTGGCATATACCGTAATTTGAATGCGGGGCATTGGGGAGTTTGCCGGGGCTATGGGCAGACTGTCTCGCGTACGGGGATTTTAGGAGACACCCATGGGAATATTTTCGCTGTTCTCGCGAAGATCCGAAAAAAAAGAAGAGATTGAGCAGGAAGCGGAAGCAGAATCGGTACTCGCGTTGGAGCTGGACAGCGCCGACCTGATTTCCGAAGTGGCAACCGATACCGAAACCGAGGAGTCGGCTGAAACCGATTCCCTGGTCGATGAGGTGCTGGAACGCGCCTCCTCCACCTTGCCGGGCAAGCCGGTTCCAGTCAAAAGCCCTCGAATGCATGAGTTCGAGAAGTTTCACGGCGATTTCCGCAATATCATCGGCAATATCGAGGCGCTGACCGAAGCTCTGACCAAGACGCGGGCAGCAATGCACGATACCGGATCGTTCCTGCCGTCGATCGAGTCCGAGTTCCACCGCAACGCAATTCTCGAAAACGAAAACAACAAGCTGAGCGACGACAACCTGCGCAGGGAGCGACAGGTCAAGGTGATCGAAACGGCCGTTTCCGAGAAGGAAGCGATGCTTGAGGCGATGAAAATTCGCGAGTCGGAGCTTTCCTCGGAACTGGAGATGGCCCGCAAGCGCCTCAATGACGGGCGCATGGCGCTGGCCGCAAGCGAGGAAAACATCCAGCGCCTCGAAAAGGAGTTGGAAAAGGCGATGGCCGCGGTGAACGCGGCTTCAGAGTCCAATCTCAAGCTCGAGCACGAAAACGAATCGATCAGGGAGCGCAATGCCATTCTCGCCGCTGATCTCAGCAAGTCGCTGAAGCAGGAATCGGAAGTCCGCCGCCGCTATGACGAGTTCGTCAACCGGTTCGACGCCGAGACGCGCCGCTACCAGTCGATGACCAGCGAGTACGAGACCGCCAAGCGCGAAACCGCGCGCCTGCAGAAGGAGCGCGCCGATCTTAGAACGCGGCTGGACGCGCTGGCCTCCGAAAAGGCCCGGCTGGAAGAAGAGAGCAACGAGATGTCGAACCGGCTCCGCGGCGAGCTTTACGCGCAGCGCTCGGAGCTCAACAACCTCGAATCGCGGCTGCGTCTGTTCGAGCAGGCGGAACGCGAACTGCATGACCAGTTGGCCGAGGCCAAGCACTCCGCCCAGAATGCCGAGCGCGAGAAAATGACCATTCGCGCCGAACTGGACAGCGCGCGGCGCGAACTGGATTCGGCCAAGCGCGAACTATCGGCCAAGACGGCGAACCTGTCGGAGGTCAATCTGCGCTACATGTCAGACCTGATGGGGCTGGACTACCAGAAGCAGCAGAATGAGGAGCTGAAGAACTCGATCAAGAGCCTGTCGGCCGAAAACCAGCGCCTGGCGCAGTTCCAGGCAATGTACAAGGCGGCCGAAGAGCAGATTTCCGATCTGCGGGCCAAACTCGAGGCGGTCTCCCGAACCTCCCACCGCGGCGACGACACGCTGCCGCCGAACATTCCGGGAAGCTCGCTGAAACACTAACCGTCCGGTCGATCCGGGCTGAGACAAAGAAAATGGGCCGCGGACGTTGTCCGCGGCCCATTTCTTTTCGAGTTTGCTGAACGGCTATTCGTCGCCCTGCTTCTTCAGCGCGGCGCCGAGAATGTCGCCGAGCGAAGCGCCGGAATCGGTCGAGCCGTACTGCGCGACGGCCTCCTTTTCCTCCGCGATCTCGAGCGCCTTGATCGAAACGGTGACCTTGCCCGACTTCTTGTCGAACTGCGTCACGCGCGCATCGACCTTCTGGCCGACCGAGAACCGCTCGGGGCGCTGCTCGCCACGGTCGCGCGACAGGTCGGCGCGCTTGATGAAGGTCTCGATGCCGGTGTCGACCAGCTTGACCTCGAGTCCGCCTTCCTTGACGTCCGTGACCTCGCAGGTGACGACCGCGTTCTTGCGCAGTTCGCCGCCCGCAGCACCGCCGCCTTCGCCTGAAAGCTGCTTGATGCCGAGCGAGATGCGTTCCTTCTCGATATCGACGTCGAGCACCTTCGCCTTGACGACCATGCCCTTCTCGTACTCCTCGATCACCTGCTCGCCCGGCCGGTTCCAGTCGAGATCCGACAGGTGAACCATGCCGTCGACATCGCCTTCCAGGCCGATGAACAGGCCGAACTCGGTCTTGTTCTTGACCTCGCCCTCGACGATGGTGCCCGGTTTGAAGGTCTGGGCAAACGTCTCCCAGGGATTTTCCAGCGTCTGCTTCAGGCCGAGCGAAATCCGGCGCTTCTGCGGGTCGACCTCGAGAACGACAACCTCGACTTCCTGCGTTGTCGACAGGATCTTGCCGGGGTGAACGTTCTTCTTGGTCCAGGACATCTCCGAGACGTGGATGAGACCCTCGATCCCCGGTTCCAGCTCGACGAACGCGCCGTAATCGGTGATGTTGGTCACCGTTCCGGTGATCTTCTTGCCAAGCGGGTACTTGCCGCCGATATCGCCCCACGGATCGGCCTCGAGCTGCTTCATGCCGAGCGAAATGCGGTGGGTTTCCTGGTTGATGCGGATGATCTGCACCTTGACCGTCTGCCCGATATTGAGGATTTCGGTCGGATGGTTGACGCGGCGCCATGCCATGTCGGTCACATGCAGCAGGCCGTCGATGCCGCCGAGATCGACGAAGGCGCCGTAGTCGGTGATGTTCTTCACCACGCCTTCGACCACCTGGCCCTCCTCGAGGTTCTGCACGATCTCCGAACGCTGTTCGGCGCGGCTTTCCTCAAGCACGGTGCGGCGCGAAACCACGATATTGCCGCGGCGCTTGTCCATTTTCAGGATTTCGAAGGGTTGCGGGTTGTGCATCAGCGGGGTGACGTCGCGGATCGGACGGATATCGACCTGGCTGCGCGGCAGGAAGGCGACAGCGCCGTCCAGATCGACGGTGAAGCCGCCCTTGACCTGGTTGAAGATGATGCCTTCGACGCGCTCGCCCTTTTCGAATTTCTCTTCGAGCTGGACCCAGCTTTCCTCGCGGCGGGCCTTTTCGCGGCTCAGCATCGCTTCGCCAAGCGCGTTCTCGATGCGCTCGACATAGACCTCGACCTCGTCGCCGACCTTCAGCGAACCGTCCTTGGCCTTGGCGCCGAACTCCTTCAGCGCAACCCGGCCCTCGACCTTCAGGCCGACATCGATGATCGCCATGTCTTTTTCGATGGCTGCGATCGTGCCTTTGACGACCGAGCCTTCGGCGGAATGTTCTTCGGAAAAACTCTCGTCAAGCAGCGCGGCGAACTCGTCGCGCGACGGATTGGATTTGGACATTTTTACTCCTGATTGGGGCCGCTTTCGAACGCGGCTCATGCGCCTTGGTTGGTGTTGCGTTCGTCCGCCAATCGCAAATCCGGCCCTTCGGGGCCATGTCAGGGCGCGGAACATTCCGGCCATGTGGCGCTGAGTTGCGTTGGCGAACCGTGAAACTTACCGGTTTTCCTGTTTCCGCGCCGCCAATGCCTTGTCTACAAGCGTTTTGGCCGTGCGGAACGCGGTTTCTATATCCATTTCGCTTGTGTCAAGCAAGTGGGCATCGGGCGCCGGCTTCAGCGGCGAATCGGCGCGCGCCATGTCGCGGGCGTCGCGGCGGCGGATATCGGCGAGAATGTCATCCAGTTCCGCATCGCCGCCACCGGCGATGATTTCGGCATGGCGGCGCGCGGCGCGTACTTCCGCCGAAGCGGTCACATAGAGCTTGATCGCCGCATCCGGACAGACGACCGTGCCGATGTCGCGCCCGTCGAGCACCGCCCCCGGCATCCGGTCGGCGAATTCGCGCTGCTTTTGCACGAGCACCCTGCGTACCTCGGGCATCACGGCTATTTTCGAGGCGGCTTCGCCGACCTCATGGGCCGAAAGCACGCCGCGGTTCATGGCGGCAAGATCGAGTTTTCGCGCCATATTTTCCGCGGCAGCGGGATCGTCGAGCGCCGCGCCGTTGTCCATCAGTGCCTTGGCG
Source organism: Rhizobiaceae bacterium (assembly GCA_041582695.1). GTDB lineage: Bacteria > Pseudomonadota > Alphaproteobacteria > Rhizobiales > Rhizobiaceae > JAWKWH01. Next base: position 5,760 of record JBFIBB010000099.1, read on the forward strand.
ACCGCGCGGTAGGTCAGCCCGGTATCGAGATGGTGAAACCCGTATTCCGCCGCCAGTCTGCGCGCCAGCGTGCCCTTGCCCGATGCGGCCGGGCCGTCGATGGCGACAACCACGCTCACGCGATCTCCGCCCCGAGCCCCCGCATCAGTTCCGCAAAGTTCGGAAAGCTCGTCGCGATCGTGTCGGCGTCATCGATCGTCACCGCCCGTTCTGAAGCCAGACCCATGACTAGGAAGCTCATGGCGATACGGTGATCGAGATGGGTGGCGACCACCGCGTCTTTCGACACCGCGCCAAGGCCATTGCCGCCGGGTCGACCGCGAACGGCTAGCGATGCCTCGCCTTCGGAGCAGTCGACGCCGTTTGCCGCAAGGCCGCGCGCCACCGCCGCGAGCCGGTCGCTCTCCTTGACCCTCAGCTCTTCCAACCCGTTCATCAGCGTCTCGCCCTCGGCGAAAGAGGCTGCGACGGCGAGCACGGGGTATTCGTCGATCATCGATGGCGCCCGCTCCGCCGGAACCGAAATCCCGCGCAAGTCCGAGTGCCGTACGCGCAAATCGGCAACATCCTCGCCGCCGGCATCGCGCCAGTTGATGATGTCGATCTGCCCGCCCATCTCCTGCAGCGTCAGGATCAGGCCTGTACGCGTCGGGTTCATCAGCACGTTCTCGATCGTGATGTCCGAACCGGGCACGATGAGCCCGGCCACCAGCGGAAACGCCGTCGAGGAAGGATCGCCCGGAACCTCGATAATGCGGCCCTCGAGCTCGGGCTGACCCTGCAGGCGGATGGTCCGCACGCCGTCAGCGTCTTCTTCGACCTCGATATGGGCGCCGAAGCCCGAAAGCATCTTCTCGGTATGGTCGCGGGTCATCACAGGCTCGATCACTGTGGTGATGCCCGGCGCATTGAGCCCGGCCAGCAGCACCGCCGATTTGACCTGCGCCGACGGCATCGGCACGCGATAGGTGATCGGGGTCGCCACCTTCGGTCCCCGCAGCGTTACGGGCAGTTTTCCGCCTTCCGCGGCTTCCACCTGCACGCCCATTTGCCGCAGCGGATCGAGTACGCGCCCCATCGGGCGGCTTCGGAGCGAGGCGTCGCCGGTGAACACGGTTTTCATGTCGTAGACGCCGGCAAGTCCCATCGTCAGCCGGCAGCCCGTTCCGGCATTGCCGAAATCGAGCGGTTCTTGCGGCTCCAACAGGCAGCCATTGCCCGTTCCGCGGACGCGCCATTCGCCGCCGCTGCGCTCGATGACCGCGCCCATCGCCTGCATGGCGCGGCCGGTCGCCAGCACGTCCTCGCCTTCCAGCAGGCCGGTTATGCGGGTCTCGCCGCTTGCCAGGCCTCCGAGCATCAGCGAGCGGTGGGATATCGACTTGTCGCCCGGCACGCGCGCATGGCCTGCCAACGGACCTGTGCGTTTCGCGGTCGCCATTCGCGTTTTGTGATGGTGGTTCATCGTTTGTCTGTTCCGTCAATGAAGTCCTTGCCCTTCGGGCGCGGCTGTGGCTGTAGCACGGCTTTTCCGGCCGGTCATCCCCGAGTCCCGGCGCAGATGGCGGCTGCGCCGCGGCCCGCCGAGATAAGGCTTTGACACCGAACCTTCATGAAGCTATGGGGACCGGAAAATTATGACGGAACCAGCCCGCATCCGCTGCGGGTTCGAGCGGCCGTCATGGCAAAGAATGAGGCAATGTTCATGGCAAAACCCGAACTTGGCACAAAACGCATCGACCCCGAAACCGGGCGCAAGTTCTACGATCTGAACAAGGATCCGATCGTTTCACCGTATACGGGCAAAAGCTACCCGCTTTCCTTTTTCGAAACGTCGCTGAAATCCTCCGAGGAGGAGGAAGAACCCGAAGTCGAGGACGTCGATACCGATGTCGAGACCGATGATGACGAGGATGATACCGAACTCGTCTCTTTGGAAGACGCCGAGGATGACGATGTTGGCGGCGATCTGCCCGCCGACCCGAATGTCGACGATGATTCCGATGACGACGTGATCGATCTTGAGGATGACGGCGACGAGGACGATACCTTCCTTGCCGACGACGAGGACGACGACGACGAAGATGTGTCCGGCATTATCAAGGTCGGCAGCGACGACGACGAGGTTTGATCCGTTTTGCGGCGTCCGGAGCGCCGCGCACACGGGATGATCGAAGAAATTTCCTTGATCTTGCGGCGGGCCTTCGCTAAAGCCGCGTTCGGCGGCAGCACTTGCCGCCAGACCTCTTTGCCGGCGCATGTCCGGCGCGTGGGGCCATAGCTCAGTTGGGAGAGCGCTTGAATGGCATTCAAGAGGTCAGGGGTTCGACTCCCCTTGGCTCCACCAATATCTGTCTAAGGTAGGAATATTCCTAGCTTTTACAAAAAATCAGTTAGTTAGCGCTCCCTGCTGGTACACAGATGTGGTACACATTCGGACGTGCAGACAGTGGCTGATTCCTATCATCTGAAATGCCGGAACGGCATCTGGTATTACCGACGCCGGGTGCCGCAAAAGCTCGTGCCCATGTTCAAACGGCAGGTCATCCAGTTCTCACTGAATACGGTTGACAAGGCGGAGGCAAAGAGACGCCGAAGCTTGGAAGACGTGGTTTGGGATGCGCGGTTCAGGGCAGCGGTGCCGGATGTGTCCAGCTCCCACGTGCCCGATCGCAGCCCGAACGCAATGCCTGACCTCACCGAACTGGTTCGCAGGTATGTCGAAAGAACGGACCGCAACTTACGGCTCAGGCTAAGCGAGCAGCCGCCGGCCGACCTCGAGGACCTTCTTGACAGGCGGCAGGACGCCGAAATGGAACTCTCGGTTCTGCTGACTCCGGGAGATCCACGTCAGGATGAGTGGATCAGTTCAACATGGGACCAGATAGAAGTTGCCGAGGAAACAAAGATTGGCGATCGCGGCGTGGTCCGCGATGAGTTCGCGACCCTCGTGAGACGAGCGCTCATTGAAATTCAAAGGCGAAAGCTGGCACGCTACGACAATAACTACGACCGCACATTCTATGACACCTTGTTCGACCCTGTAATTCGATCGGGAACATCCTTCGGCCGGTTGTGCGATCAATACCTTGCGACACGTCTTGAGGAATCAGACGCAAACAGTGATTCTGAAAAAAGCAAAGACAAGCTAAAGTCACAGGTGGCGCTTGTCAGGGAACTGATTGGGGACGAAACGCCAGTCAGCCTTGTCGACTATGATGCTTGCCAGCGGGCTCGCAGCAAACTGGCTCGGATTCCTGCGAACCGGACCAAGCTCTACCCGCTTATCGATCTCGATGGCGCAATCCGGCGAGGAGAAGAACAGGACAAGCCTCGGCTCTCGCCGACAACCCAGGCCCGATATCTCGATACCTTGCAGAATATTTTGTCTCTGGCGACGCGCAGGAAACTGATTCCGGACAATCCTGCCATCGGACTGCGCCCAATGCAGCGATCTCGCTTGAGCGACGCCGAGAAGCGGCTGCCATTCACTCCCGAGCAGATCGTCCGCTTCTTCAATTCGGGATTTTATCGCAGCTGCGCCAGCGGGTCACCGAAACCATATCAAAAGGCCGACCGGACGTGGCGGTTCTGGATGCCTTTGATCTGTTTGTTCATGGGCATGAGGCACAATGAAGTCTGCCAACTGACGGTGGACAACGTCTGCAAGACGAATGGCGGAACGTGGTATCTAGAAGTCGACGCTCCTGTAGACGGCAGTGAGGATGCAGTTATGAAATCGGTGAAAACGGCGACAAGTCGAAGGAAGGTACCGATTCACCCCGAACTCATCGAGATCGGATTGCTCGACCTGTATCGCAGGCGTAGGAAAAACAGAGATTTCGATCCATGGTTGCTGCCCGGTCTGAAACCAGACCGCTATGGAAATCGGGCATCCTATGCGCTGAGACGTTTCCGTGAAACATTTTTACCCGCCGCAATCGAGTTGGAAGCGCGGCAAGCTTTCTACAGTTTCCGCCATTCGTTTCGCGATGCGTTACGTCGCTGCGATGCGCCACCGGCGACATTGCAGGCAATCGGCGGATGGAGCCAGGGTGCGCTGACCAGTGACAGCTATGGCGATAAGTTCGATCCTGATCACCAACGCCGGTGGATCGAAAAGGTTAAGTTTCCAGGTCTGGAGCTGGGCTTCCTATACGGCGCCGAAAAATGATCGATAGGCTTGTCCCCGATATTGCAGCCGTTTCGCGCAACGGGTAGATTTGATGTTCGTTGCCGAGCACCGATAATTTGGATCCGGCTCTCTACCTGAAACAGTCACATCGGGTAATGAGTGAAAACTGTTCGCAATGCGATGCCCATAACCATTATCAAAAAGCCTAAGCATTCTAACAAGACCCAAACCCTATCGGAAAATCCACCTGTATCTCTTGATGGCTCAAATGCCAGCCAGAGTCCCGTTCCCTTTATTGATAAGATATCGCTGGTATTCACACCACCGAACAACGACATTGCCCATGATCTATATCGTTCGGTGTTTGCATCCCTTGACGATAGCGACTTGTTCGCACCCACATCCGGCGGCATGAAAGGGGGATATAAGATCGCAAAACGAATTGCTCTTCCTTCCATAGTAGATTTCAAAAAACTTCCCCTTTTTCAACTCAGATACGACAAGTTGACTAAGATCGCCGAAAAGATGCGACTCGAGTTCGTACCGCAAGATCTTGGTCAACTAGGCATGATTGAATTGCATGCCGCAATGGTTTCTCTAGTTGACGACGGCTGGGCGTCTATTGCCAAGCATGCACTAGTGACCCGGATCGATGTTGCGGTTGATCTACACGGAGTACGCATGGATGGTTTCCTGTTCTTGCCGAAGCAAACGGCAACGACAATGCGGTGGACCATGAACGGGGTCGTGGAGAGCGTTGTTATCGGTAAAAATAAAGGCAACCAAACACTTATCTACGACCGTAAGGCAAAAAGATTGGCGAAGGACCCAAAATGGAAGGGAGGAAAAGGAGTCCGTATTGAGCGCCGCCTTGTCGGCTTAAAGGGGCTCAAGTTGTCGGCACTTATCGGCTTGAAGAATCCCTTCGCCAACATGGTGTTGACGCAGAACATCCCCGGTCCGCCAAGGTCGGGCAAGGAATGGGAATGGAGCATGTTTTGCGACAGCGTGAAAGTCCGTGGACTAACCGACGCGCTCAAGCTGCTGCCGGCGGAACGTCGGACCAAGTATCGCAAGCATCTTTCTGCCCATAGCCAGCCTTGGTGGAATCCAGCGGAAATTTGGACCGCGTGGCCCAACATGATTAAAGAGTTGAAAATCAGTTCGACCGATTGGTAATTTAAGGCGAACGAAAATGAAATTAATTGCACACGATCGGCGGGATCGGTCCGATAGAAGTCTGTTTATCTTTTGACAGGTCGCCGCACAAACGTCGCGTTATGAAATGCATTCTCGAATCACGAAATGCCTGATTTTGGATTCTTTTTTCCAGTTTTTTACTGAACTATTTGTGCCAACCCTCCCAACCCTCCTCACCTTCGTGCTCGCGTTTTGAGGCAATCGGGTTTCTGCAATTAACGTCACATTTTTTGACCATTTTCCAGCTTCCAACAATGCGCAGATCCAAAAA
>JBFIBB010000100.1:0-11339 GCA_041582695.1 Rhizobiaceae bacterium
GAAATTTGGCTATGGGTAAATCCGATTTGGCTTCCGCAGGGAACGGACTGCAAACAATGGGTGCGCGATTCGGGATAATCGTATTGTTACTGGTGGCGATGTCGGTCGTCGTGTCCGGCTGCGGCCGGCGCGGTTCGCTCGACACGCCGTCGCAGGCGGCGGCTGAAGCGCGTGGCGAAAATCCGTCAGAGGAAACACGCGAGCCCGAGGACAAGAAGTTCATTCTCGACGGGTTGATCGAGTAAATCACCGCCATGAACCATTTCGAGTATCGCGAAGGCGTTCTCCACGCCGAAGACGTGCCGCTGCCGGTTATCGCAGAAGCCGTCGGTACGCCGTTCTACTGCTATTCGACGGCCACGCTGACCCGCCACTACCGGGTTTTTGCCAAAGCGTTCGAGGGACTCGACGCGCTGGTGTGTTATTCCATGAAGTCGAATTCCAACCAGGCGGTGGTCAAGACGCTCGCCAATCTCGGCGCGGGCATCGACGTGGTTTCGGAAGGAGAGTTGCGCCGCGCTCTTGCCGTGGGAGTACCGCCCGAGAAGATCGTGTTCTCCGGCGTCGGCAAGACTGCGTCGGAAATGGATTTCGCGCTGGCGAACCGCATTCACTGCTTCAATGTCGAATCGGAACCGGAACTCGAACTGCTTTCGTCACGCGCCGTTGCCGCGGGTGTAATCGCCCCGGTGTCGTTGCGTATAAATCCTGATGTCGATGCCCGCACACACCGCAAGATCTCCACGGGCCGCGCGGAGAACAAGTTTGGCATCCCTTATGGTCATGCACGCAAGGTCTATTCCCGGGTCGCCGCGCTCGACGGTGTGGAGGCGGTCGGGATCGACATGCATATCGGCAGCCAGATCACCGACTTGCAGCCCTTCGACGACGCATTCGCGATTCTCGCCGAACTGGTTGATGTTCTCAGGCGGGACGGCCACGACATCCGCCACATCGATCTCGGCGGCGGGCTCGGTATTCCCTATCGCGAAGACAACCAGCCTCCGCCTTTGCCGGATGCCTATGCACAAGTGGTGCGCCGCCATGTGACCGAACTTGGCTTGAAGGTCATTTTCGAACCCGGACGGCTGATCTCGGGCAATGCCGGCATCCTGGTTTCGCAGGTCATCTATCTGAAGGAGGGTGACGAAAAGAACTTCATTATTGTCGATGCGGCGATGAACGATCTGATCCGGCCAACGCTATACGAGGCCTATCACGAGATCAGGCCGGTTCACCAGAAGGCGGCGACAGGCCAGCGCATGGTCGCTGACGTGGTCGGACCGGTTTGTGAGACCGGCGACTATCTTGCGCTGGATCGCGATCTGCCGCGTCTGCAATCCGGCGATCTGATTGCATTCGGGACGGCCGGCGCCTATGGCGCGGTGCAATCGGGCACCTACAATTCGCGGCTTCTGGTGCCGGAAGTGCTGGTCAGGGGAGACACCTTCCACGTCGTACGCCCGAGAACTACCTATGATGAGCTCATTGGCTTGGACTCGGTTCCCGACTGGCTTTGAAAGGGATACGGCCGCCCCATTATCCGTTTGTTTATCACGATTTTGCGAAATCGCCTCGCCTTCGCCGCGTTTGATGTTATCTTGAACGCATGCAACGCCGCCCGAAAACGCGCATATTCACAGTGATCAGCCGGCCATGAGCGATATCGCATCGTCTGCAATCCTGCTGGATCGCCTCAGGCGAACGCGCGGCTTTGCGTTCGCGGCGATGTTCGTAGAACGGCTGTGGCCGTTGTTGTTGCCGGTCCTGATCGTACTGAGTCTCTATCTGAGTACGGCCTGGTTCGGTCTGTTCCGGATTGTGCCTGATTGGGCGCGCATAGCTGCCGCGACGGTATTTGCCATCGCCGCGGTTGCGGCACTCTGGCCGCTCACCCGTTTCAGATTGCCTCGAACAAATGAAATCGACCGGCGCATCGAGGACATCAACCGGCTGCGCCATTCGCCTGTGAGCGCACAGAGCGACCGGCTTGCGGGCACCCGCGATCCATTCTCCGAGGCGCTCTGGCGCGAACACAAGCAGCGCATCGCAAGGGGCTTGGGCCGGCTTTCAGGCGGATTGCCGAAAACCGGTGTGCCGGAGCGCGATCCCTGGGGTTTGCGCTCCATCGTGGCTTTGTTGCTGGTTACCGCTTTTTCCTGGTCTCTTGGCGCGGGTGGCGGTGCCGTTACCGATCCGCTCTACCGGCACGACTCGGTCGTTACGGTACCGCCGCGTGTCGATGCCTGGGTCACCCCGCCTGCCTATACCGGCAAGCCACCGATTTTCATGACGCAGCCGGCCCGGGCCGGTCAGAGTGTATTCACGGTACCTGCCGGTAGTATCGTCACGCTACGGGCTACCGGCGCAAACTCCGTTCTGGCCCTCGATTACACAGGCGCCGACGGTGCCGTACTGGGCATCGGTGCGAAGGAAGCCGCCGATGAGGAGAAGCCGGCGCAGCCGCAACAATTCGAGACCGCGCTGCGAACGGACGGAACACTGGAGCTCAAGGCAGGCGACGAGGTGCTGGAATCGTGGACTTTCAGCATCGTTCCCGATTTGCCGCCGTCGATCGAATTTGCCGGGGAGCCGAAACGGGCCGTCAACGGTACGCTCGATCTCCAGTACATCATCAAGGACGATTATGGTGCGGCCAGTGCGCGGGCAATGTTCGAACAGGCGAAAAAACCTGACGGCGACGCCCGTCCACTCTACGAAGCGCCCGAGTTTCCGCTGCGATTGCCCCGGCGCGGCGCAAGGGTAACCGAGTACAAGACCAGCCGCGACCTGACCCAGCATCCCTGGGCCGGTACGGCCATTGTAGCGCGCCTTGCCGCAACCGATGACGCCGGCCAGGAAGCCTTCAGCGACGAACGAAGTTTCATCCTTCCGGAACGGGCGTTCTCCAATCCTCTGGCTCGCGCCGTGATCGAACATCGGCGCATCCTGGCCCTCGACGCCAACATGAAACGGCGCGTTCTCGATCTGATGGAGGCCGTTACGCTGCGGCCCGAAGATACGTTCGAGACCATGGCGCATTATCTGGTGTTGATGTCGGCACAAAGCCGGCTGGAGATGGCCGTCTCCGATGATGAGTTGCGCGATGTCGTTGACTATCTTTGGGAAATCGCGCTCGGCATAGAGGATGGCGATCTGTCTGCGGCCGAAAGGCGGCTGCGCCAGGCGCAGGAGGAATTGCGCCAGGCGCTGGAAAACGGCGCTACCGACGAGGAAATCGAACGTTTGATGGCGGAATTGCGGGATGCGATGAACGAATACCTGCGTGAATTTGCCGAACGCGCATTGCAGAATCCGCAGATGAGCCAGCAGATGCCTTCAACCGGACAGGAATTGCGTCAGAGCGACCTCGACCGGTTACTTGACCAGATTGAGCAGCTTGCCAAGTCCGGCGCCCGCGACAAGGCCCAGGAGTTGCTGTCGCAACTGCAGGAGATGATGAACAACCTGCAAGCTGGCCGCCAGAATGGGCAGCAAAACGGCGAAGGTCAGGGCCAGATGCGCGAGCAGATGAACAAGCTCGGCGAAATCATGCGGCGTCAGCAGGAATTGCTGAACGAAACTTTCCGCATGGATCAGATGCAGCGTGGCCAGCAGGGTCAGGGACAGCAGCGCGGCGAGAACCAGACTGGTCGCGAGCAAGGCGAAAACGGCATGGGCGGCATGACCGCCGACGAGCTTGCTGAAGCCCTCCGCCAGTTGCAGCAGGGCCAGGGTGAACTGCAGGGCGAACTGGGCGAACTGATGGAAGGATTGCGCGGCCTTGGCATCAAACCCGATGAGAATTTCGACCAGGCGGGCCGTGAGATGGGCCGGGCCGGAGAAGCGCTCGGCGAAGGCGACAGCGAACGGGCGACCGGCAACCAGGGCGAGGCCCTGGAGGCATTGCGCCGCGGCGCCAACGACATGATGAACCAGATGCAGGCCATGCAGGGCGACAGCGACGGCATGCAGATGGGCGGTCAGAACCGCGGCGATCGCGATCCGCTCGGCAGGCCGCAGGCGACCACCGGTCCGGATTTCGGCGAAAGCGTCAGCATTCCCGACGAAATCGACGTGCAGCGCGCCCGCGAAATCCTTGAAGCGATCCGCAAGCGCCTCGGAAACGCGCTATCTCCGGATCTGGAAAAGCAGTATCTGGAGCGTTTGCTCGAACTGCAATAGAGCCGGACCCGAAGCGGGCCCACTCTTGCTATGCTAGCAACGCCTGTTCCACCGATCTCCGCAGTTCCGTAAGTGTGAACGGCTTGGCAATCACATCGATGATGACGTCCTGCAGATCGGCAGCGCGCTCGCGCTGCTCTGCATAACCGGTCATCAGCAGGATTTTCAGGTCCGGATGCGACGATGCGGCCTTCTTGGCCATCTCGATGCCGTCCATCACCGGCATGCGAATATCCGACAGTACCAGGCTGTAATCGCCACGGGCGGCGTTGACCCGCTCCAGCCCGCTGTCGCCGTCATCGGCTGTATCGACAGTATGACCGGAGGCGCGCAGGGCGCGGGCGGTGAAGTCACGCACCGATTCGTCGTCCTCGACAACAAGAATTTTCGCCATGTTTTTCCCGTTACCAATATCGCCGGTCAATGGCCGGCATCCCCCTTGACGACGCCCACATAAGGCAGTTCGCGAAATGCGTGGCCGACATCCATGCCGTAGCCCACCACGAAATAATCCGGACAATCGAAGCCGACATAATCGGGTTCTATGTCGCTCGTTCGGCGCATTCGCTTGTCGAGCAGCACAGCGATCGAAACGCTGGCAGCGCCGCGCGACAGCATTAGTTCGCGCGCGAATTTAAGCGTTTTGCCCGATTCCAGGATGTCATCGACGAGAAGCAGGTTCCGGCCTTTGACGTCGCTGTCGATATCGCGGATGAGCTTGATTTCGCCGCTGGTCGTGCCGGCTCCGTAGCTCGATATCATGATGAATTCGACATCGGGCTCGGCGCCTGCATCGTGCATGGCCCTGATCAGGTCTGCGGCGAAGATGAATGAGCCTTTCAAAACGGAGATGACCAGCAGACCGTCACCCGCTTTCTCCGCGATCTCTTTTGCCAGTTCCAGATTGCGCCTTGCGATGGCGGAAGCTGCGAACAGGACCTCGATTTGCTTGCCCCTGACGACCGGCATCAGTTGCCGCCCTGCATGATTACTTTCACGTTCTCGACTCCTGCTTCCGGCGCGCCCAGCCTGCTCGAAAACACGTAGCGCCCGCCGGCAACGATCATTTCGGTTCCACCAGCAATTCGGTACCGCGTGATCGATCCGTCGACAAGCTTTACCTGTATGATGAGATCGGGCAGCGCCAGCATTTCGGAACCGTTGTTGGCAACGGAGCCGTCAACCAGGAGAAAGGCCTGCCCGCCGCGTTTTTCGATGCTCGAATGCACATGCTCGATCGTTAGCGGATTGGGCTGCACGGATGCGGTTCGAACGCCGCCCGCAGGCATCAGCGAATGCCCACCTGATATCCAGAACGCACCGACTACCAGCAGTGCGCCGATCAGCCAGAAAGCGGGTCCCGCACTGTCGGTTCGGCTATCTCCGTTGTCGCCCGTAAATACGTCGAGGCTGAATGGGGAAGCATCTTCGGCGGCGGCCTCACAGATTGTGCGATCGAGTTTCTGGTAACGGCCGACCACCGTCTCGTACTCCGCCTCCACGACATCTCGGTCGCTGGCGAAATCGATCCCGCTGCGATTGGTCCGTTGCGTCAAAATCTCGCCCGAAACGGGGCGTGAAACGGGTTCACGGGCCATTTCGTCGTGGCATCCTTTTGCAAATCACATTTAGGGGGTAAACCGAAATGGTTAATGCTTCGCGACCGGTCCGCCGACGCGACAGGATGCGCAATACGCTCGGAAGGGGCTCACATTGATTCGCTTCGAAAACGTCGGACTGCGCTACGGCATGGGCCCGGAAATCCTGCGCGATATCTCGTTTCATCTTCCCGAGCGTTCCTTCCAGTTTCTCTCCGGCCCATCCGGCGCCGGCAAGACGACGTTGTTGAAGCTGCTGTTCATGTCGCTGAAACCAACGCGCGGTCTCATAACGGTGTTCGGCAAGGATCGGGCGCGAATCACCAGGAAGGAGCTTCCGGCACTCCGGCGGCGCATCGGTGTTGTCTTTCAGGATTTCCGTCTGCTGGACCACATGACGACCTACGAGAATGTGGCCCTGCCGCTGCGCGTTCGCGGGCGCGAGGAGAGCGACTACCGCAACGACGTGCTGGAACTGCTCAAGTGGGTCGGCCTCGGAGAGCGCGCCCATGTTCTGCCGCCGGTATTGTCGGGCGGCGAGAAACAGCGTGCGGCTATTGCCCGCGCGCTGATCGAACAGCCCGAGATTCTGCTTGCCGATGAGCCGACCGGTAATGTCGATCCACCGCTGGCCCGGCGCCTGCTTCGCCTGTTCATCGAACTTAACCGCTCCGGTACGGCGGTCGTCATTGCCACGCACGATCTGGCGTTGATGGACCAGGTGGACGCCCGTCGCATGATATTGGCAAACGGGAGGCTCGACATTTATGAGTGAAGCGTTGCGGCCTTCGCCACCAAGTCCGGGATTCGCCGGCCTGGCCGGTTTACGCGGCAGGTCAGGCCGGCCGCGCCGTACCCCCATCGTGCCGGAGCAGAACGTCGCCAGCACCGCGCTGGTATTCGTGATCGCCATAATGACGTTTCTGTCCTGCCTGACGCTCGGTTCGGTCACTCTGGTTCGCGAGACGGCGGTTGCCTGGCAAAGCCAGATTTCCCGCGAGGCGACGATCCAGGTCAGGCCGGAGGAAGGGCTCGACATGGAAGCCGCGCTCGCCGCCGCCAAGCGCATTGCCGAGGAATTTACCGGTGTCGTTTCCGCAAGCATAGTCGACCGGGAGGCCACCGCCCGTCTGCTGGAACCGTGGCTCGGTTCCGGTCTCGATATCGACCAGTTGCCGGTTCCGCGACTCGTGGTCGTCACGATTGACGAAAAGGCCCCGCCTGATTTCAGCGCGCTCCGGGACCGGCTTGTTGCGGAAATCCCGCAAGCCTCGCTCGACGATCATCGAACCTGGGTCGACCGGCTGATAACGATGGCCCGCACGACCGTGACGCTCGGCATCGCGGTGTTGGTGTTGATGCTCTCCGCGACCGTGTTGACCGTGGTGTTTGCCACCCGCGGCGCAATGGCGGGAAACGGCCACATTATCGAGGTGCTTCATTTCGTCGGCGCCGAGGCAAAGTTCATCGCCCAGGAGTTCCGCAAACACTTCCTGCTCGTGGGCATGAAAGGCGCTGCGGCAGGTGGCATTTCCGCGGTCGCCGTTTTTGTCGCGTTCAGTTGGTGGTCGGCGCGTAATCTCGCTACGCCTGAAGCCGATCAGGCCGCGGCGCTGTTCGGACGGTTCTCGATCGGTTATTCCGGCTACGCGCTTGTCGGAATAATCGTCATCGTTATCGCCGGCCTGACAGCGATAACGACCCATATGACGGTAGTGAACAGGCTCGGTACGCTCGACGACGGGTAACGCGGGCCGATTCGGCGTTTCACGGTTTGTTTCGTTGTGAAATCGAATATTGGGTACGAAGGCGGTTGCTGCTGGCGTTTGCCGCATTTTCGGCATTACATGCGTGCAAATTGGGGTATGCAACCGTCAGAAAACGCTATGACAACAGGTAGCGAGAGACGATACGCGGAAATGACGGAGAACGCCGCTGCGGCGGCGCTCGAACCCGTTCCGCGCGGCCGGCTGTTGCGCATCGTGACGTTGTTCTCCGGCGCGATCGCATTGTTGGCGGCCGTCTATCTTCTCGGATTCGCGATCTTCGCCATGCATGTCGCCGGGCTGAAGACGCCGGCCGATCCACCCTCCGCCGACGCCATCGTTGTGCTGACCGGAGGCCAGTCGCGGCTGGAGGCAGCTGTTGAGCTTTTGCGCGCCGGCAAGGGCAAACGTCTGCTGATCAGCGGCGTCCATCCCCAGGCTCGAAAACAGGCGCTGCAAAGGGCCACCGGCGCAGAGGCAGCGCTTTTTACCTGCTGTATCGATGTGGACCGGGTGGCTCTCGACACAATCGGCAATGCGGTCGAAAGCGCCAGATGGTTGACGGAACAGGGTTTTGTCAGCGCAATTGTTGTGACCAACAACTACCACATTCCCCGCAGCGTGCTGGAAATGCAGCGTCAGTCGGCAGGAATCAAGCTCCATCCCTATCCGGTAGTCAATTCCGACCTGAACAATGGCGGCTGGCTGACGAAACCGAACGCGTTGCGCGTGCTATTCACCGAATACGGCAAGTATGTCATGGCACTGGTGCGCGGCTGATACGGTCTGATCCGCACAGCAGCCTCGCGGCCATTCCCTCGTGCGCCGACATCGTGTAACCACGAAGGTGGTTTCAAGTCCGGATTTCGACCGCCCAATGATTGTCGCCCGCTCACTTATATTCAATATCGCTTTCTATATCGTGTTCATCGTCGAGATGATCGTCTTCACGCCCTATTATTTCCTGAGCCCTCCTTCCAAGGCATGGTGGGTGCCGAAATTTTGGGCGCGGACAAACATCTGGCTGCAGGAGAAAATCGTCGGAACGAAATTCGAGCTGACAGGTCAGGAAAACCTGCCCGAAGGTTCCTACATCCTCGCGCCCAAGCACCAGTCGTTTTTTGATGCATTTGCATTTTTGCCATGGGTGCCCGACGCGCTTTACATTCTGAAGCGCGAGTTGACCTGGATTCCCCTGTTCGGCTGGTACATCGCCAAGATGAGCATGATACCGGTGAATCGCGGCAGCCGGTCGGTGGCACTGAGGCAGGCAGTGAAGCTGGCCAAGGAGCGCATGGCGGAGCGCGGCCGGCAACTGATTATCTATCCCGAAGGCACCCGCAAAGCGCCGGGCGCCGAACCGGCCTACAAATGGGGTATCGTCGAACTTTATTCACAGCTTGACGTTCCGGTCGTACCCGTGGCCCATGTCGCCGGCCTCTACTGGCCGCGGCGCAAGTTCCTTCGCTATCCCGGTGTTCTGAAAGCGCGCATACTGCCCCCCATCCCGCCCGGTCTAGCCAAGGAGGAGTTCCTCGCCCGACTGATCGCGGAAACCGAGGCCGTCTGCGACGAACTGCTTATCGAGGCGGCGAACTCGCCCAACCCGCCGCCCATGCCGCCAACTGCGCAAGAGCGGCTACGCCAGCTTGGCGCCAGCACCTGAAGGCGCCGTTCAGCGGCCGGTCAGACGGTTGGCGACGCTTTCCAGCCAGTGATCGCGAATGCCGAGCGCCTGCAGGTGCTCGACCGTACTGATTACATAATCCTCGTTACGCCCTGACTGGCCGACCGCGCCGGACACGCCCCGGACCGCCTCCTCGACATGCAGCGAACCGGCATATTGGTCGTGCGTCCGGTCGACGACATATCCGATTGCCATGGTTCGTTCGCCATTGGCGAGACGCACCGAGAGTTCGCGTTCGCGGTAGACATTCGTTACCAGCTCGCGCGCACGCAGATAGGAGATCACTTCGCCACGCAGTTCGCCGGGCACCCGGAACGCAAGTCCAGTGCAGGAGCCACCGTGATCGAGGCCGAGCACCAGCCCGGGGCGCTCCTTGGTGCCGCGATGTACCCAGGAGCGGATGCACAGTGCCCGCCGGTAGCCGAACAAATGGGCGCGTTGCGTCTCGATGTGGGCAAATCCGGGATTCCAGATCAGCGACCCATAGCCAAACACCCAAAAATCGCCCATACCGCCTGTCCATAATGGAAGAGTTTCCCGATGCGTTAGAACAAGATGGCCGCAGACTCAACCAACGCACAATACCGCCGGCGCTTTGTATGGCTGGCGTCGGCCATTGTCGCCATCATCGCCCTGTATAGCGGCGGCTGGTACTATGTCGCCGGTCTGGTGGACAGCGAAGTCGAAAAAGCGCTCGCCGGCGCAAACCGCAACGGCATGCGGATCAATTGCGAAAACCGGCGAGTAAACGGTTACCCCTTCCGCATTGGTCTGAACTGCGACAGCGTGCTCGTGGAGAGTGCGGTCGATGGCCTGTCCTTTTCGGCGCATGCGTTCCGCACCGCCGCACAGGTCTACAATCCCTCATTCATGATTGCCGAAATCGACAGCCCGGCTTCGCTGGAGGCACCTGGATTGATGCCGCTGGCGCTCGATTGGGATCTGCTTCGTTCAAGCGTGCGCCTCGCCCGGCCGCTGCCGGCGCGGATATCGGCTGAAACCCGCATGCTCAGGGCTTCGGCTAGCGAAGGCGAACGGTTGAAACCGCTTTTCGTCTCCGAGACCGCCGAGGCCCACATGCAGCCCGATGGCGACGCGCTCGATTTTGCCGCAATTTTCAACGGATTGCTGATCGAACCCGGCCTTTTCGGGAGCGGGCCTCTTCCTGCTTTGCAGGGCGGTGCGGATTTGTCGGTCAACGACGGAGTGAAATGGCTCTCCTCCGGCAGCAAAAGTTTTCGCGGCCGCTCCGGCCAGGTGCGCCGGATTTATGTTTCACCGGGAGAGGGCAGTGAGATTGACGCGACCGGATCGTTCGACGTGGGTGAAGACGGTTTGCTCAATGCGAAACTGGCCATAAAGGTTCGCGGGGCCAAAGCGCTATCGCAAACCCTGATTGCGGCTTTCCCGCAATCCGAAGCCGAAATCGCCAGTTTTGCCGCTTCCCTCGAAGCGCTCGGCGAAAACGCCGAATTGCCGCTCCGCGTGGTAAAGGGCAGGATTATCTACGGCTTTCTCGAACTGGGCGAGGTTCCGCCGCTGCCGTAATCAGCCTATGCAGCGACGAAATTCAGCGCCACGCCGTTGATGCAATGGCGTTTGCCGGTCGGTTTTGGGCCGTCATCGAAGATGTGCCCCAAATGGCCGCCGCAGCGCCGGCAATGCACCTCGGTACGCGGGAAAAGCAGGGAGAAGTCTTTCCGGGTGCGCACCGCGTCTGGCAGCGCTTCATAGAAACTCGGCCAGCCGGTGCCGCTGTCGAATTTGGCGGCGGACGAATAGAGCGGCAGATCACAGCCCGCACAGTGGAAGATGCCGGCCCGCTTTTCATCGTTTAACGGGCTCGTGAACGGCCGCTCCGTCGCTTCCTCGCGCAACACCAGATACTGTGCCTCGGTGAGGATCGACCGCCATTCCTCCGCAGTCCGCGTGATCTCGAAATTCTCGCTGACCGAGCCGGTCGTCATCAGATCGACCGCGCCTGCATCCTTGCTCTGTCCGGCACGGTAGCCAACCAGAACAAGGGCGGCGCCGGCGCCCATCAGCAGAAACTCCCTGCGAAACATGATCCATCTCCTGTCGGGATTGATATGGCAGTTCCGC
>JBFIBB010000101.1:0-11290 GCA_041582695.1 Rhizobiaceae bacterium
AGACAGGATGTCCTGTTGCTCGAACAGGGCAAGCTCACATCCGGCTCCACCTGGCATGCCGCCGGATTGGTCGGTCAGCTTAGATCCTCAGCATCGATCACGCAGGTGCTGAAATATTCCGTCGAGCTTTACAAAAGGCTCAAGGAAGAAACCGGTCTTGAAACCGGATGGAAGATGACCGGCTGCCTTCGTCTGGCTTGCAATGAGGATCGCTGGACCGAATATAAACGGTTGGCTACCACCGCCCGCAGTTTCGGCATGGAAATGCATCTCCTGTCTCCCGCCGAGGTCAAACAGATGTGGCCGCTGATGGAAACAGGAGATCTCGTCGGCGCATCCTATCTGCCTACCGACGGGCAGGCGAGCCCGTCAGACATCACCCAGTCGCTTGCCAGAGGTGCCCGCATTCATGGCGCAAAGCTGGTCGAGGGCGTGCGGGTTACCGGATTTAAAAAGCTGGGTGACCGGATAACGCATGTTGAGACCGACCATGGGATAATCGAATGCGAAAAGGTTGTGAATTGCGCCGGCCAATGGGCGAGGCAGGTCGGATCCCTGGCTGGAATCAATGTCCCGCTGCAGCCGGTCAAACACCAGTATATCGTCACGGAGAAGCTGGAAGGCCTGCCCCCCGATGCCGCAACCATCCGCGACCCCGATCGCCGGACCTATTTCAAGGAGGAAGTGGGCGGCCTTGTAATGGGAGGATACGAGCCGAATCCGATTGCCTGGACCACGGGTGACATACCGGCCGATTTTCAGTTCCAGTTGTTCGACGACGACTGGGATCATTTCGAACAACATCTGAGCCAGGCAATCGCAAGGGTGCCAAGGCTGGCCGAGACCGGCGTCAAACAGATGATCAACGGCTCCGAGAGTTTCACGCCCGACGGTAATTTCATACTTGGGGTCGCACCCGGATGCTCCAACATGTTCGTAGGATCCGGATTCAACGCTTTCGGCATAGCTTCAGGCGGCGGCGCCGGTTGGGTGCTGGCCGATTGGGTTGTCAGGGGCGAGGCGCCCATGGACCTGTGGGTGGTCGATATTCTGCGTTTCTCCAATTTGCACATGGACAGGGACTGGGTGTGCGAGCGAACCCTGGAAGCTTACGGCAAGCACTACACCATCAGCTTTCCCCATGAAGAGTATGAATCCGGTCGCCCGCGCATAGTCTCTCCACTTTACGAGCGCCTGAAAGCGCGTCGTGCGGTTTTCGGCTCCAAACTCGGTTGGGAACGGCCAAACTGGTTTGCGCCCGAGGGAATCGAACCGCGGGATCAATACTCCATGGGCAGGCAGAACTGGTTCGATGCTGTCGCCGCAGAGCACAGGGCAGTGCGCGAGGCGGCCGGTCTTTTCGACCAGTCTTCATTCGCCAAGTACGAGATCTCCGGACCGGATGCCGCAACCGCGTTAGACTGGATCTGCGCCAACCATGTCACAAGGGATATAGGTCGGCTCACCTACACCCAGATGCTGAATTCGCGCGGCGGCATCGAATGCGACCTTACAGTCGCGCGGCTGAAAAGCGATCTGTTCTACATTGTTACTGGCACCGGCTTTCGGACTCACGATGCGGCCTGGATAAGCTCCCATATCCCCGAAAATTGCGAGGCCCAAATCACAGACGTAACGGAAAAGTGGGGGACGTTGTCGCTTATGGGACCGAGGTCACGCGATATACTGGCAGCCGTGACCGACGCCGATGTTTCCAACAACGCATTTCCCTTCGGCCATGCGCGCGAGATCACCATTGCCGGCCACCGAGTACGGGCGCTACGCGTCACCTATGTGGGCGAACTGGGCTGGGAGCTGCATATGCCGATAGCGGGCGCAGGCGACGTGTTCGATGCGCTGATGGCCGCCGGAAAACCCAAGGGCCTGCGTCCTGCCGGCTACCGGGCCATCGAAAGTCTCAGGCTCGAGAAGGGCTACCGGGCTTGGGGAGCCGACATCACGCCGAACGACTCACCATTCGAGACGGGCCTTGGTTGGGCTGTGAAGTTGTCGCGCAACCTGGACTTCATGGGCCGCGCCGCGGCCGAACGCGCAGCCTCACAGCCGCTAAAAAAGAGCATGGCGGGATTCACCGTGGACGATCCCGACACCATCCTGCTTGGACGGGAGACGATTCTTCGCAATGGCGAGTTTGCTGGCTACCTCTCCAGCGGCGGGTTCGGCCACACCATCGGCAAGCCCATCGGCTACGGCTATTTACGCCGTGAAGCGGGTGTAAACGAGGATTGGATCAGAAACGGAAACTACGAGCTTGTAGTGGCGGCGAAACGAGTACCCGCCAAAGTCCACCTGGAACCGTTGTATGATCCCGGTGCGCTTAAGGTAAAAGATTGAACCAAACGTCGGACTGACAGGGTATTTGGTTTACGCGCCGCACTCCGTCTGACTTTAGTTGCTAAGTCGCGAACTGGATAGATCGCGTAACAGAGCAATTCCGGCTCGTCTGAACCATCAAGGAATGGGGAGAGTCAGTTCCGATCAACACTTTCGCGGACATCGCAATTCGGCCAAACCGGGGAAGGGCCGCAAAGCGGGCTGAAGAAACATCGATTTCACCGGAATGAACGGCGAGGATGCTGGTAGAAGCGCTACCCCATCGCATCAAAGGGTGAACCGCGCCAGGCGCTCGCCAAGACGCCGCAGCCCGCCGGCATCGGCATTGGCGAAGGCGAGGCGCAGATAGTCCTCCTGCCCTTCCCCGAAGAAACCGCCGGGGATCGTCAGCACGCCGGCCTTGCGCGCCAGGGCCTCGGCGACGGTCCTCGAACCGCTCCCCTCGAACGGGTGGCGCGCGAAGGCGAAATATGCGCCGATCGCGTCGAGCCGCCAACCAGGTGCGGCCGCCATCACGTCGCGCAGCACATCCGCCCGCGATGCGATTTCGCGCCGGTTTGCCTCCCGCCAGTCGGTCAGGGCGGGAAGACCCCGCGCAACCGCCGCCTGCGGCGCCCGCGGCGCGCAGATCTGCAGATTGTCCATGATGGCGGCGACATGTTTGACGATCTGCGGGCCGGCTGTCACCGCGCCGAGCCTGTGGCCTGGAATGCAGAAGGATTTCGAGAAACTGTAGAGGGAAATGAAAGTGTCCTCCCATCCGCGCCGCGAAAACAGGTCGTGCGGCGGTTTCTCTGCGTTCGGCAGGAAGTCACGGTAGGTCTCGTCGAGGATCAGCCAGATGCCGCGCCGGCGGCAGAGATCAAAGAGTTCGGCAAACAAGGCCGGAGGATAGATGGCGCCCGTCGGATTGTTGGGCGAGACAAGCGCTAGGGCGCGAACGTCGCCGCTGATTGCTTCCGCGACGGCTTCCGGATCCGGCACGAATCCGTTCGCGGTCCGGCAGGAAACGTAGCGCACGCCGATTCCAAGCATGTTCAATGTGGTTTCGTGATTGAAATAGCATGGATTGGTCAGCAGTACGCTGTCGCCAGCGCCGGCGACGGTCATGGCCGCGGTAACGAATGCCTGGTTGCAGCCTGAAGTGACATGCACGTTATCCGCACCGGTTTTTGAGGCATAGAGATTAGCCTGGTGGTGCGCATAGGCTCTTCGCAATGGCATTTCCCCTTCAATCGCCCCGTACCCGGCAAACGCAGCCGAACCGGCAGAATCCGCAAGCCAGGCGAGAAGGTCCGGATGCGGCGGATAGCCCGGTACGGCCTGCGACAGGTCGATGACCGGGCCGAACCCGCCGTCATAGGCATTGCCCCAGCGTTGTACCTCCGGCACGGGTGGCGATGCCAGGTTGGCGATCAGCGGGTTCACTCTCATGGCTTTCTTCCGGACTTCCTGTCATCTTTCGACGGCCTGCGAAGGCCGGACCGGACCTGACGAAGCCCGTTGTTCGACTTCGAAACGGTTCGCCGCAACATCTTCTGAGCAGCCGCCTGGGGCTCGGCGCGCGCGCCTTCGTCCTGCATGGCCGAGTAGAGCCAGTCGATGAAAACCTGCACGATTGGCGCGGCCCGCGCTTCGTGGCGGCAGGCGACGTAGAATGCGTCCACCGCCGGTACCGCGAGGCTGAACGGCGCAACGAGCTGGCCACGGGACAAAAGCGAAGAAGCGGTGACCGTGTCGCCGAGCGCAACGCCATGTCCGTGCACCGCAGCTTCGATCGCCAGGCGCGCATCGCTCAGATGGTGCTGGCGGCCACGGGCGATCTCCAGCACATCGGCATGGGCAAGCCAATTGTGCCACTCGCGCCCGTCGTCTGCGTGCAACAGCGTGTGCTCGCCGAGGTCGCGCACACTACGAATTGGCTTGGTGTTGGCGAGTGTCGGGCTGACGACGGGAAAGAGATCGAGTTTCGACCACGGCCGCACCCAGAAGTCGGGCCAGTTGCCGTCGCCGTAAAGAATGCAGACATCGGTTTCAGCGGACGAAAGCAGCGCTGAGTCGTTGGTCGCATGCAGCGTGAGTTCGATCTCGGGATAGCGCGCCGTGAAGCTGTCAAGCCTCGGAATGAGCCAGTAGGACAGCAGTGCAGGAACACAGCTTACCGCCAGCGCTCCGGTTGTCGTCGGCCGCGTCATGCGCGCGGTCGCCGAAGCGATCGCCTCGAACGCGGATGACACCGAGGGCAAAAGCTCGGCGCCGTGCGCGGTCAGCCGGAGACGTTGGCCCGCACGGTCGAACAATTTGACGTCGAGCGACGCCTCCAGCGCCCGGATCTGGTGGCTTACCGCGCCATGGGTGACGCAGAGTTCGCCGGCAGCCTTGGTCAGCGATCCATGACGAGCCGTCGCCTCGAATGCGCGCAACGGATTGAGCGGAGGAAGTCGTGCAGCCATGACCGAACCCCTATTGTGAGATATTCTCACAGACAACTGCTTAACAATATCAATTGAATTTTCAATCCAGTCGAGCGACAATTTTCCCGCGGTGAGAGGTGGTGTTCATGGCATGGGACAAGACAAAGCTCGAAGCGCTGCGCAGCAAGTACGGCGAAAGCCACGGAGGCGAACTGTTCGACCCGAGGTTTCGCCGCGTCGCTGACAAGATATTCTCCGCAAGCGGAACGCGCCTCGCGCCCTATTCCGGCTTGCCCACATTCCTGACTGCGCCTTATCGGGCGGTCGATCCGGCGAAACCCGATTTCGGCGACCTGCAGGTGGCGATTGTCGGCGTTCCGATGGATCTGGGCGTAACAAACCGTACCGGATCGCGGTTCGGCCCGCGCGCCTTGCGGGCAATCGAGCGCATTGGACCATACAATCACGTTCTCGACTGCGCGCCAGTGTTCGATCTCAAGACCGCCGACATCGGAGACGTGCCGTTCCGAAGCCGCTATCGCCTGGAACTGAGCCACGAGGATATCGAAGCGCACATTGGCCGCATCGTCGACGCCGGCGTTGTCCCGCTTTCGGTGGGCGGTGACCATTCGATCACGCATCCGATCCTTAAGGCCGTAGGCAGGGACCGCCCGGTGGGCATGATCCATATCGACGCCCATTGCGACACGGGCGGCGCATTCGACGGAACCAAGTTCCACCATGGCGGACCGTTTCGCAACGCCGTACTCGACGGCGTTCTCGATCCGACGCGCACCATCCAGATCGGCATTCGCGGCTCGGCCGAGTATCTGTGGGAGTTTTCCCAGGAAAGCGGAATGACCGTGATCCACGCCGAGGAAATGCCGGCGATGGGGATTCCGGCGATCGTCAGGAAGGCGAAGGAGGTGGTCGGGGATGGGCCGGTCTATCTTTCCTTTGACATCGACAGTCTCGACCCGGCCTTCGCGCCCGGCACCGGCACGCCAGAGATCGGCGGCCCATCGACGCGCGAAATCCTCGAACTGATCCGGGGCCTCAAAGGTGTCAATCTTGTCGGCGGCGATGTCGTCGAAGTGGCGCCGCAATATGATTCGACCACCAACACCGCGCATGCCGGCGCTCAGGTGCTTTTCGAAATCCTGAGCCTCATGGTGTTCAGTCCTTCGATTGGCGCAAAGGCGGGCTGACTGGCAATGAATGAAAAACAAGAACGGCCGGGTTTCCGGCTCAGACAGAGGAGAATGATAATGAACGGATTTCTTCGCAATTCGGTAAGCCGGCGCACCGTGCTCGGCGCTGGCATCGCTACGGCAGGAGTTCTGGCCATGCCGTCGGTCCTGCGCGCACAGGACAGGTCGATCAAGGTCGGTGTCTATGGCGGCTACTTCAAGGATTCCTTCGACAAGAACATCTTTCCCGAGTTCACCAAGGCGTCGGGAATAGCGGTGGAATCGGTCGCGGAACCGACGGGTGAGGCGTGGCTGGTGCAGCTCGAACAGGCGGCCCGTGCCGGACAGGCGCCAGCCGATCTTTCGATGATGTCGCAGACCTCGACCTTGAAAGGGCAACAGACGGAATTGTGGACGCCGCTGGATCCTGCAAAGGTAGCCAACTACGACGACCTGCTGCCGCATTTCGTCTCCAAGTACTCCGACGGCCGCGTTGCCGGCATCGGCGCCGTGGCGTGGTACATTACCCTTGTCAGCAATACTCAGGTCTTTCCGGAGGCGCCCGATAGCTGGGCAGCCTTCTGGGATCCCGCCAACAAGGACAAGCTTGGTCTGCTCGCCCTGGTCTCCAACTCCTTCCTGCTCGAGGTGACGGCGAAGACCTTCATGGGCGGCACAAACGCCTTGGACACCGAGGAAGGGCAGTTGAAGGCATTCGAGAAGCTCGCCGAGGTCAAGCCCAATGTCAGGCTTTGGTACCGCGACGAGGCCCAGTTCGAGCAGGCGCTCAAGTCCGGCGAAATCCCGATGGGCCAATACTACCATGACGTCACCGGCCTTGCAGCGGCAGACGGCCACCCCGTGCGCTCCACCTTCCCCAAGGAGGGCGGTATCCAGGATTCGGGCAACTGGGTCCTGTCCAAGGCTTCCCAGAAGATAGAGGAGGCGCACGTCTTCATCGATTACATGTCGCAGCCGGAAATCCAGAAGCTGATGTCGCTCAAGGTTGGTACCGCGCCGACGCTCAGGCGTGGCGCGCTGGACATGACGGACGACGAATTCGCGTCTGTTTCCTCCGAGATCGAACCGATCATTCCCCGCTACGATCTCTACACCAGCAAATCCGACTGGCTGAACCAGAAGTGGACCGAATTGATCGTCGGCTAGGCAAGGCCCGCGGGCGGCGGCCGCAATTCAACCGCCGCCTGCTTGCCGAATGCATACGGGAGAGGTGTTTTCCGCAGGGAGTTTAGTCCTCTCCCGCCCGAATGGCATTGCATTGCGCCGCCGCGCCGCGCTGGGGCTGCGGCCATGGAAGGATTGATCATGTCAGGATTAGCGTTGCGTGACGTTTCAAAGAAGTTCGGCGTCTTCAAGGCAGTCGACAAGGTTGATCTTGTGGTCCCGCACGGCACCTTCGTCTGCCTGCTTGGCCCTTCAGGCTGTGGCAAGACCACGCTGCTCAGGATGATCGCCGGCCTGGAAGAGCCGACCGATGGTGCGATCCTGATCGACGACAAGGACATCACGCCCGTCGCCACCCACAATCGCGATTTCGGCATGGTGTTTCAGTCGCTGGCGCTGTTTCCGCATCTCAATGTCGGAGAAAACATAGCCTATCCGCTGCGTATACGCGGCCAGTCGCGCGAGGAGCAACAGAAACGGATCGACGAATTGCTGGCGCTTATCCATCTGCAAGGCTATGGCGACCGGCCTGTTTCCCAACTGTCAGGCGGCCAGCGCCAGCGCGTAGCTATCGCCAGGGCGCTGGCGCTTTCGCCGCGCCTGTTTTTGCTCGATGAACCGTTGTCGGCGCTCGACGCCAAGCTGCGGGAGGCCATGCAGGTCGAGCTGCGCCAACTGCAACAGAAACTCGGCATCACCACCATCGTGGTGACCCACGACCAGCGCGAGGCCATGACCATGGCCGACCTGGTCGTTGTCATGGGTCAGGGGCGAATTCACCAGGCCGCTTCGCCGGTGGAGATCTATCGCCGTCCGGCCGACAGCTTTGTCGCCGATTTCATCGGTTCGACCAACCTGATCGAGATCGAGGCGGATCGCGCCGGACGCGCAACCGCGTTCGGCTTGGCGTTACCGGGAATAGAGCTTCCCGAAGGCGCAACAAAGGCGCTGGTATCGATCCGCCCGGAAGACGTGCGGCTGACGGAGAAGGCCAAGGGCGCGTTTTCCGGCAAGGTGAACTTCGTCCGCGATCTCGGCGGCACCATCGAGACTTTCATCGAAGTCGGTGACAAGGTCATTGTCGCTGTCACCACGCCGCGCGAGCGTACCGCCGTCGCGTCCGGCGACGAGGTGGGCATTTCCCTTCCGCCTGAATCCTGCGTGGTGTTGATGCAATGAAACGCGAACCGCCCCGCACGCTTGTCGACTACGCGCCGATTGCATTTCCGGCATTTATGCTTGTCGTCTTCTTCGTGGTGCCTTTCTCCACGATGATTGCGGTGTCGTTCTTCCGCCGCCAGCAGGGCGGGTTCTACACCCCGGATTTCGTCATCGACAATTACGCACGATTTCTTTCCGCCTTTTTCGGCGGCGTGCTCGGTTTTTCGCTCATGCTGGCGATCATGGTGGCGGTCTGCTGCGTCGCCATCGGTTTTCCGTTCACCTATTTGCTTGCGCGCACTTCGCGGCGCGTCCAGATCGTTTGGCTGGTC
Organism: Rhizobiaceae bacterium; assembly: GCA_041582695.1. Taxonomy (GTDB): domain Bacteria; phylum Pseudomonadota; class Alphaproteobacteria; order Rhizobiales; family Rhizobiaceae; genus JAWKWH01. The sequence continues at coordinate 8,638 of JBFIBB010000101.1, forward strand.
GGGCTGCTGTCGGTTCTGTCGTTGTCCGAAGTCATCATCGGCTTTGCCTGGTCGACCCTGTTCTCGCGCACGGCCGGGCTGACAAATCTCTTGGTCGCCATCGGCCTGATGGATGCCCCGCAGGCGCTGTTGCCCGGCTTCGGCGCAGTATTGACCGGCATGGTCTACCAGGCGCTGCCCTACACTGTGCTGGTGCTCTATCCGGCGATTGTTCGTCTTGATCCGACATTGCTGGAAGCCGCGCGCACGCTCGGCGCCTCGCCGGTGCGCGCGTTTTTCAACGTCGTGATCCCGGCCCTGCGCAACACTATTGTCGCCACGCTGATCATGGTTTTCGTCTTTGCGCTAGGCTCCTATCTGTTGCCGCAAATCCTGGGCCGGCCGCAGCACTGGACGCTGTCGGTGCTGATCACCGACCAGGCGATCTACCAGTCGAACATGCCGTTCGCCGCTGCGATGGCAGTGTTCCTCGTGCTGATATCGCTGTCCCTGGTGGCATTGACCCTCTATCTCGGACGCAAGGAGACGGCGTGATGGGCAACAACCTTTCCCGGCTCTACCTTGCGGCGATCGCGCTGTTTCTGGCGCTTCCGCTCGTCGTCGTCGCAGGTGTATCGGTAAACGAAAAGCAGTCGTTGACCTTTCCGCCGGAAGGCTTCTCGTTGGCCTGGTATGGGCAGATATTCATCGATGCCGGTTGGCGCAGCGCTCTGTTCAATTCCGTCGTACTGGCCACAACGGCTGCCGCGCTCGCGGTCGCTATCGCCTTTCCGCTGGCGTGGTTCCTGTGGCGCCGTATCGCGCCCTGGGCGAATGTCTTCCAGATTCTCGGACTTGCCCCGTTCATCCTGCCGCCAGTTATCACGGCCCTCGGGATGCTCACGTTCTGGGCGACACTCGGCTTCTATGGACAGGCGTGGACGGCAGTCATAAGCCACGCGATCTTCTTCGTGACGCTGCCGCTGGTGACGCTTTCGCTCGGCTTTTCCTCCATTGACCGGTCGCTGGTCGAAGCGGCGGCGACCATGGGCGCCGACGATCGCGCGGTGCTCCGGACGGTCGTGCTGCCGCTGATCCTGCCCTACATCGTCTCGGGATTCGCCTTCGCCTTTGTGCTGTCGCTCAACGAATACATCGTCGCCTACATGACCGTCGGCTTCACCATGGAAACTCTGCCGATAAAAATCTTCAATGCGTTGCGCTATGGCTACACGCCGACCATGGCCTCTGTATCCATCTTCTTTGTCGCTGTCGCTGCCGTGGTATTCGCTCTGATCGCCCGCTTCGGTGACCTGCCGAAATTGCTCGGCGCACTGTCGGATGGCAAATGATGCGTCTCGCGGCCCTACAGATGCGTGCCGTTGCCGGTGAGACAGGCCCCAACCTTGACCGTATCGCCAGGGCCGCTCGTGACGCCTACGCCTCCGGCGCCGGTCTGCTGGTCGCGCCGGAACTCGCAGTGACCGGGTACGGCGCCGGCGAGGCCATTTGGCGCCTCGCGGAACCGTCTAATGGCGCTCAGGTCGGAAGACTTCGCAAGATTGCCGAGGACGAGAAAATCGCGATCGTTGCCGGTTTTGCCGAGCGCGACGGCGACGACATTTACAACAGCGCTGCTTTCGTCGACGCAAGGGCGAACACGGTCATTTATCGCAAGTCGCATCTCTATGGCGAATATGAACGCTCGCTATTCCGGCCGGCACCGCCTTCGTCAGTCACCTTTGAAGTTGGCGGCATGAAACTCGGCTTGCTCATCTGCTACGATGTTGAGTTTCCGGAAAATGTTCGGCGGTTGGCGCTCGCCGGCGCCAAGGGGATCATCGTGCCTACGGCATTGCCTGCAGGCAGCCACGCCAGGTTTATCGCCGACCGGCTGATCTCGGTGCGAGCTTTCGAGAACCAGGTTTTCGTCGCCTACGCCAATCACTGCGGTTCGGACATGCGGTTTCGCTACGCTGGACTTTCCCACATCACAGCGCCCGACGGCAGCACCTTGGCGCAGGCCGGACCGCGCGGGGAAAAGCTGTTGATCGCCGACATGCGCGCTGGCGACTATGCCGCTTCAGCAGACGAAAACACCTATCTGAAGGACCTCGTGCGGCCGCCGGTCTCGACCCAATAAACGACAACATTCAATGGAGAGACAAATGCCGCGTAAGGTAGACGTCGCGATTATCGGCGGCGGCATTGCCGGAGTTTCGCTGGCCTACTTTCTCGCGCCGCACCGGTCTGTCGCGGTGATCGAGCGCGAAGATGCGCTGGGCTACCATTCGACCGGTCGTTCGGCGGCGGAGTTCTCCGGGCGCTTTCACACGCCGACGGTCGGCAAGCTGGCAGCGATCAGCTACCGGTTTCTGACCGAACCTCCCGCCGGGTTCACCGAAACCGAATTGCTCAAGCGCCGCGGCAATCTGGTTATCGCCGATGCCGAAAGGAAAGCGCGGCTGGAAGAAGTGTTTGCCAGCGAAAGCGCCGGCAGTCCGGGTCTGGAAATGCTGTCCGCCGACGATGCGCTGAGCCGCGCACCGATCCTCAATCCCGGGTACTTTGCCGCTGCCTTCTTCGACCCTGATTGCTGGGACATGGAAGCGGAAAACCTGCTGCAAGGCTTTGCCAAGGGCGCCCGCGCCGCCGGAGTGGAGATCCTCAACCG
>JBFIBB010000102.1:0-11251 GCA_041582695.1 Rhizobiaceae bacterium
GCGCAGGCCGGACCGCGCGGGGAAAAGCTGTTGATCGCCGACATGCGCGCTGGCGACTATGCCGCTTCAGCAGACGAAAACACCTATCTGAAGGACCTCGTGCGGCCGCCGGTCTCGACGCAATAAACGACAACATTCAATGGAGAGACAAATGCCGCGTAAGGTAGACGTCGCGATCGTCGGCGGCGGTATTGCCGGAGTTTCGCTGGCCTACTTTCTCGCGCCGCATCGGTCTATCGCGGTGCTCGAGCGCGAAGACGCGCTGGGATACCATTCGACCGGTCGTTCGGCGGCGGAGTTCTCCCGGCGTTTTCACACGCCGACGGTCGGCAAGTTGGCAGCGATCAGCTACAGGTTTCTGATCGAACCGCCCGCCAGTTTCACCGAAACCGAATTGCTCAAGCGCCGCGGCAATCTGGTGATTGCCGATGCAGAAAGGAAAGCGCGGCTGGAAGAAGTGTTTGCCAGCGAAAGCGCCGGCAGTCCGGGTCTGGAAATGCTGACCGCCGACGATGCGCTGAGCCGCGCACCGATCCTCAATCCCGGCTACGTTGCCGCTGCATTCTTCGACCCTGATTGCTGGGACATGGAAGCGGAAAACCTGCTGCAAGGCTTTGCCAAGGGCGCCCGCGCCGCCGGAGTGGAGATCCTCAACCGCGCCGAATTCCTATCTGCGAAACGTGAGCAAGGACGTTGGGTTCTGGAAACAAGCGCCGGGGAAGTGCGGGCCGGGATCGTCGTCAACGCGGCAGGCGGTTGGGCCGACATCGTCGCGCAAATCTGCGGCGTCGGCGCCCTCGGTATCCAGCCGCTGCGGCGCACGGCGATTACGGTCGACTCGCCGGACGGTATCGATGTCGGAAGATTGCCGGAAATCAGCGAGATCGAAGACCAGTTCTACATCAAGCCGGAAGCCGGCCGCCTGCTGGTGTCGCCGTCCGACGAGACGCCCGTCGATCCCTACGACGCGCAGGCCGAGGAAATCGATGTTGCCTACGCTGCCTGGTATTTGGAACAGGCGACTACTGTGCAGGTGCGCCGCGTCGCCCATTCCTGGGCCGGACTTCGCAGTTTCGCGCCTGACCGCGCGCCCGTCGTCGGCCATTCGGGCAGCAATGCTGACTTCTTCTGGCTCGCCGGACAGGGCGGCTTCGGTATCATGACCTCTCCCGCGCTCGGCCGCCTCGCCGCCGAACTCATCGTCGACGGCGCGCCATCGGATATCTTTGCCGAATATGGTCTGGACTGGAGTGCGCTTTCGCCCGGACGGTTCGGAGGCTAGATCATTTTGGAGATTTCCAGCGCGGGGACGGCAGCATTCATCGTCCATTATTGCAGTCGATCGGCGTGAATGCCGCCCGTCAGGAGCCCCAGGTGTCGCTCAGACGATAACCACCGGGCCACGGATCTGCCGGGTCTAGCATGTGCTGATGCATGCCGGTGATCCAGGCGCGTCCGGAAATCTCCGGGATGATCGCCGGCCGGCCGCCTACATTCGCCTCGGCAACAATTCTGCCAGTAAAGCGCGATCCTATGATCGAAATCGCCTCGAATGTCTGTCCCCTCCGTAGCTGCCCCTTGGCCGCCATCAGCGCAAGGCGTGCCGAGACCGCTGTACCCGTGGGGGAACGATCAATCTTGCCCGGACGCACCGCAACCGCCGATCTGCCTTCAAATCCTGTCTCAGTCGCGCTCAACGGCCCGCAAAACGCGCAAAATGAGATATGGCTCCAGTCGGGATTCTCGGGATGTTCAAAACCGAGTTGTTCGTTCGCAGCACCCGTGATCGCGATACCCACCCGAGCAATATCCCTGGCTTCCGCTTCGGTAATTTCGAAACCGAGCGCCGCTGCATCCACAACAACGAAACTGTCGCCACCATAAGCCGTATCAACGCTAAGCGTTCCGATTTCCGGAACCTCCAGCACAGCGCCGAGTTTGTCGGCAAAACTCGGCAGGTTCTGCACGTGTATGCGCTCTGCCTTGCCATCGCGGCAATCGGCCCGCACCCGAACCAGTCCGCCCGGCGCTTCCAGCACCATCTCGGTTACCGGTTCGCGCATGGGCACGATGCCGGCGTCGAGAAGAACCGTCGACACGCAAATCGAGTTCGAACCTGACATCGGCGGGGTATCCTCCGGCTCCATGATGATGAACGCGGCGTCCGCTTCTGGCCGGCACGGCGGCACCAGGAGGTTGACATGGCGGAACACGCCGCCGCGTGGTTCGTTCAGAACGAAATTGCGCAATGTCCCGTCGCGCGCAATGAAGGACCGCTGCTCCCACAGGGTTTTGCCCGGCGGCGGTGCGACGCCGCCGACAATGACGTCCCCGACCTCGCCCTCCGCATGGGCGGATATCACGTGTATTGTCTTGCTGCTGCGCATGGCCTTTCCTCAGTGGTAGCAGGCTACCGGTTCGCCCAACACATCAAAAACCGGTTCCACACCAAGGCCGGGCCGGTCAGGTGCGGTCATCCTGCCGTTCACCCGTTTGGGAGCTCCCTCGGCGATGGTAATCGTGCCGTACGAATTGAAATCGGTGGCCGAGAATGTGAATTCGCCGGGCGTCGACCGCGCCAGATGCGCGATTGCCGCCGTCGTGATGTCGCCGCCCCAGGTGTCCTCGATGGTCATCGCGATACCGTGCGCAATGCACAAATCGCGCATCAGTTTCGCTTTGCTCAACCCGCCGACCTTGGAGATCTTCAGATTGATCACATCCATCGCGTCTTCCGCGATCGCGCGTACCAGCGTATTGGCGGTGTCGATCACTTCGTCCAGCACGAAGGGTAAGCTTGTGCGCCGCCGGATCGAAAGGCACTCCTCATAGCTGAGGCAAGGCTGCTCGACATAAACATCGAGCCCGGAAATCGCCGCGACAACTCGCGCTGCTTCGTGCCGGGTCCAGCCGGTGTTGGCATCTGCCACCAGCAGATCGGATGTCTTCAGGACTTCGCGCGTCGCATGGATACGGTCGATATCGTCATTTGCATCACCACCGACCTTGAGCTGGAACTTGGTGTATCCCTCTGCCGAGTAACCTTCGACACTGCGCGCCATTTCTTCCGGGGTGCCCTGGCTGATGGCGCGGTAGAGAACAACATCATCTTGTGCCGCACCGCCCAGAAGCGCGTAGATTGGCTGCCCGGTCGCCTTGCCGAGAATATCCCAGCATGCGATATCGATCGGCGCCTTGGCGTAGGGGTGACCACGAAGCGCTGCATCCATGGTTCGGTTGATCCCGCCGATATTCAGCGGATCGCAGCCGATCAGGTGCGGCGCGAGTTCGGCCAGGCCGGCGCGCACCCCAAGGGCGAAAGACGGCAGATAGGCCGAACCGAGCGGGCAGCACTCGGCATATCCCTTTTCTCGTTCATCTGTCTCGATCTCAACCACCGTGCTGTCGAAAACCTCGACGAAATTGCCGTTGGACCAACTGTACCGGCCCTCTTTTAGTGGCAGATCCACCTGGTAGACATTGATCTTGGAGATCTTCACATTCGATCCTTCCTGAACACGCAGCGAGAACCGGTTGTTTGCGCCGCTTGCCGGTATTCGACTGCCGGCAAATTCCGACCGCCATGCTGGCCGCAACGAAAGTCCGCCGCAAGGCTAATTTGGCTCGGCGCATCGGGTTACCGACGGAAATGCACGTTCCGGCACTTGTCCGGGATTGCGGTTTGGATTTCCGGAGGCGTCGATCGGTTTAGCTGTGGTTTGCAGAGACGGCACTGCCAATCGCAACTGATGCGGCCATTACGGGAGCCCAGCCCCGGATGTACTATGCGATCTGCTTGCGCACCGGTGAGCAGAACATCTCGTAAAGCTGCACTACGATGCCCGTGATGTCTTCGCTGGCAATTCGGTAGTAAATCTGCCGGCCTTCGCGGCGGGTCTTTACCAACCCGTCGAAGCGAAGTCGTGCAAGCTGTTGGGATACAGAGGCTTGCGGCAATGACATGATTCGCTCCAGCTCAGATACTGATTTTTCACCCTCGGTCAGCAGGCAAAGAATCAGGAGTCGTGTCTCATGCGACAGCGTTTTCAGCAACTCGCTCGCCTTGCGGGCCTGTTCGAAGAGCTCTCTCATTTCTTCGGGGGAAGCATTGGATTTCAGTTTTGGAATTGCCATCGTGTCAGCCCTGCATGTTTCTTCCTGAATCCCGTGATTCTCCGGAGATTCCGACCTGCTCGTTTAAAGTCTTTAGCTCTCCGCCAGGCACGGAGCGTTTCTTCAACGCCATTGCATCTTTGCCAAACAATCGTCGGTGCGCTTCCACAAACAAGAAAGCCGGGATGAATTTCCGCCCGACATCCTCTCTTCGCTTCACCCGCAATTACCGTGCCTGGTTTCGTTTTCCCCGTGGCGCAATCCATGCCGTGTCGGGTTGCAATCCGATAAAAATGCCGCCGTCTCCATCCGCCACATTCTACCTTATAGCGGCAATGATCTGGCCGGCGCGTGATCCAAACTCGCCGGTTCGAAAAAAAGATATATGGTCGTATTTGAATGTTTGTATTGAAGGCGATTATATCCAAGCTTTGAATTGTACTACAATCGCATATCACAAAAAGTTTCTCTGTTAAACGACGGATATCAAAAGTTGTATAGCGATTTCAAAAGGACCGGATCACCCGGCTTGGAGAGCCCATTCATTGACTCGATCGAAGTCATATGATTTCCTGACTGAACGATCAGTCAGATTGTTCGGAAGCCATTAATCGTGTCCAAGGTGAGCCAGTTGCTGGAGATTGAGACCGGGGACGACAGGCCCTCTTCCGCATCGCGTTCCGATGCAATTCTCGATGCCGCGGAGTTCGTTTTCGCGAAATCCGGTTTTGCAGGCGCCAGTATCCGTGAAATCGCCCGAAAAGCCGGCGTGGCCCAAGCATTGGTGCATTACCACTTTGAGACAAAGGAAAAACTGTTTGAAGAAATGATTGCGCGCCGCTCAAGCGAAATAAACGGCGCCAGAGCCGCACGTCTCGACGGGATACTTCAATCGGCTGAGCGGATTAGTCTCGAGCAGGTCATTGAGGCGCTTTTCCGGCCCACGATCGAAGTCGGCCACTCGCTTGCCGATGAGGGCGGCGGTTTCTCCCGCGTACTTGTGTCCGTTGCCAACTCGGCCGACGAACGTGATCAGAAGCTGGTCGGTACTTTCTACGATCCTATCGCTGCGAAATTTATCGACGCGCTTTGCCGGATCGAGCCCGAACTGACCCGCCGCGATGCCGTCTGGGCGTACATGTTCTCGATTGGTGTCGGCATGACGATGATGGCGCGCACCGGTCGGGCAAAAAGACTTTCCGTCGGACTTTGCGACGACAGCAATATCGAGGAGATGTTGTCGGAGATCGTCATCTATGTCTGTGGGGGGATACGGGCGTTGATCGCCAATTCAAAGTCAGGAAACCAGTGACGTCCTGAAGGGAGGAAAACATGAAAACAGCAATAACCAGAGTAAAACTGGTGTTGGCCTTGGGGCTGTCGGCAGCAGCCATGACTGCTGAGGTCCGCAGCGCCAACGCTGAAGAGATTGATGCGACCATTGTCGCCGGCCATCCACCGGTATTCCGTTGGGTAAAACACGCCAGCGAAACCTTCATTCCCGCGGTCAATAAGGCGCTTGAAGGAAGCGGCTACACGATCAAGTGGAGCGAACAATATGGCGGTTCGCTGGCCAAGGTGGGCGACGAATTGGAAGCGGTCGAAGAAGGTCTCGCCGAAGTCGGGCTGGTCTCCAGTCTTTTCGATCCGGCCAAACTCGCAGTGCAAAATGTGACGTACTTTACGCCTTTTGTTTCTTCCGATTCGACGAAAATCTCCGAATTGCTCGATGGCCTTCATCAGACCAATGCCGACATGCGCGCGTCCTGGGAGGCGAATGGACTAGAGTATCTGGGCGGCGCCATCGGTATTGACGACTACCTTCTGATGACAACTTTCCCGGTCAATTCCATTGCCGATTTGAACGGCAAAAAGATCGGCGCGCCGGGACCGGCTGTCAATTGGCTGAAAGGCACTGGCGCCGTTGGCGTCTCGGGCAATCTCACGACCTACTATAACGAGATCAAGACCGGTGTTTACGACGGGGTAATCGTCTTTGCTTCGGCCGCCCTGCCCGGCAAGCTCTATGAAGTTGCCCCATATATCACCAAGGTCGGGTTCGGCGCCCAGTTTGCAGGCGGTTTCGCGGCCAACAAGGACTGGTTCGACGCTCAGCCCGAAGTGGTGCAGAAAGCGCTCAAGGATGCGGCCGAAGCAGATCGGATCGCCTACCACAAGGATCTCGATGAATCGGTGACGAAGTTCCTCGACCTGATGAAGGCGCAAGGCGCAACGATCACCGAAGTCGATCAGGCGTTCCGCAAACAGTGGGCCGACGGCATGGACAACGTTGCCAAGATCTGGGCCGAACAGCTTGACAGCGAAGGTAAGCCCGGCACCGCAGTGCTGAAAATCTACATGGATACCATGCGCGCCGCCGGTGCTACCCCGGTGCGCGACTGGGACAAGGAATAACGCGACTGTACCTGCAACCGGCTGGCCAGAATCTCAGGCCGGCCGGCCGCCTTGCACAGCCGCGACTGCCATGAAGAAAAGCGCCAAGCAACGCAGACTGGAACTGAGGGACGAGCGATTGCGCAAGGCTAGAAAATCTGCGCAACTCGCTTCCGACCGGATGGGATATTTTCCTTGGGATCGCGCCGAAATCCGGCGCTCCTCTCCGCCGGAATCCGTCGCCGCCGATTGGCAAGCTTTGGCGCACAACAACACCTGCGGACCTCTGCCCCGCTATTATCTGGATCTGGCGTTCGTGTGTGCGGGTTGCGGAAAAGAAGATCTTTGGACAGCTAAACAGCAGAAGTGGTGGTACGAGATCGCCAAGGGTGACATCAATACGACGGCAAAATACTGCCGTGCCTGCCGTAATCTCCGCCGTTTGCGGAAACATTCGGCAAGAGCCACACATTTCCGGGGACTTGTCGCCAAGCATGGCATCGAGGGAGCAGCGAAGTTGCTGCAACTTGCTCCGGAAGCCCTCTCCGAGTTCGCTGATGGCGGAAGCCCGGAACACCGCACATGAGAACCCTTGCCAAAGCCATAAATGCATTCACGGCAGGACTTAATGTAATCGGCACATTGCTGATCATTGCCATCATGTTGCTTGTCAATTCCGACGTGATTGGCAGGAGCCTGCTCAATGCGCCCATTTCCGGCGTGCCGGAAATGGTCTCCATGTCGATTGTGGCGATCGTTTTTTTGCAGGTCGCCCATACATTTCGCGTGGGTAGAATGACGCGCTCCGATGCGCTGCTGGGCTGGATAGGGCGGAAATCCCTCCGGGTTCGCGCGTTCATGGAACTGCTGTTTCTCGGCGGCGCGTTCGCCATCATGCTGCAAGTGTTCAACGCCAGCGTGCCCCTGTTCGCCAAATCCTGGGAGCGCAATACGTTCGAGGGAACCATCGGTGATTTCACGGCGCCAATCTGGCCGGTCAAGCTGATCATACTGATCGGCTGCGCCACCCTGCTCCTGCAGTTGGCGCTATCGATGATAAACGCAATAAACGCGCTTTGGCGTGGCGCTCCGCTTGCCGGAGAAACCGGCGATGAGTAGCTTCGAAATCGGCCTGCTGTCGCTCGGCGGTATCGTCGCATTGGTCTACGCCGGCATGTGGGTGCCGTTTGCGCTCATGCTGGTATCTTATCTCGGCGTCTGGGCGCTCAAGGGTTCGCCCTTGTTGGCTGGCAAACTTCTGGCGCTGGCCGCTTCCGAAACCATATCGAGCTACTTCTTTGGTGTTGTTCCCCTCTTTGTACTGATGGGCAACATAGTCTCGGTCACAGGCATGGGCCGCGATGCCTTCGATGTTGCCAATCATCTTTTTCGACGCCTGCGCGGAGGCCTTGGTGTCGGAACGGTCGGCGCCAACGCCATTTTCGCCGCCATTACCGGTATATCGATCGCGTCCGCCGCGGTGTTCACCCGCATCGCCGTCCCCGAACTCGTGCGGCACGGCTACACAAAGCGGTTCTCGGTGGGCGTCGTCGCCGGATCTTCGGTTCTGGGCATGCTGATCCCGCCGAGCCTGCTACTCATTCTCTATGGTCTGCTAACCGAGCAGTCCGTTGGTGATCTTTTCATTGCCGGTATTGCGCCGGGTCTGTTGCTGGCGTTCGTATTTGCTGCCGGCGTCATGACGATGACGGTGTTTTGGCCAGGTTTCGTCGGAAGCAACATAGACACCGGCGGCGATGACGAACCTTCGTTGACAGCCTTGGAACTCGCCTACAAGGGCCTACCAATTGTCTTGCTGATCGCGCTAGTTCTGGGCGGTATCTATGATGGATGGTTCACGCCGATCGAAGCGGGCGCCGTCGGCTGCCTTGGCGCCATCGCGATCGGACTTGCCAAAAGATCACTGTCGGTCAGGGACTTCTGGGAAGTCCTCACGGACACCGGCATCGTCACCGCATCGATCAGTTTCCTGATCATCGCCGCGCAGATGTATTCGCGGATGCTGGCGCTATCGGGCCTACCCGCCGGGTTCGGCAGTTTCGTCGCCGATGCTGGAATTGGATACTGGGCAATCATTTTCGCTTATGTCGCACTGGTCGTGGCCATGGGCACGATCCTCGATTCCTCCTCGATCATGCTCATTCTGGTACCTCTGATGTTGCCAATATTGTCCGGCATGGACGTCGACCTGATCTGGTTCGGAATTGTAACAGTACTCGCCGTCGAGATCGGCCTGCTGACCCCGCCCTTCGGTATTTCCGTATTTGTCATAAAGGCTTCACTCGATGATCCGGACATCAGCCTCGGCGATATATTCGCCGGCGCCGCCCCCTTCGCCGTCATGATGTTGCTGGTGCTGGTGGCAGTAATACTGTTTCCGGTGCTTGCCATCGGACTTTTGTAGATCAAGCCCAAGGAGAATGTGATGGCACGCCGGTTCGTAGACTTGTCGGTTCCCCTGGAGATGGGCATTGCATCTGATCCGCCGCCGGTGCTGCCGAAAATCGAATACTTCGATCACAAGCAGTCTGCCGGGCAGATGTTGATGTTTTTTCCCGGCCTGACCGAAGACCAGTTGCCGGGTGGCGAAGGCTGGGCCGTGGAGACGCTTCAGATATCCACCCACAACGGAACTCATCTCGATGCGCCATACCACTACCACTCGACAATGAATGATGGCGAGCGCGCGATCACTATCGACGAGGTGCCGCTGGAATGGTGTTTCAACCCCGGCGTCAAGCTGGATTTCCGGCACTTCGAAGACGGTTATGTTGCAACTGCGGCTGATGTTGAAGCTGAACTCATGCGCATCGGGCACGATCTGCAACCGTTGGACATCGTGGTGGTAAACACATCGGCTGGCGCTCACTACGGCAAGCCGGATTACCTGTTGAAGGGCTGCGGCATGGGGCGGGAGGCAACCCTTTATCTTCTCGAACGCGGCGTGCGGGTAACCGGCACCGATGCCTGGTCCTGGGACGCGCCGTTTGCCTATACCGCGAAGGCCTTCGCGGCCTCCGGCGACCCGTCGATCATCTGGGAAGGACACCGGGCCGGCATGAAGATCGGCTACAGCCACATCGAGAAGCTGACAAATCTGGAGAAACTTCCGCCCAACGGGTTCGAGATTTCCTGCTTTCCGTGGAAAATCAAGGGCGCTTCCGCGGGTTTTACCCGCGCAGTGGCCATTTTCACCGACACGGATTGAAAGCTGCAACATGAAACTCGCCACATGCGAAACGAACGGACGCCGGCTTCTTGGAGCCGTAGACAGGGAAACAATCATCGACCTTGAAACGGCATCCGGCGGCAATCCGGCATTTGCATCCATGCAGGCGATGATCGAGGCTGGCGAATCCGCTCTTGATGAAGCTAGGTCGCTGATGTCTGTAGCCGGACACAGGTTCGCCCTTTCCTCCGTGCGGTTGCGCGCTCCGTTGCCTGTGCCGGCACAGATTCGCGATGCATCGGTTTTTCCGCGGCACATCGTCAATGCGCCTGTCGGGGCGCAGAAATTGCTTGCCCGTCTCCATGGCAGACCGGAACCCGACATCAAGCCCGGACCGGTTCCTCAGACCTACGCTGAGCGTCCGGTCTACTATGTGACCAACCGGTTTTCTGTGATCGGCCCCGATGATGAAGTGCGTTGGCCGCGTTATTCCAAGGTCATGGATTTCGAGCTTGAGTTTGCAGTGGTCATTGGCAAGTCAGGGCGCGACATCCCCAAGGATCGCGCCGCAGAGCACATATTCGGCTATACAATCTTCAACGACTTTTCGGCCCGTGACATGCAGATGATCGAGATGCAAGGCATGCTCGGTCCGGCAAAGGGCAAGAGTTTCGACATGGGTAACGCGTTTGGCCCCTGGATCGTGACCAGCGACGAAATTCCCGATCCGAAAGCGCTGCGCGCCACTGCCCGCGTCAATGGCGAAACCTGGGTCGACAGCGATACCTCGGAGATGCTGCACGGCTTCGACGACATGGTTGCCTATATCTCCCACGACGAAACGCTCTGGCCGGGCGAAATCATTGGATCGGGGACGGTCGGAGGCGGCTGCGGGCTTGAACAGGGACGGTATCTGGAAGACGGCGATATCGTGGAACTGGAGTTTGAGAAGATCGGCATTCTGCGCAACCGGGTCGTGCGGCAATAGTCGGCCGGATGCGATAACAAGAAAAGGGAACATTCGCCAATGGCTCAACGAATGGAAAAGGTCATCATCACCTGTGCAGTAACTGGCGGGGTACATACACCCACCATGTCAGACGCGCTGCCGATCACGCCAAACGAAATTGCCGAGCAGTCCATCGAAGCGGCCGAAGCCGGCGCAGCGATCATCCACCTGCACGCCCGTGATGCCAAGACAGGAAAGCCGACGCCCGATCCGGATGTGTTCATGCAGTTTCTGCCGCGCATCAAGCAGTCCTGCGACGCAGTGATAAACATCACCACCGGCGGCGGACTGGGAATGACGGTGGAGGAACGCCTGGCCGGTCCGCTGAAGGCCGAACCGGAAATGACCTCGCTGAACATGGGCTCGATGAACTTCGCTCTGCATCCGCTTGCCGGAAAATACAAGGAATGGAAGCACGATTGGGAAAAACCTTTTCTGGAAGCAAGCGAGGATTTCATTTTCCGTAATACTTTCAGAGATATCGCCTACATTCTCAAACATCTTGGAGAAGGCTGCGGAACCAGGTTCGAGCACGAATGCTATGA
>JBFIBB010000103.1:0-11179 GCA_041582695.1 Rhizobiaceae bacterium
AACATCCCAGCCTCAGTGTTTGCCGACTGGGCGCGCTGGTGCCGGATGCCGGACTATTTCTTCGATGACAAATCGCTGGCCGAAACCGCGCGGTTCGACCATGTGACCACGCCAATTCTTTCGATCCGGATGGCCGACGATCCGTGGGGCACGCCGCTGGCAACCTCGCAATTCATCAAGCACTACAGTTCCGCGCCGTTGACCAATATCACTGTCTCGCCGGCCGACACCAACGGGGCTTCCATCGGGCATCTGGGTTTTTTCCGCAGCCGTCATGAAAAAACGCTCTGGCCAATTGCAGGCGACTGGCTGCTGAAAGGAATCAAGCCCGATCGGCGAGATTGATCAGTTGTTTATGCGCTTGCCGTTCTTAACGCGATAGGTCGGCTGGTACATTGTCACCAGCTCCTCCGCAGCGCTTGGATGAAGGGCCATGGTGCGGTCGAAATCGTCCTTCGTAAGGCGCGCCTTCAGCGCGATTCCGAGTACCTGCGCCAGTTCGCCCGCATCCGGACCGAGCACATGGGCGCCGAGGACCACCCGGGTTTTGGGGTCAACAACAAGCTTCATGATCATCTTTTCCTGGCGTCCCGACAAGGTGTGGCGCATGGGGCGGAAGGAGGCGCGGTAGATTTCCAGTTCATCATACCGGGTTGATGCCTCGTCTTCGGAAAGCCCGACGGTTCCGATTTCGGGTTGCGAGAATACCGCTGTCGCGATTGTCTCGTGGTCCGGGCGGGTCGGGTTGCCCTTGAACGCCGTCTCGACGAAACTCATCGCCTCGTGGATGGCGACGGGGGTCAACTGAACGCGATTGGTCACGTCGCCGACCGCCCAGATATTGCCGACGTTCGTGCGGGAGTACTCGTCTACCAGTATTGCGCCGGCGTGATCGGTCTCGACGCCGGCCGCTTCCAGTCCGAGGTTTTCCGTATTGGGTATCCGGCCGATCGCGAACATAACCTGGTCGACCGTGACCGTTTCGCCGCCGCGCATATGGGCATCGAGCCGGCCGTCGGCGCGTTTGTCCACATGGGTCAGGATTTCGTGACAGACGATGCGAATTCCCTTTGCCTCCATCGCCTGGTGCACGCCCTGCCGCATGTCGACATCGAAATTTCGCAGGATGTCGGAGCCGCGGTAGAGCAGCGTGGTTTCAACGCCAAGGCCATGAAAGATGTTGGCGAATTCTACCGCGATGTATCCGCCGCCGCCGATCAGGATCGCCTTTGGCAGTTCCGGCAGGTGGAAGGCTTCGTTGGAGGTAATGCAATGCTCGTGCCCCGGCAGCGCGTCATGCGGATTGGGCCTGCCGCCAACGGCGACAAGGATCTGATCGGCAGTGACGGTGCGCCCTGTCGAAAGCCTGATGGTGTGCCGGTCCTCAAGCACCGCGCGCGCATTGATGATTTCGACGCCCGCATTGGCGAGACCGGAACGGTAAGCCGCCTCCAGCCGGGCGATCTCCTTGTCCTTGTTGGCAACAAGCGTCGGCCAGTCGAATGAGGTTTCACCGACCGTCCAGCCATAACCGGCAGAATCCTCGAAATGCTCATGAAACTGCGAGGCATAGACGAACAGCTTTTTGGGAACGCATCCGCGAATGACGCACGTGCCGCCGTAGCGGTACTCTTCGGCTATCGCCACGCGCTTGCCGATGGAGCCGGCGACGCGGGCAGCGCGCACGCCACCCGAGCCACCGCCGATGACGAAAAGGTCGTAATCAAATTGCGCCATGTGTGGTTGCCTCCGGCGACCGGTCGGATGAAAAGCGTCGGACCCATGTAGAGACGGCGCCACAAAAATGAAAGCCCGGCGGGAGGCCGGGCTTTCGATGTCACAATCTTATAAGAATGCGTGACCTGGAACAGCGGCCTATTCGCTCTTGGCTTCGCCGCCTTCTTCCTTCTTCATGCTGGCCACTTCCTCGGCAATTTTTTTGCCGGCTTCTTGGGCGAGGTCCCTTCCGATGCCGGCGCGCCAGATGTCGGCCGCCTTGAATACTTCGCGCGTGACGATCGGACCATCGGAGATGAGCTTCTTGCCAACCGGCGACGTGTAGAACGCGGCTATCTCGTTCAGTTCCGCCTCCGTGAAGACTTTGGCATAGGCCAAGGCCGCTTCGCGCTCCAGATCGGCCCGGCGGCTGGCCAGGCTCAGCGCGGTCTCATCGACTATCACGCTGATCAGCGGCTGCAGATCGGGGTTTTTCTGGTAGAGCTGGACCTTTAGCTCCGCAGCCGCTCCCGGCAGAATCTGGTCGAATTCGTCGGTCGCACGAATGGAGGAAATGGCCGCGCGGGCCGCTTTCAGGTGCGATTCGGATACTTCCTGCGCCCGGGCGCCGCCAGCAATCGCGGCAACCATCAGAGCCACCGATGCGGCAACGCGGAACGTTTTGCCTGATATTCTCATATTGTCCAACTCTCCCTTAATTGCGGGTGGAATAAATTGTTTCTACGCCGTTGGCACCGGCAATCACCGCCGTTCCTGCCATTCCGATGAACAAACCGTGCTCAACGACGCCTGGAATTTCGTGCAAAGCGTCAGACAGCGCTCTTGTATCGCGAATGCGGCCAAAAGATGCATCGACGATCAAATGTCCACCATCCGTGACAAAAGGTTGCTCTCCCACCATTCGAACAGCCAGAGGTCCGTCAAGGCCAAGCTGAGCAGCCGCCTTGCCGATTGCCAATTGGGTTGCGCGCAAACCGAAGCGATTGACTTCGATCGGCAGCGGAAACGCGCCAAGTGAAGGCACCAGTTTCGAATGGTCCGCGATGACGATCATGTTCGCCGACGCTGCGGCGACGATCTTCTCGCGCAACAATGCGCCACCGCCGCCTTTAATAAGGCTCAGATCGCCATCGATTTCGTCGGCCCCGTCGATGGTGAGATCAAGTTCCGGCGTTTCGTCGAGCGTCGTCAGCGGCACTTCGAGTTCCCGGCAGAGCGCTGCGGTGCGCTCAGACGTCGGAACGCCGATGACCTCGAGACCGTCGCGGCATTTAACGGCGAGCAGCCTGACGAATTCCTCCGCCGTGCTTCCCGTTCCAATACCAAGGCGCATGCCGCTTTTTACGTTCTCGAGCGCGGCGCGGGCAGCTTCTATTTTCAAAGACCTGGGGTCCATATGCGCCTTTCGGAACACGCAGTTTGTCTGGCTGGCGGTGCTGGTAGCACTTTTCAGGTAGTTGGCAAACCGCTTGAGACGCAAAGTTTCCGCCAAAAATCGCCTTTACGCGTTGCCATTGGCACCGTCGGCGTTTATCGGCATGTTCGCGTTTGAACGAGGAGTGCTTCATGGCACAGCCGGTACTGGTGTTTGATCTGGACGGAACGCTTGTCGACACCGCGCCCGACCTGCTCGACAGCCTGAATCATTGCCTTCACCATGCGGGGCTGAATACCGCCAGGACC
This sequence comes from Rhizobiaceae bacterium, assembly GCA_041582695.1. GTDB lineage: Bacteria > Pseudomonadota > Alphaproteobacteria > Rhizobiales > Rhizobiaceae > JAWKWH01. The sequence continues at coordinate 3,421 of JBFIBB010000103.1, forward strand.
GAAGCCTTGCGGCAATATGTCGGTTCAGGTGCGCGGGTGATGATCGCTCGCGCGCTGGAGGCGCAGAACCGATCGGTTGCCGACGGCTTCGTCGATGATCTGCTGAACGTGTTCCTGGAACATTATACCGAGAACATTCCGGGTAAATCGGCGCCCTACCCCGGCGCTACCGAGGCGATCGGCCGGTTCGGCGACGCCGGCTACCGGCTTGCAGTCTGCACCAACAAGTATCAGCATCTTTCCGATGCGCTCTTGCGCGGGCTGGGCGTCGCAGACCGGTTTGCGGCGATCTGCGGCGCAGACAGGTTCGCATTTCGCAAGCCCGACCCCCGACATCTGACCGAAACCATCCTGGCTGCCGGCGGCGAACCGTCATTGGCAGTCATGATCGGCGATTCGAGAACTGACATCGATACGGCCAAGGCGGCGGGAATACCTGTCGTCGCGGTCGATTGGGGTTACACCGATCTGCCGGTTTCCCATTTCCAGCCAACCGCGATCATCTCGCATTTCGATGAGCTGACAACCGAACTGACCAGCCGGTTGCTTGCTTTGGCTGCCTGACAGCGGCCGGCCGGTATTGGCATTCTTCAGTGTCTTCCAGCGAGACTCAGGGTCCAGACTCATAATCGCTGACGTAACTCACGGAACGACCGACCGCTCCGGCGCGTGACGGCGCACCGGCGGCGACCGATGCAACCGGATGAATGATGACGAGCATCCGGTCCCTCTTTACTATGGGGTGGCCCGGTCGTAAAATTCGCCTACCCCTCTCCCCCCGCATAGGTTTGGCACGCTCGTTGTGTCGGTCTTTTGTCGGCCTGAGATCGAGCCCGAATAGTGACTGGGCGACAAGTGCCGTAGAGGGGCTAGTGAGTCCACGAGACCGCACTGTGGAGTGCTCCGATGGAAGCGCTTCTGAAAGTATTAATCGTATGGCTCTCAATCAACTATGGGCTTCCAGCGACCAAAGACTTGCCCTTTTTGAGGTACGAGTCACCCTTGGAGATCGCCTTCCTGCAGGCTAACGCGCTGACGCCCGAAGCCCGTTTGCGCGTAGTTAAAAGCCTCTACGCCAACCCGCCCGAAGCACGACACAAAGTGGTGGCCATGTACGATGTACACCATGAGACGATTATTCTTCCGGCGGGTTGGTCGGCCGCCAGACCCGCCGATCAGTCCATCCTTGTCCACGAATTGGTGCATCACCTTCAGAACGAAGCTGGACTTAGGTATGCATGCCCGGAAGAACGCGAAGCACTTGCCTACAAAGCGCAGGAGAAGTGGCTTGCCAGCTTTGGGATGAGCCTTGAGAGGGAGTTCGGCATTGATGCAATGACGCTGCTGGTAAGCACGCGTTGTGGCTTTTGAAATCAGCGCACTGGCGACAGACTCACAGCAAAAAGCTGACGGCTTCGGCGATGCGGACGGCAGCGAGGAAGTTGGTTGCGCGGCGGTCTTATCGGATAGCGTCGCTGTCATTGCCCTTGCCGGCGTGCAGGATGCGGCAGTTGGGCAGGTGGTCCAAAAGGGTCGCCGCGGCGGTGCAATCGGCGCCGTTACCGCCGGTCGCGGAATCCTCCTTACGGGTCCGGACCCAAGGAACCGGGATCAACTCACGACTTCGCAACGGCGCCATTGCTGCATTTTGCCGTCAGGCAACCGCATGCTCATCAGGTTGTCGGAACGCAGGATCATGTCGAGTTTTTCGCCCTGGAATTTTTCGCCCTCCGGAGAAACATAAGAAAAAGCGTGCCGGCTGTGATCGCCGCTCATAGATCTTCCACCGGGCGTGACAATGGCCGGTCCGTTTATTTGCAGATTGTCGCCGACGGCATTGCACCAGCTTCCGTCGATGGCGTCAGCACGAACCGTTAAAACCGTCAGCCCGAGGATCGTTCCCGCGCCGGCGATGCCCAGCAGTCTGTTTATCCAATATGCGTCTGCCATGGTCTACTTCCCTGTCCTGCGGCGCGCATGTACAGCGATTTTGCCCGAAAGGACCGGCCGCCTGGGCCTCCGAGATTCTACCAAATCGACATAATCGCGCCAGTACGGAGCAAGACAAATGGCGGCAGGAGTTCCCGAACGATCGGTTGGTCTCTACCGGATTTCCTCATCGGAAATCCGGAACAGCATCCGCCGGATATTGATGAGCACAACGATTGCAAGTCCGCCGACATACCAGGGATTCGTGACCACCATCCTTACGGTGTCAATGAATGTGCCGTGCTCGGGACCTGCCATCATCTGCATCGGATAAACCACCAAAAGTACAGAACCCGTCAGAACGGTCATCTGGAAGGCGAGCGAGATCATTGTAATCAGGGAAGAGACGAACTTGCCGAGCAACGCGCCATAGTTGAAACTGCGGAGATTGAGCAACCGTTCGCCGAGGAACAATGCCCGGTCGCCCATCTTGATCACCCGCTCGAGCTTTGCATAGTCGGCGGCGGTCAAACCGCGGCTGACGCGCTGCCGGATCTTCTTCTGTAGACGCTTTCGCGCCTTGTCGCCCGCATCCCGCATGAAAGCCCGGTACTGCGCGCCAAGATCGATCTGATTGTCCAGACGCGCGGCCAGCGTGTCGTAGAGCAACGTCGCCCGTATCATGCGCACATGGTCCACGCTCATCGGTATCTTGAACTGGCTAGTGACCTTGAAAAATCCGAGCCAGAGATTGGCGCTGGTTTTCTCCCACCACTCGGAATGCTTGCTGCGCTGCGCGATCATGGCATCCCAGAACACCTTTTCGATCGCGTTGACGACCTTCTCGGTGTCGACGGGCGGCAATGGTTCGAGCAGGGTCAGCGCGACACGTGAGATGCCCTCGAGATCCTCCTCCCTCTCGCGGGCAAAAAGCTCGTGCATGGCAAGACGGCGGGATTCGGTCAGCGTGCCCGCGGAGCCAAAATCGATGAATACCAGCCGGCTGTCGCGCTGAACAATGATGTTGGCCGGGTGCGGATCGGCATGAAAGAATATGTTTTCCCACATTCCCCAATGGCTTGCCCACAACAGGCGGCGCGCGACCAACTCGGGCTTGATGTTCATTTCGCGCATGTAGGCCAACGCTTCCGCATTTTGATGTTCGACCGCGGCGATCACCTCCGATAGCCAGACGCCCGACACAAACTCCTCAACCAGCACTTCTTCACCGGAAAATTGCGGGAACACCCGGGGCGCGGTGAAAAACGTCCGCCCGGACTTGCGGGCTCGGCGCCGAAACAATTCCTGAAATCTCGCTTCCTTGTAGAAGTCGAGTTCCTCCATCAACGTGTCGTGCAGTTCCTGCAGCACGTTTGCCGTGTATCCGGGCCGGACGAGGGTCGCCAGTTCCATGAACTTGAACAGCCAGCCCAGCACGCGCATGTCGGCGGTAATCGTCTTGCCCACACCGGGACGACGAACCTTGACGGCTACCTTCTCACCGGTATGCAGGACGGCCTGATAAACACAGGCAATGGAAGCCGAACCGATGGGTTCGGGATCGAATGCGGAGAACATCTCCGACAGTTCCCGCCCCGTTTCGCGCTCAATGATCGCAATCGCCTGACCGGACGGAAACGGATCGGACTTGTCGAGCAGGCGGGTCAACTCGACACAGTAGCGGTGTGGGACCAGGTCGATCCTGATGGAGGCCTGCTGACCGATCTTCAGAAAGGTACCGCCGATTTGTTCGAGGCAAACCCGCAACCTCACGGCTCTCCGGTCAATCGTGTTGCGCCGAAGTACGATGTCCCGCAAGGTTCCGAGCAGGAACCGGAATATGCCGTAGATCCATATCAGCAGACGAAAGAGGCAGAAGAAGAACCCGGCCTTGAACGGGTTGGCCAAGCGCATTCGGCGCGGCTGGATATCCTGCACGACGTCGCGTGTTATCCGCTGACGGCGGGGCAGATTCTGCAGAACATCGCGTTTTGGCTCGACGGTCGCGGCGCCTGTCTTGTAATCCATTCGGCGAGCGCCGCCAATTTGCCCGGCTGCGCGAGCCTGATGCCAGCGTTCGACCGCCCTCGTTGCAGCGGTGACAATTCGCGCGTGTTTCTTTCCAGAGACCCGTCCCAAATCAGCCATCAGGGCCGCAATATTCGGAAAACGGCACGGGTGGCGGAGCCCATGCCCCTCGATGCCAGCCTTGCGGTTCGCCTCGTATAAAAAGCCTTCAGCAGTTCAACAGGAACGCTCGTCATCTTGCGCGAAGTGACGACAGAGGCCTCTAAGGCGTGAGGAAAGAAATCGAGGGCATAGCGCCTCGGTTTTTTGCCCCGGGCTTTATTCCGCCGCTTGTGAAACCTGTTCAGACCAGATGCCGATGCTTCCAATGTCTGGGCAGCCGCTTTTGTCAGGTGCCGCTCGACGTTAGCCATTTCCCTGACGGTTTTCGTCTGCTTCTTTTTTTTCTTTTTGCGCCGGACAAGAACAATCGGGGTGGCAATTTCAAACCGGCGGCCAATGTTTCCCTTCATCTGCGCCTCCCCGGCTAGAACGGCAGGACAATCGTTCGCTTTTTCTTCCTGGGCTTGAGTTCATAGGCGATAATCACCGGCACGAATGTTTTGCCGGACGCTTCCTCACCGAGCTCGGCAGCGACTTCCTCGAGCACGGCAACCACTTCGTCCATTAGCGGACCATCACCGTTTTTGAGCGCCTTGAGTTTCTTCTTGCGAAGTTTTCCCATTTCGACGACGACCGGAGTAACCGTTTCAACCGGTGCAGCGGCATCATCTTCCTGGGCGATTGGTTCGTCTTTTGCCTGAGCTTGGTTCATCAGTTTCGATTTCCCACCTGCGGCTGTCAGGACGCCGTCGCGTTCAATCGCGATGACGGTTTACATAGTATCGAGTTTTTTCACCGGATTGGCAACGTCAGCGCAACGATCGGGCCCGGCTTGCCTTCGATGACCGGTTCTCACAGCACCATCCCGTTGCTCTTCGCGACGCGATGAAAGCGTTAATCGAACGCTGCGGGAATTTCTGCTGAAACGAGGATAGTGGGCGATCCACTGAATTCATGGTGGGCGCGACAGGGATTGAACCTGTGACCCCTGCCGTGTGAAGGCAGTGCTCTCCCGCTGAGCTACGCGCCCGGCCGAACCATCGGCGATGCCGGCGCGGTATAGTGGCCGCCGGGGCAGGCCGTCAAGTGCGGCTTGACAAACGGGGCATCGAACCGGTCGCCATTTCCGCCATTGCGCGATCATCCGGATGACGCCGAAACAGCGGCGCTTTCGCGCAACGGACCATCGAACCGGAAATCCAGGAAAAAAGGTGCCCGCCGCGTCCGGGGCTGGGCTGCGGCGGGCTATTGGGCAACACACGTGGGTAAGCCAGCCGGGCTAGTCGAAAACTGGCTGGCCATTTGAAGTATGCGCCCTGCCAACAGGTAGTCCATTGGCACCCTGGCCGCCATTCCGCGATCACATTATATATTAGTAGTTGTATAAAAATAACTCCATGGTTGCATCGCCGCGCAGGGTCCGCGGCAGGGCGCGCCGCGCGAATCCCGGGCGCCAGCACACAAAAAACCCCGCACAAGGCGGGGTTTCGCTGGAAGCCGTGCAAGGCGGGAAGCAGGCAATCATTTTCCCGGTTTTTCAGCCGCAGGTTTCTTTGCCGGTGCCTTTTTCTTCGGCGCTGCCTTCTTTTCGGCTTCCTCGCCGGAAGCCGCTTTCTTCTTCGGCGCAGCCTTCTTCTTGGCCGGTTTTGCCTCCTCCTCATCGTCGGCAAGCAGTTCTTCCCTTGTCACCTTCTTGTCAGTGACGGAGATCTCGCCAAGCAGATGATCGATGACCTTCTCTTCGAACAGAGGCGCACGGAAATCAGCCATTGCCTCGGGATTCTTGCGGTAATAGTCATAGACCTGCTGTTCCTGGCCCGGATACTGACGGACCGTTTCCATCAGCGCACGCTGCATCTCCTCATCGCTGATCTTCACTTCGGCCTTCTCGCCGATCTCGGACAGGACGAGGCCCAGGCGCACCCGCCGTTCTGCAAGGCGCTGGTATTCATCGCGCGCCTCTTCCTCGGTCGTATCTTCGTCGGCAAATGTCTTGCCCTCGCGAGCGAGGTCGCGTTCGACCTGCGCCCAGATGTTTTTGAACTCGGCCTCCACCAGCTTTGAGGGAGCTTCGAACTTGTAGGCGTCGTCAAGCGCGTCAAGAATCTGGCGCTTGATTTTCTGGCGCGTAAGCGCGCCGAACTGGCTCTCGATCTGGCCCCGAACGATCTCGCGCAGGCGGTCGGCCGACTCAAGCCCGAGCTGCTTTGCCACATCGTCGTTAATATCGAGCTTGCCCGGTTTGGCGACTTCGCTGACGGTGACATCGAAAACCGCTTCCTTGCCGGCCAGATGCGCTGCACCATAGTCCTCCGGGAAGGTTACCTTCACCTGGCGCTCCTCGCCCGCCTTCACGCCGATGAGCTGGTCCTCAAACCCCGGTATGAACTGGCCCGAACCGAGAACGAGGTTCTGATCCTCGCCGGAGCCGCCTTCGAACGGTTCGCCATCGAGCTTCCCGACGAAATTCATCGTTACGCGATCGCCTTTTTCAGCCTTGCCGCCCTTCTCTTCGTAGGGCCGCGCCGATTCGGCGACACGCATGACCTGTTCCTCGACCTCTTCGTCGGGGATATCGACAACCTGGCGAGTGACCTTGATGCTGCTGACGTCCTTCAGTTCGATGTCCGGAACGACTTCATAGGCCAGCGAGAACTCGAAATCGGCCTTACCGGACAGCACTTTCTCCGCCTCGGATTCGTCCTCTGTCATGTTTATTTCGGGTTGCATTGCAGCTTTCTCGCCGCGCTCGTTGAGAATCGAGCGGGTCGAGTTGGCCAGCAGTTCGTTCACAACCTCGGCCATGAAGGACTTGCCGTATATCTTGCGCAGGTGCTGCACCGGCACCTTGCCCGGACGGAACCCGTTCAGGCGCACCTTGTCCTTGGCATTGGCCAGCTTTTCCATCAGCCGGGCTTCCATGTCGCCAGCCGGTACCCGAATGGATATCTCGCGCTTCAGCCCTTTGTTGAGCGTCTCAGTAACCTGCATTTCGCAATCCTTGTCCTAAACACGCGGTCGATTTGCGGCTCCGCCGCCCAATCCACCGGGAATTTCCTGCCGGGAGTGGCCCTTTTGGTGCGGGTAGAGAGACTTGAACTCCCACGCCTTTCGGCACCAGAACCTAAATCTGGCGTGTCTACCAATTTCACCATACCCGCTCAAGGGCTCATACAGCGCCCCCGAAAGCGCGGGTTCTATATCACCTGCCCAGCGGCGATCAAAGGAAAAATGCCCGATTTGCGGCCTTTTTTCGGCGGGCTCGTCTGCGAACCGGCGGTATTGAATGGCGATTCGCCGGTTATCGGACAAGTGCCGCAATTTTGCCTTGCTGCAATGCACAAATGCAATGCTGCTATGCAACAAACGCACTCCACAAGCGGATATCAGATACCTATCTTGCGGACATCGAACAAACAATCACGAGCGGCAGACACGCCGCTTGATCGCTGAGGTGAAGAAAATGAACCTGATCCGCAACTACCGCAACTGGCGCCGTTACCGTCAGACCGTTGACGAGCTGAGCCGCCTGTCGAACCGCGAACTGAACGACCTGGGCATCTCGCGTGGCGATATCCCCTTCGTCGCCCGTCGCGCAGTCTAACATTTTTCAAGCTTCGCCGGGGTTTTTCCTCCTCCCTAAACCCTGACGATCCCGTCCGGCGAGATCCTCCTCCCCTCTGCCGGACAACCAAAAGCG
>JBFIBB010000104.1:0-11148 GCA_041582695.1 Rhizobiaceae bacterium
GGTTGTCGAGGCGGCTGCGGCGCGCGAGGCCGCGCGCAAGGCGCGCGAGCTGACCCGGCGCAAGGGCGCGCTTGACATCACCTCCCTGCCCGGAAAGCTGGCCGACTGCCAGGAGCGCGATCCGGCGAAGTCCGAACTGTTCATCGTTGAGGGCGATTCGGCGGGCGGATCCGCCAAGAGCGGACGTTCGCGGCAGAACCAGGCGATACTTCCATTGCGCGGCAAGATCCTGAATGTCGAGCGTGCCCGCTTCGACCGCATGTTGTCTTCCGACCAGGTTGGCACGCTGATAACTGCGCTCGGCACCGGCATCGGCAAGGACGAGTTCAATCTTGAAAAACTCAGGTATCACAAGATCATCATCATGACGGACGCGGATGTCGACGGCGCCCACATCCGTACCCTGCTTTTGACTTTCTTCTTTCGCCAGATGCCCGAACTGATCGAGAAGGGCCATCTCTTCATAGCCCAGCCGCCGCTTTACAAGGTGACGCGCGGCAAATCCTCACAATACATCAAGGATGAAAAGGCTTTCGAAAACTATCTGATCGACGCCGGCATCGAGGATGCGGCGCTTGAGCTCGGCACGGGCGAGGTGCGCACAGGCGCCGATCTTCGCGGCGTCATCGAGGATGCGCTTGCCGTGCGCGGCCTGATCGAAGGGTTGCACACGCGCTATTCGCGCCCCGTCGTGGAGCAGGCGGCCATCGCCGGTGCGCTGAACGCACAAATCTTCTCAAATCTCGCCCAGGCGGCCGAGGCGGCCGAATATGTCGCGCGCAGGCTCGATGTCATCGCTGAGGAAACCGAGCGCGGCTGGGAGGGCAGGGCAAATCCGGCCAATGACGGCGCCGGCGGCTTCGTCTTCGAGCGCATGGTCCGTGGGGTCAGGGAGGCGGCGGTTCTCGATGCGGCGCTGCTGGCCTCGGCGGACGCGCGGGCGATCGACCGCTACGCCGCCCGTCTTCAGGAAGTCTATGGCAAGCCACCAACCTTGCGCCGCAAGGAAGCGGCGACCGTGATCTCCGGTCCATTGGCGCTGCTCGATGCCGTGTTTGCGGCGGGACGCAAGGGCATCGCAATGCAGCGCTACAAGGGGCTTGGCGAGATGAACTCCGATCAGCTCTGGGAAACGACGCTCGATCCCAATGTGCGCTCGCTGCTTCAGGTAAAGGTTGCTGATGCAACCGACGCCGATGCGCTTTTCTCGCAACTGATGGGCGATGACGTCGAGCCGCGCCGCGCTTTCATCCAGGACAACGCGCTGAGCGTCGCGAATCTCGACGTCTGACAAGTGACAATGTTCTGGCCATGCCGTTCGAGACGCTTGATAACTCATGCCTCCCGCTTGCCATTTCCGATTGCCTCGGATAGGTAGATTTCGGGTGACGATCAACGTATGGGTGTAAAAAATGAGTGGCAATCGCGGGCACGACGCGAAGGATGCAATTCGGCTCGACTACAGCCGTCTTATGGGATTTGGCGCAATGGCCGGCATGAATGTCGACAATGCGCAAAATGCTGACGCGTTGACCAGGTCACACAGTAAGGTTGGCGAAGTGCCACCTGCACAACCAGCAGCGATGAGCCGGCTGCACAGCAAAAATATCGGCACCGAAACCTGATCGGCATCATGCCGCTGTGCCGGCACATTTTCTGGCGTGAATTGCTTTGTCTATGTCATTGTTCGACCAAATGGGCGATCCGCGGGAAAATGACCGGCGTGTTCGCTCACAACTTGCCGACAGCATTGCGCACATTGTCGACCGTGCCGGCGGTCAAATCGGTCTCGAACAAGCACATGCCGACGCCACGATAACCGCTATCCGAATGCACCGGGTGCACCCGGGCGTCGTTGCGCGTTACTTCGATCTCGTATCGGCATTGGCGCGACAGGATTTGGAATCGTCGCGAAGTCTGTGGAACGGCCTGGCGCAGATGAGCTGCGAAACGCCGCAATTCTCGATAACGGCATTTGCAGAATCCGGCCTCGGCGACGACTACGAACGTTTTGCCCGCCTGGTGTTCGCGGAGTTTTCGGGGACAGATCCCATCGAAGCACCGCCCCTCGATGTGTTCGAGACCGCGAGGCGCAATCTTGAAAATGCGCTTGAAACCATCGCCGGAATTGATCCTGCCGCCCGACGTGAAATCGAGAGCCTGTTTTCACATGTTTACGTCGCGGTAGCATCCGGAAAACCTGGAGCGGCAAGGTTCGGAGGAGCCACGTCTTTCATGGTCTGGGGCGCGACATTCATGAATGCAGCCCATTACGACACCTCCGAAAAAGCCGCGGAATTCCTGGTCCACGAAGTGACGCACGCACGGCTCTCCGGCTTGAATTCCACCGAATTGCTCGTTCGCAACCCGCCGAAAGACAGTTTCCGGTCGCCTCTTCGAACAGATCCGCGCCCGATGGATGGTATTTTTCACGCAACAGTCGTTTGCGGCCGTCTTGCGTCATTCTATTCGACCTTGGCGAAAGACGCCCGCGCCGTGGGCGCCCAATCGAACCATCAGGAGGCGGCGCACCGTTTTCGCGAACGGTTCCAAGACGGCTGGAAAGTCATCGCCGAACACGGCGATCTGTCGCCGGTTGCCTGGTCTATCCTGGAAGGTTGCCGAAATCGGTTATCGGAGGCCGCATGAACCCGCGATTTCCGACGCGGGCCGGAAGTGCGCCATTGGAAGGCGGTGGTGCGCTGATCGCTTTCATACTGGAAGGCCTCGGCGAAATTCAGGGCGGTTCGTTAACCGAAATCGGACCTTCTGGTGACGCAACGACCGTATCCTATAACGAACTGGCACGTCGGGCGGCGGCTGTCTGCAGGCACCTGTCGGTCACGCTGGCGCCGAAAGCCACCGTCGTTGCGGCTTGCGAATCGGTTCACGACATTGTCGTTGCGCTATGGGCATGTGCGGCCGGCGGAATCTCGATCCTTCCGGTGCATTGTCATCCGGCCTCGCTCCCGGCGTCCGGCGTGACCGCCAAGCTTCGGCGTGCCGCCGCGTTGCCTGGCGGGCCCGTTCTCCTGTATCGCGGCCGAACATCGGAGCGGCTGGATCAAAATGGCGGCCACGAGTTTGATGCGCGTATCGATCTCGACAGTATCGATATCGGCGGGATTGGCGAAGACGCGGCCTTCGACGCGCTGATGGCGGCGGCCTGCCAGGCGCCGGGCGGTGGAAACCTGTTGCTCTGGACTTCGGGAACAGCCGCGGAGCCGCGTATCGTTACGATTCCCTACGCGGTCCAGCTTCGGCGCGCTCAGGTGCTTGGAAAAATCAGGCAGGGACTCCGCTCGGCGCAGATTTTTCCCTTCGACAGCATTTCCAGTTCCGCGGTCTTCTATCCGAGCCAGCGCGACAGCGTTTACGTTCAACCCGCGTTGCTTGCCCGCAGCCCGGCGGCGATCGTCGGAGTCGTCGAGCGCTTCCGCCTCGAAAACATCAGCCTGGCATCGTCCATGGCCGCGCGCATCCTCCGCGATTTGCCCGAAGCCGCCGCCGATTTGTCCTCGTTGAAAAAAGTCGGGTTCGGCGCGGAACCGATCGTTCCGGACGTCGTCGCTGATCTCGTCGAGGCGTTTTCGCGCTATGGCGCGGCAAATCTCGAAGTGTCATTCGGTTATGGGATGACTGAAACCGGTCTGATCTGCTTGCGCACGTTGAATGGCTTGGATGTCAGGGCATTGACCGGGGAAACCGCACCCGCTCTGGGAGGTCCGGTTTTCGGCACCGAAATTCGCATCGTCGATGATTCTGGAAGGGCGGTAGCTGATGGCGTGCCGGGGGGAATCGAGGTTCGCTGTGTCGACCGCTGCTTTACCGGTTATGCTGGCGAAGACGATGCCAGCCAAACCTTGTCGGCGGACGGATGGCTTTCCACCGGCGATCGCGGCTTGCTTGAGGACGGCATGCTGCGCATTACCGGCCGCGACAAGGACACGCTCATCGTAAACGGCCGCAACATTTCTCCGGCTGCCGTGGAATCGGCCTTGCGCGGTACAAAGGGAATTGATCCGGCGCTGATTGCCGCGGCGGCGGTGAGACCGGCCGGTGCGGTGACCGACGAACTGGCCGTGTTCATTGTTCCCGAATTATCCGAACCGGACGCAATCGACAGGTTGTGCCTGGAAACCGCACACGCAATCGTCCAAACGACCGGCATTGCCGCAAGACATATCGTGCCGCTCAAGGATTCGCAGTTTCCGTTGACGGCTTCCGGCAAGATCGCCCGCGGTGAACTGGCGCGCCGCTACATGGACGGCGAATGGCCAGCCAGAAAACCATTGCTTACTACAATGGCAGCCGCATCGCAGGCGCAGGATGAGCTCGAAGCCGAATTGGCTCGATTGTGGCAGACTATACTGGAACTCTCCGACCTGCCTGGCAGGGACAGCGATTTCATCGACCTGGGCGGGGATTCGCTTGCCACCGCGGAAATGCTGTTCAACGTGGAAGACCGCTTCGGCACCGTGATCACTGCCGAACATTTCCATGTCGATCCTACGTTGGCCGGCCTTGCTTCGATGATCAGGCGGCAGGCAGGTGCGGAGAACGATGCTCCAGACAATTACCCAATCGACGGAAAACACCTGGTGCAGCGCATGTCTTCGCTGGTTTCCGCATGGCCGGGTGTGCGTTCCCCCGTCGGCAGCCTTGTTACCGGCGTCAATCTCCGGGGGCGCCATACCCCGCTGTTCTGGGTATTCCAGCACCATTCCGAAATGGAGGCGCTGTCGGAGTGCCTTGGACCACAACAACCGCTCTATGCGATGCGGTCCTGCGTCAATCTGGTGAGGGTGCGCGACTACGGCGCGGAAACGACCGGCCCGCTTGTCGACGCTTACGCCAACGAGATAATGACCCTGCGGTCAGAGGGTCCCATAGTTTTGGGCGGCAATTGCCAGGGAGCCATAATCGCCTTGGCCGTTGCGCGCAGGCTTGCCGCTTCGAATCGGCCGGTCCGTCGCCTCGTGCTGATGGAATGGAACTTCGATTCCGAGCCCTATCACGGGCAAACGCTGTTTCTCTACGGTGAATGTAGCCACACGGCGGCCAATTTCTCGGGCACGCGGCTTGCCCCGGGCGATATGGCAAGGAATTTTCCCGACCATCACGCCGAGCCGGTTCGCGGCGGCCACGGACGATTTTTCGATGCCCGCAATGTCGGATCGCTGGCTGATGCGCTGTTGCGCGAGACGTCCGACATGCCCGAATGGCTGCTCAAGCGGGGACGCAGGATTCGCGATGTTTTCATGAAGTTTCAAACGCGATAGCGTAGCAAATCTGGGCGTCTGACATGCATATTTCGGGGTGGTCACCCGCCCGATTCCGAATATTCTGCCGGCATGACCGCATCCGCCTCACCATTGCGACTGGCCGTCGGCGGCATGATCGCAATGGCAACCGCCATGGGGATCGGCCGCTTTGTCTACACGCCCATCCTGCCCGGCATGATGGAGGGGCTCGGCCTGTCGGCTTCCGATGCAGGATTGATCGCCTCGGCGAATTACCTTGGCTACCTCATTGGCGCGATAATCGCCTCGGGCGCCTGGGGACAGGGGCGTGAACGGCCGGTCATGCTGGCGGGACTGGCTTTATCAGCACTCCTTGCCGCGGCGATGGGCCTGACCAGTAACCTCTACGCATTCATTGCAATCCGCTTCATGGCTGGCGTGGCAAGCGCGTTTCTGATGATTTTCCTGTCGACGATCGTTCTGACTCGCCTGCTCGCAGCCGGCCGCGAAGATTTGCAGGCGCTGCATTTCGGTGGAGTGGGCGCAGGCATTGCCGTCTCGTCGCTGATGACAGGTGCGCTGGTTCTCGCCAGCGCCGGGTGGCAGGCAAGCTGGTTTTGGGCCGGAGCCGTGTCCGCCCTCGGATTTGTCCTGACGCTGATGCTGGTCGAGCGCGGCCCGGTATTGGCCGGCCCGGCGAAAGCAGAGCCGCCGCTGCCAAAGAGCAGACGTTTGCGCCGTGTCATCGTTGCATACGGATTGTTTGGTTTCGGCTATGTCGTGACCGCGACGTTTCTGGTGGCGATCGTTCGCCAGGGCGGGAGCGGGCGGCTGTTCGAATCCGCTGTCTGGCTGGCGACCGGACTGGCCGGGTTTGCATCGGTCTGGCTGTGGAACAAATCGGTTCGCCGGATAGGGCTTGCCAAGACTTTCGCCGTCGGTTGCGTGGTCGAGGCGGTCGGCGTCGCTGCCAGTGTCGGCATCGGCGGTTATTCCGGGCCGCTGATAGCGGCGGTGCTGTTGGGCGGCACCTTCATCGCCGTCACCGCACAGGGCCTGCAGGCGGCGCGCCGCCTGGCGCTCGACGCGCCACGCCGTGCGCTGGCGTTGATGACCGCGTCGTTTGGTACCGGTCAGATCATCGGTCCGATTGCCGCCGGCTACCTTGCCGACCGTTCGGGCAACTTCACCTCCGGCAGTGCGCTGGCAGCCGCCATGCTGATTGCGGCAGCCGCCATCATGCCGCGGGACACCAAGCCGAGAACGAAAGGCACGTAAATCCCGAGCTGCGTCCCGCGCGGCCCTTTATCCGGCTCCTTGTGCCGGTGTAACCGGAATGTATCCGCAGCGCTTGCCGGCATTGCTGCGGATAATCCGGTTCAAAATGTACGGCAAATCGACCCTACAGCGGTTTGTTGACGCGCAATGTTCCGCCCCAGGCTTCGTAACCGGTTTCGCCGATCCCGTCGACAAAACCCGACAGCGAGAACGTCAGCCCGCCGTTGCCGGAAAGATCAAATCCTGCCTCGACGCGGCCGCGCAAGCTTTCATTGGCGATTCCCGGCTGGCCGGATACGGCCGTCGCCGTGTTTTCCTGCAGGAAAGTCCAAATGCCCTTGAAAGTTGCGAACGGTTTGAACGCCATCTCGTTGTCGAGCTCGAAGCTTTTCGAGATCGTCGGCCCAAATTCCAGCGTTCCGGTCGCCACCGAAACCGACGGGATGGTGACGGCAAGACTGTCGACGTAGCTTTCGCTGCGCTCGCGGAAATACGACAATCGCAATTCCGGTCTGACATTGAGATCTGCAACATCGAAATCGCCAATCAGCGCGCCAGTGACAAGCCAGCGCTCGGCACCGAAACTGTCGGTATAGGTTCCGAATGGCGATATGTCGTTGTAAGAGCGGCCCCATGCCGCACGCCCATCGAAATAGAATTGGTTCGCCAGACGGATGGTTGCGTAAGGACCGACCATGAATCCGACGCCGTAGGCGCCTGCCGAGCCAGCGAATTCCATGTCAATCACGTCTACCTGGACACTGATTCCGAGCAGGATATCCGGAGTGACCAGGTAATCGGCACCACCATGGAAAATTCCGAAATAGCCTTCGCCGCCGGCAGCGTCGAACCGGGCGAGCGTGCCCTCTGCCCAGATGTCGAAGCGGTGCTGAAGTGTTTCTGAGCTTCGCGCCGCCTTGTTCCCTCCAAGGCCTTCGAGCATGCTCGCCGCGCCCGGCTTGCCCGACCCGGTTTCCGTGGCGGCGAAAGCATTGATCGCGTTGGGCCGCGCCGTATCCGTTCCTTCCGCTGAAACGCCCATGGGAATGCCGCCGACGGTCAGCCCTTCATATCGCGTACTGCCGTCGCCTGCCGCCTCCGCTTGCGAGCGGCGCAGGCTGTAGGAGAAGGAGAAACTTCCTTCCGCCAGATGCGCCGCGATCGGCAAGTCCGGACTGACATATGCGAGGCCCGGCCCGTAAATGCCGCCATTGTTTGTGTAGTTGCCCTTCAGGCGTTCGATTCGGCGCTCCCTTTCGGGCTGGCTCTGGAGGATCATCTGGCTCCGTGCTTCCATCATCGCGCCGATCATGCCAACGGTTTCTCCGAGCGAGTTGACGGTCGAGATCGTGCAGGTCACCGATGCGCCGGACACCAGCACCACCGATCCCGATTGCAGGGTCGTGTCGAACGTGCTGACACCATCCGAGCAAGTCGCTCCGGTCACGCCGAAGCCGGACGGAACCGAAAAACTCACGGCGTAGGTTCCAGGGCGAATGAAAATCGCCCCCGAAGTGCCCGCGCCGCTGCTGGTCGTCACATTTGTGTTGAGGACCGGTTCGGGCGAGGAGAAGCCGAATGTTCCGTCCTCGCCGGACACCACAACGAGTTCGACCGATCCCGGCGGAATCTGGGTCACGGTAACCGTGAAACTGCGGGTCGTGACGTTTCCGGCAACATCGGTCGCCGCATAGGTGACGGTCGTCGGACCCAGAGGGAAGCTGCTGCCCGAAGACGGACCTGCAGTCTGGACAACGGAAACACCGGGCACGTTATCGGTCGCCGTCGGCTCGGTCCAACTGGCCGTGCCGCTGGTGTCGGGATAGTCGACCTCGATCGCCATGTCGGCGGGGAAGGAGTCAAACACGGGCATTTCATTGTCGTTGACGGTCACCTTGAACGACTCCGTGCCGGTGTTGCCATCGGCGTCTGAAGCCTCGTATTTCACCGTCGTGACGCCGAGCGGGAACTGGCTGCCGGAGGCGAGCCCTTCGATTAGCGTCGGTCCTGATGTGACGCCGACATTGTCGGTCGCCGTCGGCGCGGCATAGGTCACGGTGGCGAAGTTCTCGCCGGGATCCGTATCGACAACGATATCGGCCGGCACGGTGACGACGGGAGGCGTAGTGTCGGCAGTTACCGTAAATGAAACATCAGCATTGTCGTAGTGCCTGCCAGCGGCGTATGTAGTTCCGCATGTGCCGCATCCCTGCGTCTGATTCAGACTGTCCGAACTGCCGGCGAGATCGATAATCGAGGCGCGTATGTACTTAACCCCGCTGGTCGGGGCGGGCAGGTCGAATACGTATGTCTCGCTCTGCCAGATGTTGAACTTGCCGCTCAAATTGGCGGCCGTTACCCGGTTCGAGAAGATCTCGGACCATACCGAGCCATTGTGGTAGAATAGTTTTGTATGAATACCATAGTTATGCGTATATGAGCCCGTATACGCAGGCAGCCATTGATAAGTGATCGTTATCTGGTTCGTCCCAGTAACCGTATACGATAAGTTGTGGACCTGGTCGTCGGTATTCGAAACTTCCGCGCCATCGGAATAGAGGATTGTATTGCCGCTGGCCGAGCTGGGAGAGATGTCGGCAGCCATTGCTGCGGGGGCGCCGACGGCAACAAGCGTAAGGCCAAGCAACATAGCGAGCGCCACCATCCGGCGCGCGATTCCCCCATAAGCCGACCGTAAGCCGGCATTCAGCCCCCAAATCCCCACGTGCCAATTCCCTGCTATGCAATATTGTTTTGTGGAAAATCAGGATATCGACTGCATCTGTCAAGTTATTTTGTGAACTTGTTAAGTATTAGTTTTAACTTATGCAAGTAATAAGTGAAAACAAAATTTATGCAATCTGAAGATGTAAATCGGGCTTCACCGCTGTTGCTGGTTTCAGCGTCACGCCAGGAGCGGGCGCGGCTGACACCGGCCGAATCATCGCCCCGTCGCGGCGGTAGCGGCAGGTTCACGGATGGTAAAGCCGGGATGACAAGGAATTAATTCGACATATCGCATTGCGGTCCCATTATCGTGTAGAAGCAGCCGACAGATCACGATTGCCGGGATATTCCGTCATGTTCTCCTTCTTTCCAAAGCCGAAACTGTTTTTCACGTCGTTTGCCATCTACGCGCTGGCCGGTGTCCTGCTTTGGTTCTTTGTCCTGATCGACATGGGTTCCTCCCTGAGCCTAGGCGGCCTCGTCGGATTCGGGTTTCCCGAAGCATTGGGCGACAACGCCGACGATGCGGCTAAAACGGCGTTCGCGTCGACGCAATCGGCAGCCGAAAATTTCTGGTTTTACCAGTATTTCCTGATCGCCATCGGCGCATTCGTCGGCTTCTGGATGAAGTTCTCGCCGCATCCCTGGCAGCGCTGGTCGGTTGCCGGCTCCGCGCTGATATTTTTCGTCAACTGGTTTCTGGTCCAGCTCGACGTGATGATCAACGAGTGGTTCGGAACGTTTTATGACATGGTGCAAAAGGCGCTCGGAACGCCAAATGCGGTATCGCTGGGAGAGTTTTATCTGGGCATAGCGGCGTTCCTGCAAATAGCCCTGGTTTATGTCTTCGTTGCGTCTGTCTTCCGCTTCTTCGTGCAGCACTATGTGTTCCGTTGGCGGACCGCGATGAACGATTACTACATGGCGCGCTGGCAGCAGTTACGGCATATCGAGGGCGCCTCGCAGCGCGTTCAAGAGGATACCATGCGGTTTGCCCAGATCACCGAGAGCCTTGGGGTGAATTTTCTTGATTCGGTGATGACCCTGATCGCATTCCTGCCGGTACTCTGGGGACTTTCGGCCCATGTCAAGGAACTGCCGATTATTGGCGAAGTCAGTCAGGGTTTGGTTTTCGTGGCGATCATCTGGTCGATTATCGGAACCGGAATTCTTGCGGCCGTCGGCATAAGGCTTCCCGGTCTGGAATTCCGGAACCAGCGGGTGGAAGCAGCATATCGAAAGGAACTGGTCTATGGCGAGGACAGCGAACTGAGAGCACAGCCGCCAACCGTCAGCGAACTGTTCGCAAATGTACGCAAGAACTACTTCCGCCTCTATTTCAACTATCTGTATTTCAACGTGGTTCGCATTTTCTACCTGCAGATCGGCAACCTGGTGCCCTATATCGCGCTGGCGCCAACGATCGTCAGCGGCACCATTACGCTTGGCATCATGCAGCAGATCATTCGCGCCTTTAGCCGGGTCGAGGGCTCATTCCAGTATCTGGTCAACTCCTGGACGACGATCGTCGAACTCATTTCCGTCCACAAGCGCCTGAAGGCCTTCGAAGCAACGCTGGCCGGTCAGGAACTTCCGGACATCGACAAGGAGTTCCTGGCCCGCCAAGGCAGCCCGGCGGAGTGACGGGATTACCCGCCAATCGGCTCGCCGGCGTAATCGCGAAGGTAGTCGCGGTAGGTGATGCAGGCGACGTCGGGTTTTCCACAGACATCTCCCGCGAAGCGTTCGAGCGCGTCCCAGTAGGCGCCGCCGTTCATCAGCGTGAAATGAAAGCCCACCGACAATGGTGTTCTGGAGCCCGAGTACTGGCGATTGAAAGCGGCCATCAGCGCATCGTAGGTGCGCGCGGAAAAGACGTCCGCTTCGCTTGGCCGCTCCA
>JBFIBB010000105.1:0-11145 GCA_041582695.1 Rhizobiaceae bacterium
GGATAACATTGTTCAAATATGACGGTAAGACGTTCATAAATTGAACGTATTCGGCCCACTTGTGAGACGATAAGATGATTTCAGTATCGCGACGCGAACAGAGTGAATGTTGCAATTGCTCGAGCATAGCGACATCAAAATCGGTGTCGCGCTGAGTGGCTGAATCAATAGAGCGGAGGCAAGGATGACTATACGTCGATACGATTCGGGATCCACAGGCGCCGGTGGTAAACCCCTGCCCTTCGCTCGCGCTGTCGAAGCTGACGGCTGGCTGTTCGTTTCGGGTCAAGTCGCAATGGAAGATGGCGAGATTATCGAAGGCGGCATCATCGCGCAGTCGCACAAGGCGATCCAGAACATGATCGATATTCTGCGCGAGGCCGGTTATGGTGTCGAACATATCGTGCGCATCGGTGTGTGGCTCGACGATCCGCGCGATTTCTGGACCTTCAACAAGGTGTTCGCCGAATATTTCGGAGACAATCCACCCGCTCGCGCCTGTGTCCAGGCGGCAATGATGGTTGATTGTAAGATCGAAATCGATTGCGTCGCCTACAAGGACGCATGAACCACTTCCCTTGAGGGATGCAGCGCCGTCTCTTCACCCCAGTAGACCGGTGTTGGCAGTCCCTCCATTCGTGCTTTGATCTGAAGGGCGACGACCAAGGAGTAATGGCGCGACAAATGCAGATTACCGCCGTGGAACCACAAACCTGGCTGACTTGTCGGTTTCCACATGTTGCGCAACTCGCCTTCCCACGGGGCGGGATCACCTTCGATGCCGGAACCATATCCCCAGAATTTGCCGACCTTTTCGGCGACGTCTGCCGAAATCAAATGGGCGACCATCTCATCCAGCGATCCATAACCGGTTGCCTGTATGATGACGTCTGCTTCGATTTTCTCCCCGTCCGCCAGGACAATGCCGGTTTCATAGAAACCTGCGATTTCGTTGCCACTCTTGAGGCCGATCTGACCACCGATAATCAGTTCGCTTGCACCGACGTCAATGTAGTATCCGGACGCGGTACGAAGCGCCTTCATCATCAATCCGGAGTCATCGACACCGAAATCCCAAAGAAAACCGGCTTCGGTAAGCCTCCGATAGAAGTCCGCGTCGGCCTCCTTGATTTGCTCGTAAATCGGCTTCTGGAACTGCGGCATCAGCCGGAATGGAATAGATGCGAAAAGCAGGTCCGCCCGATCCGTGCTCAGGCCTCGTTCGACTGCTTGCTCCGAATATAGGTCGGCGAAACCGTATCTCATCAGCGATTCGGATTTGACCACGATCGACGGCGAACGCTGGATCATTGTAACATCGGCATCGTTTTCCCATAGATCGACGCAGACGTCGTGTGCGGAACTGCCCGAACCGATTACGACGCAGCGCTTGCCGCGGTATGAGTCGCCGTCGCTATATTCACTGGTGTGCAGGATCTCGCCCTGGAAACGATCGGCTCCTGGAAAATCGACCATCTTGGCGAACCCATAAGCGCCGGTAGCCAACACCAGTTGATCGGGTTTCAGCACAATGTCACGGCCATCACGCGTGACCTTGACAGTCCATTTTCGGGTCTTGGGATCATAGCTCGCCCCAACGCATTCCGCCGACGTCCAATAGTCGAGTTCCATGATGCGAACATAGGCTTCCAGCCAATCGCCCATCTTGTCCTTGGGCGTGAAAACAGGCCAGTCGTCCGGAAAGGGCAAATACGGTAGATGATCGTACCAGACCGGATCGTGCAGAACGAGCGAGCGGTAGCGATTGCGCCAGGAATCGCCGGCCAGCCGATTTTTCTCGATAATGATCGTCGGAACGCCCAGCCGACGCAATCGCGCACCAAGCATGATGCCGCCCTGGCCGCCACCGACGATGACGCAATAGGGCTGCCGGGACGTCCCAAGAACTTTGAGCTCCTGTTCACGCCGCTCCAGCCATGTTGTCCTGTCTTTGCGGGCTCGATGTTCGACACCGAGTTCTCTCCGCCGCCCGGATTTTTCCTCGTGGCCCTTGAGTTCGGAGATGGTGGTAAGAATGGTCCAGCACTTTCCCTTCCTGAGGCGCAGGTAACCGCATCCGCGTGCCACCGAAGTTTCGAGAGTAAACCAGGCTTCGGTGATGTCGCCGTTTCGTCCGGCATCTCCATCGATGGAAAAGGATGTCGGATTTGTATTGGGCAAACAACTCGCAAGCATGGCCGCGATCTGGCGCTTTCCCTCCAGAGTTTTGACATTCCATGTGAACGTCAGCAAATCGCGCCAATAGCACTCCTCGTCGAAAAGTCCCTCTGCCGCCGCCAGATCGGCATTGTTCAGCGCGTCTGAAAAGTCTTTCAGCC
Source organism: Rhizobiaceae bacterium (assembly GCA_041582695.1). Taxonomy (GTDB): domain Bacteria; phylum Pseudomonadota; class Alphaproteobacteria; order Rhizobiales; family Rhizobiaceae; genus JAWKWH01. Next base: position 2,340 of record JBFIBB010000105.1, read on the forward strand.
ATATCGACACGCTCTGCGTAGGCGAATGGTTGGGCATGTAATACACCTGGAAAATGTCGCGCTTAATTCAGGAGAATTGCTTGTTCCTTTTCAATGCTCTCTTCGGCCGCAAGCACAATGCGCAGGCTGTTTACCGCCGCATCCATCGATTCAGACAAATCGATATCCTCGCGAATGGCCTTCAGAAAATATGCCTGTTCCCTGTCACAGAGTTCCTGATGGTCAGGTTCGTCGGCCATGCCAAGGAGTTCGTCCGGTTTGGCGAAGTTCTTATCCGCATCGACAGCGGCATGGTGGATTTTGATTGCATTGGTCTTCGTGTGCTGATCGATGTCTGCCGAATCCGAAACGCCGCCATCCTTGTCGCTTGCCTGTCCGTCCTGCGGCACCACAATCGACACGGCACCTTTTGGTCCGACTACGTCTTTCACGAAGAAGGCTATCTCGCTCATCATCGGACCCCAGCCCGCCTCATACCAACCGACCGATCCGTCATCGAAAGTGACGTGAAGATGTCCATAGTTCTGCTTGGCAGCGTCGTCCCAGAGCTTGGCGCCAATGCCGTGCACCCTAACCGGTTTGGCGCCGGTTAGCTGGCACATCACATCGACGTAATGAACGCCGCAATCGACGATCGGGATCAGGGAGTCGATTAAATTCTTGTGCCAGGCCCACGCGGGACCACTACTCTGCTGATTGAGATTGAGCCGCATGACCAGAGGCTTGCCCAGTGTCTTGCCGACCTCAATGAACTTCATCCAAGAAGGGTGCACGCGCAGAATGTAACCGAGCACGAGCTTTCGATTGGCTGATCTTGCCGCGGCCACCACCTTCTCCGCATCGACGATGTTCGTTGCGATGGGCTTTTCCATGAATACGTGGCAACCCGCCTCGAACGCTTTCAACGCATAATCGGCATGCGTATTCGGCCAAGTGTTGATCGAAACGGCATCCGGCCTGGTTTCGGCAAGCGCCTGTTCGTAGTCCTCGAACAACGGATAGCCGGCAAGATGGTCGGGAATATTCTTGCGGCTCTTGATGGTCCGGCTCATCAGGCCGACGATCTCGAAACCGTCCATCTTGTGATAGGCATTGGCATGGGAAGTACCCATGTTGCCCAGCCCAACGACCAGTATCCTGACTTTGTCGGCCATCATCACCTCCATCCAAAATTGTTCCTGCTGACGGCACGGCGACAATGGTTGGCCGTCGGATTGCGATCGACCAACTTCGTCGGTTGTTACGCGCCGCAACCCGGACGCCGCAGCGCCCGGGTCTATCGCGACTGTCGCCTAGCGGACCGCGTTGGCAAAGAACCGCTTGTTGATGGCGTCGATGTCAACAGCAGCCATTTCCGCCGATAGCGAATAGCCATCCGCATCTGCCTTCACTTTCGCCTTATCGAAATCGTTCGCCGGACCGATGAATTCATTGGTGATGGCCTTGTCGATATCGACCGGTTTGGTGATCTGTCCGATTTCGGAGATCGTCTTGAAGAACAGATTCCAGCGTTCGAGATCGTGCCATCCCCAGCCTTCGCGTTTCGACATGTCTCCCCGGAAAACGTTAGCCAACTGCATCATCGACTCAGTGCCGAGCTCCAGACCAAGGTTTTCCTTGACGATCGGGAACTGCTTGAACACGATCTCGGTTGCGGCGCGAGGGTTATTGTGTCCGAACTCGAGCCCCATCGCCCAACCTCTCAGATAGGCTTCGAGGAACTTGTGGCGTTCCGGATCTTCCACGTCGGCGCGTCGGACGACGAACACGTTGGCCGGGAAGTTGGAGTGATCGACACCAAGCCAATACTCCAGGTCGAGCCCCTTGCCTTCCCAGTCCGCCCGCAGTCCTTCCCACGCCAGCGCGGCATCGCCCTGGCCTGAGGCCAGCAATGTACCCCATTGCGGCCAGCCGCCCTCGACATAGTTGATCTTTTTCGGATCGACGCCGGCGGCGGCGAACATCGGATCGGTGATCGCCGACCAGGCGGCGCTTCCAAGGAGGACGGTCTTGCCTTCAAGCTCCTTGAGGTCGGTAACGCCCTCGCCTGGACGAAAGGCGAAATCGAACACATCGACCGCACCCATGTTGAAAACGGATATCAGGTCCATGTCGTTCTCGAGCGCAAACGAGAATACGCCCGGCGACGGAAAGCCCATGTCTGCCTGCCCGACAGCCACGAACTTGACGGTGGCCGTGCCATCAGACGGACCCGGCTCCATTTTCGTGTCCAGGTCGCCGAAATAGCCGAGTTCCTTTCCGACCCAATAGGGATAATCGTCGAGCACCTCGAGAGTGCCGCGTGGGGAAATCCAGGTGAAGGTTTCCGCCGCGTTCGCGGGTTTGGACAGCAGGCTCGCCCCTCCCAGCGTGGTAACCACGACTGCACCGGAACCGGTGACCTGAAGGAACTTCCTGCGACTGACGCGCGAAAGCCCGCTCGTATTGATTTTCGCATTCTTGGACATGTTACCTCCTTTGTTCCGGCCGATCATTGGTTGTTCTGGTGCCGGAATTGTTGTGCCAGTCGATCGTAGCCGTGTTTGAGTGTCTCCGTTGCTACGCCTCCCAGCTGGCCCACTTCTTCCCGACCAGGAAGAAAAAAACGTAGATCAGAATTCCCAGTATAGACAGAATGAGGATGACCGCGAAAAACTGCGGCATTTTCAAAGTGGCGGAGAAGGTTGTCAGGCGATTTCCCAATCCGAAACCACCGCCGACCATTTCGGCTCCGACAGCCGTAAGCAGGCCGAAAATCGCGCCGATCATCAATCCCACGATGATCATCGGCAAAGCCATGGGAATACGGATTTTGAGAAATATCTGGAAAGTCGATGCGCCGAACGAACGTGCAAGCGCAATCTTTGCCAAATCGACCCGGCGAAACCCGGTTGCGGCATTGATCATTACCATCGGTCCCGACGCTAGCGCGACCGCAATGATGCGTGGTTCGTAGCCAAAGCCAAAACGCAGGATCAACAGAGGGACCAACGCCAGCATCGGTGTTGTGACCAGCATCAGTATGTAAGGAGCAACAATTTTCTCGGCAAATGGGAACTGCGTGATAATTGCCGCCAGGATTAGTCCTATTGACGCGCCGATCGCGTAACCGGAAAACAACTCTATCAGCGTGTGAATCAAATGTGGACCGATGAACTCGAAATCGGTATACAGCGCCGCCACGATCGCGCTGGGCGGCGGCATGATGTATTGGGGGATTTCGTATGCGCGCACGGCGATTTCCGCCCCGCCGACAATAACCACTGCAACCAGAATTATCGCCGCGACCTCGCCGAAAGAGCGTATCCCGGGGCCTGAGGCGAAGGCCGAGAGATTGGTTAAGCCCACGGACTGATCAACTGCCGCTTTTCTCCCGAATTCCGGGATTTTATCGCCAAGCTCCCTGTCGACCATCCGACGTACTTCCTTTCTGCTCGCTCTATTGGGCCTCAGCAGGCAACTGATTGCTGGTTCGTGACGGTTCGTGCTCGATCTCAGCCTTGATCTCGTTGACGAGATCAAAAACCTCTTTGGTGGCCAGTAAATCCAGAGTTCGTGGACGCGGAAATTCGATATTGAAGATCTTGGCAATGCGGCCTGGCCGCGATGACATGACGAATACCCGATCGGACAGGAATACCGCCTCAGTGATGTTGTGGGTAATGAAAACAATCGTCTTGCGGGTTTCCAGCCAGATTTCTTCGACCAGCAGGTTCATTTCGTCTCGGGTGAATGCGTCGAGAGCGCCAAAGGGCTCATCCATCAACAGCAGGGAGGGATTGAACGAGAGTGCGCGCACGATTGCCGCACGCTGCTGCATGCCTCCCGACAGCTCTCTCGGAAACTTGTTACCGAACCCGGTCAAGCCGACGCGATCAATCAGGTGGTCGATATGCTTCCGGTCCGGACTCTGGCGCTTGATCTCGAAGGGGAATTCGATGTTCTTGTCGAGATTGCGCCAAGGCAGCAGGTTGGCTTCCTGAAACACCATCCCGATTTGCGGATGCGGTCCGGTGACCGGTTCTCCGTCGAGAATTACCTCCCCGCCGGTCAGACTGTGCAATCCGGCAATCGACCATAGAAGCGTGGTCTTGCCGCATCCGGAAGGACCCACCACGCACGCGAATTCCCCATCGCGAACTCGCATCGAAACATTGTCGAGCGCATGCAGCGGACCGGATTTCGTGTCGTAATATTTGGTGGCGCCATTGACCGCCAGTTTGGTGCGATCCTGTTTCGACATCAAAACCCGCCCGTCATCGATCGGGCTCGCGGCATACGCACTCTGCGCACGTCTGCGGAATTCTTCGCTTGAAAGACCTTCGTGACCCACATGCTCTGCCATCCAGTTGTAGGTAAGTATCTTACATTTTCACGGAAAAGCAATCATTTTCGTGCTATTCTGCCGCATTTTCGCTCAGATAACTATTCTGTATTTAAGTTTCTTACATTCTCTGGTAGAATTCCACAGACGGTCCAGGGAGAGTTTGTTGGCCTATCGATCTGTGTATTGCTATGCATGGGATATTGCCGAGCTAGGGGTTCGTTCGGTGGCGGACGAACTGCAAGCCATTCGGATCAACACGATAACGCTCGCCGGATCGTATCACGCCGGTAAGTTTCTGCGTCCGCATGGCACGAAGGGAAAGGTGTTCTTTCCCGAAGACGGCACGGCGTATTTCAAGACCGATCCTTCGCGCTACGGCATGATCAGGCCGCAAGAAAACAGCTTGCTCGCAAGCGCGGACATTTTCGAAGAGTTCTGCAAACTTGAATCCATGAAGGTCAACGCCTGGATGGTATTGATGCACAATTCACTTCTCGGTCAAAGACATTTGGATTGCTGCGTCGCGAACGCCTTCGGTGATCGTTACATCTACAATCTCTGCCCGGCGTCGTCCGCAGCACGCGAGTATGCGGTCTCACTTTGCGCCGATTTGTCTGATCGGTACGAAGTTGATGGAATCACTTTAGAAACACCGGGCTTCCTGCCATTCGCCCACGGTTACCACCACGAATTTTCGCTTGTTAGGCAGAACACTTGGCTCGACAACCTGCTGGGCATTTGTTTCTGCGACGCCTGCTTGAATGGCGCGGCGGTTGCCGGCATCGATGCAAAGTCGCTACGCAAACGCGTGGCCAAGGCAATTGAGGGCTACTTCGCCTCGGACATCGATTTCGCCGACGATATGGCGTCGGCTTTCTGGACCGCCGATCTCGTCACCGATCCGGATCTTTGCGCATTTTTCCGCTGGCGATGTTCCGTCGTGGAATCCTTAATCGAAGACATCAGGCAAGCGGTCCGGCCAGACGCGACGGTCTCGGTCATACCATCGGTAGCCAGACCAACGGGTGGCGCCTGGTATGAGGGTAGCGACATTGCCCGGCTGTCACAGATTGCCGATTTCGTAGAGGTCTGTTTTTACGAACCGGGGCCGGACCGCATAGCTGGCGACATTCACGACGTATCAAGACGTTGCGGCGGTGTGGATAAATTGCGCGGTATCCTACGGCCGGGTCATCCGGATCTCACCGACCGGGGTCAGGTAGTGTCGGCGGTCCAAACCCTTGTTGCGGCCGGTATCGAGGACATCGCATTCTACAATTACGGACACGTACGGCGATCGGGTCTGGAATGGATCGGCGACGCGCTTTCATCCCTGGAGGCGCGCGGGTGAACAGCTTCTCCGGAAAGACGGTCTTGGTGACAGGTGCCGCTGGCGGCATAGGGCAGGTCATGGTTCGCACATTCGCCTCAAGAGGCGCGAAACTGGCTCTGCTAGACAAGAAGGAGTCCGTGCATGAATTGGCGGAGAGCCTTTCGCAGAACGGGCACACCGTCGCCGCAGAAGTCGGCGATATTGGATCTGCAGAACAGGTCGCCGCCGCGTTCCGGAAACTTCAAGAGGTCCTTGGGCCGGTTTCGGTGTTGGTCAACAATGCTGGCTTTTCCAGCGCCAGCAGTCTTGAAACGACGGATGGTGCGGCTTGGCAGGAGGATGTTAACGGCAACCTGAATGGCGCCTATCACTGCACCGCGCAAGTGTTGCCCGGCATGAAGTCGGCCGGTGGCGGAGTGGTGATCTTTATCGGTTCAGTCAACGGAACCACATCGCTCGGCGATCCGGCCTACAGCGCCGCCAAGGCCGGACTGATGAGCTATACCAGGGCGGTCGCAATGGAATACGGCCGGTTCGGAATACGGGCCAACATGGTCAGTCCGGGTACGGTGAGAACCCCGATCTGGGATCACCGGGTCAAACGCGAGCCCGAGATATTCGAGAAGCTGGTGCGTTGGTATCCGCTGCGCCGTGTGGCCGATCCGCAAGATATCGCAAATGCCGCGGCATTCCTTGCTTCGGATGACGCGAAGGCGATTTCAGGCGCGATTTTACCCGTCGACTGCGGCCTATCCGCAGGCAATATCGTCATGACGCGAGAGATAACGCAACTCGAATTTTAACAAGCGCACGGCATTGCCGTAGCAGAAAGCGGATGAAACAGAGTGGATAGGGAAACGGGCAGCGGAAAAATGCCGGATAAGGTCGACGCGCCTTTGGCCAATGCCATGCCCGATGCTCCGGATGGCGAAACTCGGCTACCGGTCGACGATCTCATCTCCAGGCTGATCGAAGCCCGGCCAACGTTGCGACCGGCCGAGAAGCGGGTCGCCGAGGTTGTATTGCAAGATGTTGAATCCGCAATCCGCGCCAGCAATTCTCAACTAGCTCAAGCCGCAGGTGTCTCGGAACCGACCGTGACCCGTTTCAGCCGGACAATGGGCTGCGACGGTGTCAGGGATTTCAAGTTGCGACTGGCGCAGAGCCTTGTCGCAAGCGCTTCGTCGTCCCAGGAAATTTCAGAGACCATCGATGTTCCGGTGCCGCCATATTGGAATGCGGTTTTCGGACAAGCGCGGCAGGCGATAGGATTGGCCGAACGACAACTCGACCCGGAAGCGGTCGACCGGGCTATTGAACAGATAGCCAAGGCAGGGCGAGTTTTTGTATTGGGCGTTGGTGGCGGTTCGACCTCCCTGGCGCTCGACATGCAATTTCGGCTGTTCCGTTTCGGCATTTCCGTGATCGCCTACTCCGACACATTCCTGATGCGGATGGTTGTGGCAACGGTAAAGCCCGGCGATGTTGTAATCGCCATCTCGGCGACCGGACGAACCCGCGAATTGAATGACGCCGTCAACATCGCGCGTCGCTACAACGCGACGGTGATAGCGCTTACCCGGCCCGGATCGGAATTGGCTTCGCTTGCCGATATCAGTCTTACCATGGAAGTACCCGAGATCGTAAATGTACTGAAACCGACCGCTTCGCGTTTCGCGTTTCTGGCTGCCATCGATTTGCTGGCGACCGGAGTTGCATATCGACTGGGGCCAGAGGCCCATCACAACATTCGACGTGTCAAGCTTAACCTGTTGCGGATTCGCGGTGGTGACATATTGGAACCGTTGGGTGATTGATGGCGGGCAAACCGAAACAATTCGACATCTTGCTTCGCGGCGGCTTATTGATCGATGGTTCCGGCACCGATCGCCGGGCCGCTGACGTTGCTATTACTGGCGACCGCATCGGCGCAATCGAGCCACCCGGCAATCCAGAACTTTCGGCAACAATTGTTATTGACGTTTCTGGCAGGATAGTTGCGCCTGGGTTCATCGATGTCCACACGCACGATGACAACGCAGTGCTGTCCGATCCATCGATGACCGCAAAGATCAGCCAAGGCGTTACGACCGTGATCGGCGGCAATTGCGGGATCAGTCTCGCACCAGTGCAATCGATCGATCCACCGCCGCCTCTCAACTTGCTTGGAGGACGCCCTGCTTACCGGTTCGAGCGCATGGCCGACTATGCAGAAGCGGTGAACGCGGCCCGTCCGGCGGTTAACATCGCCATGTTGGTTGGTCACTCGACATTGCGTGTTGGCGTTGTTTCGGACATCACACGCAAGGCAAATACCGCCGAGATCGACTTGATGCGGCAGCGGTTGACCGAAGGTCTGCAGGCCGGCGCCATCGGTTTCAGCACAGGCCTTTGGTACAAGACAAATGCACCTGCCGACATGGAAGAAGTCTGTGCACTGGCGGAACTACTCGCCGATGTCGGCGGCGTATATACCACCCATATGCGCGACGAGCATGACGGTGTTCTCGACTCTCTGCGTGAAACGTTCGAAACAGCAAATCGCGCGCAAGTACCCGTGGTTATCTCGCACCATAAATGCGCCGGTCCCAAGAATTGGGGACGCAGTACCGAAACGCTCGCCGTGATCGAGGAAGCACGAGCGAAACAGCGCGTAGCACTCGATGCCTATCCATATATCGCCGGTTCTACCGTTTTAGAGCCGGAAATGGTCGATACGGAGATCCGTATTTCGGTGTCGTGGTCGGTCCCCTATCCTGAAATGGCTGGCAGGGATTTGTCAGACATCGCCGCACAATGGAACTGTTCGCAACAGGAGGCGGCGCGTCGCCTGAAACCCGCCGGCGCCATCTATTTTCAGATGGATGAGGCGGACATGCGTCGCATACTCTCCTATCCGCCAACGATGATCGGTTCCGACGGCTTGCCGCACGACACTCATCCGCACCCGAGGCTTTGGGGAACGTTTCCCCGTGTTCTAGGGCATTTCTGCCGCGACGAGGGCCTGTTTTCGCTCGAGCAGGCGGTGCACAAGATGACCGGCCTTTCGGCCAGCAACTTCAATATCAAGGACCGCGGTCGGGTTGCAGTTGGCTGCTTTGCCGACATCGTCGTTTTCGATGCCGACAACATCATAGATCGCGCCA
>JBFIBB010000106.1:0-11001 GCA_041582695.1 Rhizobiaceae bacterium
GCGATCATCTCGCGCTCCAGTTTGCTCAATCCGGAATCGCCAAGCATCAGATCGTTGTAGAACTCGGAGAAAGCCCGCAGTTTCTTTTCGTTGAAAGCATAGGCGGCAAGCACATTGGGTATGAGCCCGAGCTTCTCGACGCATTTGTCGAAATAAGCTTTGGTGGCCTCGCTCAATTCGCCTTCCGCTTCAAGATTAAGTGCTGTAATGCGTTCCGGTTTTGACGCCATGTCTTCGGATGCCTCCTGCTGGATACGGATCTGGGCGTCACAGAAATGTCCCGCGTCGCCAATAGTGTATTATCTGTTACGATAGACGAAAATCGAGCCAAAGCGAGGGAGAAGCGCGAATGGCCAGGACCGCCAGAACAAGCCACCAAAAAGCAATAAAAAAGGAACTGGCCGGATTTGCGGACCTGCTGTTCGACCGGGCGCCTGCTGAGGACATTTCCCGTTACGACGGCAAGGCCTTGCGCGAACTGGGCGCCCGTCATGCCTTCGATGCGGTCAGGCATCATCGCAAGGGAAAGAGTGTCGTCGCCATCGATCGCGAAAGCAAGCTCTTGTGCGATGGCCGGCCGGTCACCATGGTCACGGTCGTAAACGACAATATGCCGTTCCTGTTCGATTCGATTATCGGCGCCGTCACGGCGGAGTTGGGTGAACCGTCGCTGGTGCTTCACCCCGTCATCGAGGTGACCCACGGTCGTTCGGGCGTTGACGAAATAGTCGGCAAGGCTGTTCCGGGTACTGTGCGCGAGGGATACGACGCCATCAGTGTGATGCATGTTCATGCCGAGGCGACTTCGGCGGAAACCGCCGAACGTCTGAACGAGGCGCTCGTCGAGATATTGAAACAGGTGCGCGCCGCTGTCACCGACTGGAAGCCTATGCTGGCGCGGCTGGAAAAGACCATCACCGACTACCGTTACACCCCGCCGCCGCTTGACTCAGAGACGCTGGCGGAAGCCATTTCCTTTCTCGAATGGCTGCGCGACAACAACTTCACCTTTCTTGGCGTGCGCGAGTACCGTTACACGGGCTCCGGAAAGACCGGCAATCTAAAGCGCGCCGACAAGCCCGCTTTGGGCATCCTCTCCGATCCGAAAGTGCGCGTTTTGCGCAAGGGAGAAGAAGCGCTTTCCACCACGCCGGAGATCCGGGCGTTTCTTGTTGGTCCGGAACCGCTGCTCGTTACAAAGGCAAACACCAAGTCCAAGGTCCACCGCCAGATCTACATGGACTATATCGGCGTCAAGACATTCAATCAGCGCGGCAAGCTTACCGGCGAATTGCGAATGGTCGGCTTGTTCACTTCGACCGCCTATACGAGTTCGGTTTTGCGAATTCCCTATCTGCGTTCCAAAGCCAAGGCAGTCATAGCAAAACTCGGATATGACCCCGCCGGACATCTGGGCAAGGCGCTGACCAATGTTCTTGAATCCTATCCGCGCGACGAGCTTTTCCAGATCAGCCTGAAGGATCTCACGGTCAACGCCGAAGCCATCCTCGCGCTCAGCGAACGGCCGCGGGTCAGGGCGCTCATTCGCGCCGATCAGTTCGACCGTTTCGTTTCGGCGATCGTCTACGTGCCGCGCGACCGCTACAACAGCCGCAACCGCGAACGTATCGGCGAGTATTTCAAGACCATCTTCGATGGCCGCCTGTCGGCATACTATCCGGCTTTTCCGGAAGGTAACCTTGCGCGTGTCCACTTCATCATCGGGCGCAATGCCGGACGGACCCCTTTCGTGCCGCAGGCTGAAATCGAGAAGAACATTCGCGAAATCATTCGCAACTGGGACGATGCGCTGGCGCAGGAGGCGGCAGATGCCGGCGTCGACCGGTCGCTCGTACGGATCGCGGGTCGGTTTCCGCCCGATTATCGCGAGAGTTTTTCCGCGGCCGAAGCTCTCGTGGACGCCAGCCGAATGGCGTCCGTTTCAGGCGATGCGCCGATAGCCATCGATTTCCACCGCGCGTCGGACCAGGACGAAAACGAAGCCGCCTTGAAGATCTATCACTGCGGCTCCCCTGTTTCGCTGTCCAGGCGTGTGCCGCTGCTCGAAAACATGGGTTTCCGGGTTATCAGCGAACAGACCTTCGAGGTAACCGACGGCAATGATGATGCCGTGTTTCTTCATGCCATGCGCCTTGCGAGCGCCGATGGCGGTGCGATCGACATCGACGGCCGCGCCGAACTGTTTGCGGATTTGTTCCTTTCGGTCTGGAAGGGCGTCAACGACAATGACGGTTACAACGCGCTGGCCCATTCTGCCGGTTTGCGCGCGAGTGAGATCACGATCCTGCGCGCCTACGGCCGTTACCTGCAACAGGCGGGAATTCCGCAAAGCCAGGAGTTCATCGCATCTGTGCTGAACCGCTACCCGGGAATATCGAGGGATCTGCATGATTTGTTCTGCGCTAGGTTCGACCCGGCGAAGCAGAAGACATCGAAAGCCGAGACCGGCAGACTTCAGGAAAGTATTTTCTCGGCGCTTGAGAGCGTTCCGAGTCTCGACGAGGATACGATAATTCGCCGCTTTGCCAATCTGATTGGATCGACGCTGCGCACCAACCATTTCGCCGCCGCGTCGCCAGATCAGCCGCGGTCGCTCGCTTACAAGCTCGACCCGCGATCGATTGACGGATTGCCGGAGCCGAGGCCCTGGCGGGAAATATTCGTGTACGGCGCCGAGGTGGAGGGCGTGCACCTGCGCTTCGGCCCGGTGGCGCGGGGAGGCCTGCGCTGGTCGGACCGCGCCCAGGACTACCGCACCGAAATCCTCGGTCTTGCCAAGGCGCAACAGGTCAAGAACGCCGTCATCGTTCCGGTGGGCGCGAAGGGCGGATTCTACCCGAAACGGTTGCCCGCCGGCGGAACCCGCGATGAGGTGTTCCAGGCGGGCCGAGCGGCCTATATCAACTTCATTTCAAGCCTGCTTTCGGTGACCGATAATCTTGAAGGCGACAAGGTCCTGGCGCCGAAGGACGTTGTGCGTCACGATGGCGACGACCCCTACTTCGTGGTTGCCGCCGACAAGGGCACGGCAACCTTCTCCGACACGGCCAACGCAATCAGCCAGGCGCACGGTTTCTGGCTCGATGACGCTTTCGCTTCGGGCGGATCGGCCGGATACGATCACAAGAAAATGGGCATTACCGCCCGTGGCGCCTGGGAAGCGGTCAAGCGGCATTTCCGCGAGATGGATCGCGACATTCAGAACGAGGATTTCACCGCAATTGGCGTTGGCGACATGTCGGGCGACGTGTTTGGCAACGGCATGCTGTTGTCGAAGCATACAAGGCTGATCGCCGCATTCGATCATCGCGACATCTTCATCGATCCCGATCCCGATCCGCAAGCCTCTTTTGCCGAACGCAAGCGGCTGTTCGACATGGGCCGGTCAAGCTGGCAGGATTACGACGGCAAGAAGCTGTCGAAGGGCGGCATGATCATCCCCCGTTCGACCAAATCGGTCAAACTGACGCCGGAAGCCGCGCGCGCAATCGGGTTGGATGAAACCGCTGCGTCGCCCCAGAAGGTCATGCGGGCAATTTTGAGGAGCGATGTAGACCTGCTCTGGTTCGGCGGTATCGGCACCTATGTCCGCGCCAAGACAGAATCCGATCAGGATGCCGGCGACCGGGCCAACGACGCCATTCGTATCACCGCGGGCCAAATCGGCGCCAAAGTGGTCGGCGAGGGTGCAAATCTCGGCATGACCCAGCGCGCCCGCATTGAGTACGGTTTGGCCGGCGGGCGCTGCAATTCCGACGCGATCGACAATTCCGCCGGCGTCAACTCCTCCGACGTCGAGGTCAACATAAAGATCGCACTGTCATCTGCAATGCGCGAAACCGGGTTGAACAGGACGGAGCGCGACAAGCTGCTGTCGAACATGACGGACGAGGTTGCTGAACTCGTGCTCGCCAACAATTACCGCCAGACGCTGGCGCTTTCGCTTTCCGAAAAGCGCGGCATTGCCGACATGGGTCACCAGGGGCGGTTCATGAAGGCGCTGGAGGAGCGCGGTTTGCTCGACCGCGCCGTCGAACTGCTGCCGGACGACAATGAGTTCGCCGAACGCCAGATGCGCGGCGAACCGCTGACCCGCCCCGAACTCGGCATCCTCTTGGCCTATGCGAAGATCGTTCTGTTCAACGAGCTTATCGCCAGCAATCTTCCCGACGAGCCGCATTTCGCCTCTGACCTTTCCGGATATTTCCCCGACCGGATGGCAAAGAAGTACCAGGACCAGATTGCCGGCCATCGGCTGCGGCGCGAGATCATTGCCACGCTGCTGGCCAACGATGCAATCAACCGCGGAGGCCCGGCATTCATTAGCCGGCTGCAGGATCTGACGGGAAGCACAGTGGCTGAAATCGTCGGCGCGTTCGTGCTCGTTCGCGACGGCTTCGAACTGAACGATATCTACAAGGCGATCGATGCGCTCGACAACAAGATTCCGGGCGCAGCGCAGCTCGATTTCTACTCCGAAGCTGGCCGGGTGGTGCATGGCGCCACCGGCTGGTTCCTGCGTCACGGAAGCAGCAACCGGACGCTTGACGAGCGTATTGCTTCCATCCGCAAGGCGCGAAGCGAACTGGAGCCTCGGCTGGGTTCCATGATGCCGGAATTCATGGTCGAGTTCCTGGCCAGGCGTCAGGACACCTTCAGGCAGGCTGGCGCCTCTGACGCACTGGCAAAGCGTATCGCCTTCCTCTCCATCTCCGATGTCATTCCCGACGCCATTACGATTGCAGAGCGTTCCGGAACGCCGCTCGCCCAATCCGCGGCCGCCTATTTTGATGTGACCGAGCAGTTCAGGATCGGCCGCATCGCCGAGGCCGCCCGATCGATAGGCGCGAACGACTACTACGACGGACTGGCATTGGCGCGCGCCAATGAAATGATTGCCGGTGCAAGGCGGCGCATCGCTACGGCGGCGTTGAAGAGCCACGGCAAATCTGATGCGCCAGTGAAACGGTGGCTCGAAAATGGCGGAGCGCAGGTAGCCCGCACCGGAGAGCGTATGCGCGAACTCATCGAAGGCGGCGAGATCACGTTATCACGGCTTGCGGTTGCGGCCGGCTTGCTCAATGATCTTGCCGGCAACGAGGTTTGATCGGGGAAGAACATGAGCGATGTCGCGTTGGACGTTAACCCGCCGAGGGCAAGCCGGCGTGGCATTTGGGGGTGGATGTTCTTTGACTGGGCGGCGCAGCCCTTTCACACGCTCATCATTACATTCGTTTTCGCACCCTATTTCTCTTCGTTCGTGGCCCCCGACAGCGCTACCGGCCAGGCATACTGGGGTTACGCCACCGGCATTGGCGGATTTCTGATCGCAATCTTTGCGCCGGTGCTTGGCGCTACGGCCGACGCGACCGGCCCGCGCAAGCCATGGATTGCGGGTTTCTCGATCATCGGTATTGGCGGATGCGCGGCCCTTTGGTGGGCGACCCCCGGTATGGAAAGCCTTGCCATGCCCATGCTGGCAGTGATGCTGGCTCTGATCGGCATGGAATTTGCCGCAGTGTTCAACAATGCGATGATGCCCGATCTCGTCCCCCGGTCGGAATTGGGCAGGCTTTCCGGATCCGCCTGGGGACTAGGCTATGTCGGCGGATTGTTCAGCCTGATCATCGTGCTCGGTCTGTTGGCAGGACAACCCGCAACCGGCAAGACCCTTTTGGGAATTGAGCCCTTGTTTGGACTGGATGTCGCCATGCACGAAGGTGATCGCGCTTCCGGTCCGCTGACGGCAATCTGGTACGTGGTTTTCGTCATTCCCATGTTCCTTTTCACACCCGATGTCCCGCGTCGCAAGGCGATCGGTGGCGCGATCGTCAACGGGCTAAGGGGACTTCTGGCAACCTTGCGTGGTTTACCGGCGCAAAGAAGCTATTTCAGCTTCCTGCTGTCGAGCATGTTTTACCGCGACGCCTTGAACGCGCTCTATGCGTTCGGCGGCATCTACGCCGCCGGTGTTTTGGGCTGGACGATCATCCAGATCGGCGTATTCGGAATTCTGGCCAACATCACCGGCGCGCTTGGCGCCTGGCTCGGCGGCAGGCTGGACCAGAAGTTCGGTCCGAAATTCGTCGTCAGCCTGTCCATAGTTGTGCTGACCTTCTGCTGCATTCTCGTTATATCGACCACCAGGACGGATGTGCTGTTTCTGCCGCTCGGCAGCACATCGAACCTGCCCGACATCGTCTTCTACGCGGCCGGCGCCATGATTGGTGCGGCCGGCGGATCCGTGCAGGCGGCCTCGCGCACACTGCTGGTCGACCAGGTCGAGCGCGAGCGCGTTACCGAGGCATTCGGTCTCTACGCTCTTTCGGGCAAGGCAACCGCTTTCCTTGGCCCGCTTGCAATCGCCGTCGCTACGACTTTCTTTGCCAGCGAAGCTTTTGGGCTGGCGCCGCAGGATGCCCAGCGCCTCGGCGTTACGCCGATCGTCGTGCTTTTCGCGATCGGCCTGGTACTGCTGCCTTTTGTTCGCAGCAGGCAACCGGCCGCCGAAGAATGATAACGCAAGGTGTTCTCGCAAAGACGGGAACGGACCGGAGCCCGTTCCCATGGTGCGGTTATGAGCGGTAGCCCATCCTGGTCAACTGATGGAGCGCGCCGCTTCCGGGCGCACTCCGCATACCACTGGCATGGTGCCCGGTTCCATGGCGCGATCGCGTGATACGCGATAGCGGAATTTTTCGCTGACGCCCCCTTTGCAAAATAAGCCGGCAAACTGGATCTATTGGGGGGTAGTTATGTTGGTTTTTGCCATTGATCCCGGTACGAACTCGGCTGGTTGGGCCGTCTTCGATCTTTGTGAGCGCCAAGACCAAGGCCGGCCGGCCGAACTGGTCGCTGCCGGCGTCAGGTTGTTCGCACCCTCGGCTGTCCGCAAGAACGACAGGGAACGATCGCTGACCGTGCGTCACCGGCACAGGCGGCGGCTGCGCACGCGCCGGAACCGCCTGGTCAGCTTGTTGACGGAGGCCGGGCTGTTGCCAGCTGATTCTGTTGAAAGGCAACTTTTGTTCGAACTCGATCCCTGGGAGATCAGGGCACGCGGATTGCGCGAACCTCTGTCCGATCACGAATTCGGCCGAACGATCTGTCACATCGCCAAGCGCAGGGGCCTTGCTAACGATCAATCGCATCATCCTTTGCCTGCCAGCGCCCATGGTCATCCAACCTGGGGAGCCTGGCTCTGGTCACGCCACGCCGGTCCGGCGCATTTGCGATTGCCTGTACGCAACCGCCTGAGCGATTCAGCCGCAATCCAGACTGATCTTGCGCCGCCGCGACGCGCGCTGGAACATGAGTTCGATACTCTGTGGGCTATCCAGACTTTGCTTCGGAAAAATGGTCTTCCGGCAGTGTTGGCCGGCAGAATACGCGAAATCCTGTTTGGCAACGGACGATCCGCCCTCTCCCGCCCGTCTATGCCCGCATTTCCCGGCCCCCTGGATCCCCTGGTGCGCATCGCCTCGAATCAGGTCTGCAGGCTGGTCAAAGCCATGGTCACCGCCTTCGGCCAGCCAGGATTGGTGGCTATCGAAAGGTTTTCTCCCATGAGTAAATTCCGCACGCGGGTCGCGAGCTCCTACCGGAATGGCGACGAAATCGCTCACGAGAGCGACAGTAAAAGAAGCCGCAAGCGCCTGTCACTGCTCCGGCGCCAGGAACGTGCAGCGGGTGGCCGCGCATTCTGCCCGTATACGGGCGTCCAACTCGATCGAACGCTCGCCTTGTCCTCGCATGTCCAGATCGACCACATAGTACCGGTCAGCCGGTTTGGGGGCGACCATCCCGACAACCTTGTACTCTGTATTGCCGATGCGAACCGGGCGAAAGCGGCGCGCACGCCCCGCGAGGCGTTCGGGTCGGATGACCGGTGGCGCCAAATACTCAATCGCGCGCACAAACTGCCCGCAGGCAACCGGGTGTGCCTGTTGAAGCCTCAGGAATCAAGTTGTCCGCAACAGGAATTTGACCGCCGCCAGCCGCATTCGATGCGCCAGATCGTGAAACGGATAGCCCGAACCATAGAAGATTGCAGTCCTTCGGCCGCAATTGAACTTGTCGATCCTGGGGCGGTGGCCGCTGCCCGGCAACGGCACAGCCCTGCGGAACATCTGCTCCCGACCATGTCAGGCAAGGTCAAGGACCGACTCGATCATCGGCATCATGCGATGGATGCCATCGCCACCGGATTGACCGCGATCAGCGCCCGTTATGGCGAAGCACGCGCAGCCGTCAAACATCAGAATATCGCTTCGGCTTTTCAATCCGTGTCGGTTTCGGTACGGCCGCGCCATGGCATGTCCGGGCCGTTGCACAAACAGACCATATACGGACGAGGCGATCGCGCCGACATGGCGGTCTATCGGAAACCGTTGGCCCAATTGACGCTAAAAGACTTCGGCGCCATACGCGACGCGCAATTGCGCACAACATTGAAGGCTGTCGTCAACGGACAGGATGCGGCAGGCCGGCGCAAGTTGCTTGCCGCGTTTTCTGCACGAACCGGAATCAGGCGCGTACGGCTTGTCCGCAATCTGGCATCCGGAATTCCCCTCGCTGACAAGGCGACGGGCAAATTGTCCAGGATCGTCCAGCCGCTGGCAAACCACCACATGGATGTAGTCTGCGACCGCGAAGGTGCCTGGCATGCCTTTGGCGCAACGACACATGCCGTTCGCCAGCGAGGCTGGCGACCCGAATGGGAAGAACCGGGCTGCGGTTTGAAGCTCGTCATGAGGTTGCATAAAGGCGATGCGATCGAGATAGACGGCGATGGCGGGAAACGGATCATCCGGCGGGTGGTCCGCCTGACCCCATCCGGCGGGCGCGTGTACCTGGCCTGCCCCAACGCCGCCGGCAACCTCGCCGCCCGGCAT
This sequence comes from Rhizobiaceae bacterium, assembly GCA_041582695.1. Taxonomy (GTDB): domain Bacteria; phylum Pseudomonadota; class Alphaproteobacteria; order Rhizobiales; family Rhizobiaceae; genus JAWKWH01. The sequence goes on from JBFIBB010000106.1 coordinate 8,916, forward strand.
GCCGATCCCGGTGATACCTTCCGCTGGGAAATCCTCAGCGCCAGGGAGCTGTGCAGGCGCCGCGCACGAGCCGTTCGCATCGACATTCTCGGCCGCCGCAGTTACCGCAAATCGAATATCGGCACGTGAAGCGCTCTAGCCGCCGGCCCGGCGGATCGCCTCCTCGATCAAGCGCTTGGCATCCGCGGCGCCGAGCCAGTCGCCGATCTTGACCCATTTGCCGGGTTCCAGATCCTTGTAGTGCTCGAAGAAATGCTGGATCTGCTTCAGCGTTATCTCCGGCAGGTCGGTATGGTTGTACACATCGCGATAGCGCTGCGTTACGTGCGGCGACGGTACGGCCAGTATTTTCTCGTCCTGGCCGGAATTGTCCTCCATAATGAGAACGCCGATTGGCCGGACATTGATGACACAGCCTGGAATAAGCTGTCGCGTGTTGCACACCAGGACATCGATCGGGTCGCCGTCATCCGACAGCGTATGCGGCACAAACCCGTAATTGCCCGGATATGTCATCGGCGTATACAGGAAACGGTCCACCACCAATGTGCCGGCTTCCTTGTCGAGCTCATACTTGATCGGCTGTCCGCCGACCGGGACTTCGACGATCACGTTGACGTCCTCTGGGGGATTGGTGCCGATTTCGATAGCGTCGATACGCATGGGCGAAACTCCGGGATTGGCCGTTTCCTGCGCGATTAGCCCAACTTATGCTGCGTTGCAACATATGCTTCAGTCGCAGATAGCCGGCCTCGCCGAAACTTCACTATTGCAGGTCAGCCCGGCACCGGTGAATGTCAGCTCCAGGTGAATGCGATCTTGCGATGCGCCTTCTGGTCGAAAACCTCTATTCCTTCGGCCGTATCCAGTCCGCCTGAACCTTCGTAAAAAGATACAGCGCCGGTATTCTCCTCGAGCGCCCAGACCACAAGCCCCTTCAGCCCATGCCGGGCAAGCTTGCGCCGCGCCGCCTCGAACAGGCGCGTTCCCAGACCGACGCCTTGGTATTCGGGCAGAATGTAAAGCTCGTAGATTTCACCCTGTTGCGGTAGTTCGCGGGCGCGGTTGCGCCCAAGGGTGGCGTAACCGACGATCTCGCCGCCCATTTCCACGACCAGCACGGTGGCAACCCGCCGGATAGCGCTTGCCCACCACTTGTGATCGCGACGTGCGATCATTCGCGCCAGCGCCTTGTGGGGGATGATGCCGCAATAAGCGCCATTCCACGATTCGTAATGCACAGCCGCGATCGCCCGCGCGTCGGCCGGTTTCGCATCCCTGATATCGATCGTCAGCGTCTTCATGATTTGTTAACCTTATCCGCCGCAGCAAGCACATGGCAAGCGGCTTTGGATCACGCTTGTTTCGTTCCGCAAATTTGTCGTGGAAAGCGCAGAGCGGGTTTCAGATTTCGACCAGCTTGTCGCTCAACTCGTTGCGATCACCGTCACGGACGGGGAAATGGCGCTCAAGCTCCGTGCCGACACTTGCGACAGCGGCGACAAAACCGTCGGCGAGATTGCCCTGCCGTGCGGCTTCGGTCAGTCCGGATATGACCGCATTCCAGCTTTCCTGCTTCACCTTCGCGTTGATACCGCTGTCTGCGACTATTTCCGCGTATCGTTCCTTGAGCGAAACAAAAATAAGAACACCCGTTCTTTCCTCGGTCACGTGGATGTTGTGGCTCAGGAATTGCGCGACCGCATTGGCTGACGCGCGCCGGTAACGCAGATACCGGGGCACCATATGCAGCCGCAGCGAGGGGACAAACCACAAAAGCAGTAAGGCGGTGGCCAGTGCCGCGAGGCCCGAGGCCGGTAGTATTGCCGGATGCAATGCCTCCCAGCCGCTATTTGTCAGCAATGCCGCCGGAATCATCGCGATCATGATCGCTAGCGCCGAAAAGAACGCCGATGGGAAAAAGTAGTCGTCGCTTTGGCGGGCAACGACACAATAGATTTCGCCGCTGGTATTCTTTTCCGCAGCACCGATCGCAGCGGCGATGCGGGCGTGATCTTCAGCATTGAGAATGTTTTTCTGTGCCATTCGCCCGTCCTACCAACCGCCTGATGCGCCGCCGCCACCC
>JBFIBB010000107.1:0-10919 GCA_041582695.1 Rhizobiaceae bacterium
GAGCGCCGATCGGGGCGTAATGCAGCGCGCCGCGCTTCAGTTCGGCAAAATCAACGTCGAGCATCATGACGACGAACAGGAACAGAACCGCGACGGCGCCGACATAGACGACCAGCAGGATCATCGCCAGGAACTCCGCGCCCGTCAGCAGGAAAAGGGCGGCGGCGTTGAAGAAGGTCAAGATCAGGTACAGCACGGAGTGCACGGGATTGCGCGCCGATATGACCATGAAGGCCGCGGCCACCGCAACGAAGGCGAACAGATAGAAAAATATCGCCTCTAATCCTGTCAGCATCGGGTCCCCCGATTTTCTTCTCTCAAGCCGGCGAACAACCCGCCGGGTTTCCTTCACTTAGCGGTACGGCGCGTCCATTTCGATGTTGGCCGCAATTTCGCGCTCCCAACGGTCTCCGTTGGCGAGCAGCTTTTCCTTGTCGTAGTAGAGTTCTTCGCGCGTCTCGGTGGCGAACTCGAAATTCGGCCCCTCGACAATCGCGTCGACCGGACACGCCTCCTGGCAAAATCCGCAATAGATGCATTTGACCATGTCGATGTCGTAGCGAACGGTTCGGCGCGTGCCGTCGTTGCGGCGCGGACCGGCTTCGATCGTGATCGCCTGCGCCGGGCAGATCGCCTCACAAAGCTTGCAGGCGATACAGCGCTCCTCGCCGTTGGGATAGCGGCGCAGCGCGTGCTCTCCGCGGAAACGCGGCGACACCGGGCCTTTCTCATGCGGATAGTTGATCGTGTACTTCGGCCGGAAGAACTGGCGCATCGTCAGCAGAAAGGCGCTGGCAAAGTCGGCCAGCAACAACGACTTGGCGGCTTGCGACAAAAGGTTCATCACGCTTCTCCAAACAGCAGCGGGGCCACGAACCAGCCGATCAGCGGAAAGATCGCAAACTGGCTGAGGCCGACAACGCGCAGAACCTTGCGCGTCTCCTGCAGTTCGACGCGCTCGGACAGCCGCTGCAGCAGTGCGAACTCCACTGCCGCGAGCAGCAAACCGACGAGCGCGCCTGACAGAGCGACCATCATCACGCCACCCATCCGGTGAACTTCAGGAATGCGGCCGTCGCGACCACCATGAACAGCGAAATCGGCAGGAACACCTTCCAGCCAAGACGCATCAGTTGATCATAGCGGTAGCGGGGCACGAAGGTCTTGACCATCGAAATCATGAAGAACACCGCGCTCAGCTTGAACACGAACCAGAAGACGCCCGGCACCCAGGTAAACGGCGCGAAGTCGAAGGGTGGCAGCCAACCGCCCAGAAACAGGATCGTCGTCAGCGCGCACATCAGCAGGATGGCGATGTATTCGGCCAGCATGAACAGCATGTACGGCGTGGAGGAATACTCGATCATGTGGCCGGCCACGAGTTCGGACTCCGCCTCGACCAGATCGAAGGGCGGGCGGTTGGTTTCGGCAAGCGCGGAAATGAAGAAGATGATGAACATCGGGAACAGCGACAGCCAGTGCCAGTCGAGGAACGTGTTGGGCAGGCCGAAGCGCGTTCCCAGACCGTCCTTCTGCGACAGCACGATATCGGTCAGGTTCAGCGACCCGACTGCCAGCAGCACGGTAATTATGACGAAGCCGATGGAGACCTCATAGGAAACCATCTGCGCGGCGGAGCGCAGCGCGCCGAGGAACGGATATTTCGAGTTCGAGGCCCAACCGGCCATGATGACGCCGTAGACCTCGAGCGAGGAAATCGCGAAGACATAGAGAATGCCGACATTGATGCTGGCGACCGCCCAGTTCTCGTCAAGCGGGATCACTGCCCAGGCGGCAAGCGCGAGCGTTGCCGAAACCAGTGGCGCCAGGATGAAAATACCCTTGTTGGCGCCGGACGGAATGACCGGTTCCTTGACCACGAATTTCAGCAGATCGGCGAATGATTGCAGAAGTCCCCAAGGCCCGACGACGTTCGGACCGCGGCGCAACATGACGGCAGCCCATATCTTGCGGTCGGCGTAGAGGATGAACGCCGTGAACACCAGAAGCGCAACCAGCAGCAAAAGCGATTGCGCGACAATGATCGCCGCAGGCCAGACATAGGTGTCGATGAAAAGTTCCATATCCGCCCCTATTCAGCCGCCTGCATGAAGCCGCCTGCGGCAAGTTGCGAGCATTCCGCCATGACGGCGGACGCCCGCGCGATCGGGTTCGTCAGATAGAAGTCTTTGACCGGAGAGGCAAATGCGGATTTGCCGATCCGGCCGGTTTTTTCGGCGATTTCGGCGATATCGTCCGCGTTTCCGGATTCGATCTCGTCGATGCGAGCCAGATGAGGATACTCGGCATAGAGCGCCGCGCGAAGCTGGGCGAGCGAATCATACGGCAGCCGGCGGCCAAGAACGTCTGAAAGCGCACGCAGGATAGCCCATTCCTCGCGGGCGTCGCCGGGCGCGAAGCCCGCCCGGTTCGTCATCTGGACCCTGCCCTCGGTGTTCACATAGGTGGCGGATTTCTCGGTGTATGCCGCGCCCGGCAGGATAACATCGGCGCGATGCGCGCCAGCATCGCCGTGGGTGCCGATGTACACCGTAAAGGCTTTTCCGGTCTTGCCCATGTCGATCTCGTCTGCGCCAAGCAGGAATAGAACGTCGGTGCCGCCAAGCATATCGGCCGTGGCCTTGCCGCCCTCGCCCGGAACGAAGCCGATATCGAGGCCTCCAACGCGGCCGGCGGCGGTGTGCAATACGTTGAAGCCGTTCCAGCCGTTCTTGACGACGCCGAGCGATTTTGCCGCCTTTGCGATGACCGCCATGACCGCCTGACCGTCGGGGCGCGCGTAGGCGCCCGGGCCGACAATGAACATGGGCTTCTTGCCCTTCGCCGGCGCATGGTCGACGAACTGCTTCAGCGAATCCGGTCCGGCTCCGACATGATGATAGTCGTAGGTCAGGTCGGCCGGTTCGCCGACGACGCCAACCATCAGATCGCCGGTACGCCAGCGCTTGCGGATACGGGCATTGATGAGCGAGGCTTCCTTGCGCGGATTGGAGCCGATGATCATCAACTGATCTGCTTCCTCGATCCCGGCGATTGTCGAGTTGAACAGATAGGTTGCACGTCCGAGCGACGGGTCGAGGGCGGAATTCTCCTCGCGGCAATCGATATTGGCGGAGCCGAGCGACGCCATCAGCGCCTTCAGCGCGTACATCTCCTCGACCGCCGCCAGATCGCCGGCAATGGCGCCGATGCGCTCGCCCGGTACGCCCGCAAGCGCAGCCTTGATCGCCTCGAAGGCTTCCGGCCAACTCGCCGGCTGCAGCTTGCCTTTCCTGCGCACATAGGGACGGTCAAGGCGCTGTGAACGCAGCCCGTCCCAGATGAAGCGGGTCTTGTCGGAAATCCATTCCTCGTTCACCGCCTCATTGATGCGGGGCAAGATGCGCATGACCTCGCGGCCGCGAGTGTCAACACGGATCGCGGAGCCGACCGCGTCCATGACGTCGATTGATTCCGTCTTGTTCAGTTCCCAGGGACGGGCCTGGAAGGCATAGGGCTTGGAGGTGAGCGCGCCAACCGGACAGAGGTCGATGACGTTGCCCTGCAATTCCGAGGTCATCGCCTTTTCGAGATAAGTGGTGATCTCGGCGTCCTCGCCGCGCCCGATAAGGCCGAGCTCGGAAATGCCAGCCACTTCGGTGGTGAAGCGGACGCAACGCGTGCAATGAATACAGCGCGTCATGATAGTCTTGACCAGCGGGCCGATGTTCTTGTCTTCGACGGCGCGCTTGTTTTCGTGATAGCGCGAGGCGTCGACGCCGAAAGCCATCGCCTGGTCCTGCAGATCGCATTCGCCGCCCTGATCGCAGATCGGGCAATCGAGCGGATGGTTGATCAGCAGGAATTCCATCACGCCTTCGCGGGCCTTCTTGACCATCGGCGTGTTGGTGAAAAACTCCGGCGCCTCGCCATTCGGACCGGGGCGCAAGTCGCGCACGCCCATGGCGCAGGAGGCGGCGGGTTTGGGCGGTCCACCCTTCACCTCCACCAGGCACATGCGGCAATTGCCGGCAATCGACAGCCGCTCGTGAAAGCAGAAGCGCGGCACTTCCGCGCCGGCCGCCTCGGCTGCCTGCAGCAGCGTGTAGTGATCGGGAACCTCGATCTCTTTGCCGTCGACCTTGATGACTGCCATTGCCGTTCTTTCCGATTCCGATCCCCGCGGGACTTACCCGCATTTCCGTTCCTGCCACAGTTTTACCTGTGGCAAATATGACCAGCCAAAAGCGTGACCGCTGTCGCCGTTTTCCTGCCAATGGCGAAATTTCCGCATCGCTTCGTGCAAATCCGGGCGATGGCCGACCGGTACCCACCACATCACGAAATTCGAATTGCCCTCGGGCTCGAACCATTGGCGGCGCTTCGCATAAAAGCGCTTGTGCACCGTGTTCCAGACAAAGTGCTCCAACGCCTCGATGTTCTCCCACACCGACAGGGTCGAAGCGGTAAGCGGGTTGCCACCGAACACACCATCGGCATCGTTTTGTCCGGCATCCATGTCGTCGTCGGTCAAGCGCCAGACAAATCCTGGCGATTTTTCCGCTATCGCGTTGACGAGATCGAGATTGTCGGCGAATTCGGCCACCCGCGGATCGTCCCAATCGTATCTCAGGGTTCCGAAGTTGAACTCGGCCAGATGATGGTTGGCTGGTGCCTTCATCGCGCCGCCTATTCCGCCGCGACCATGACTGGCGCGGCCTGGTGGGAATTGCGCGTAAACTCCTTGATGCGGCGCTCGATCTCGGGGCGGAAATGCCGGATCAGGCCCTGGATCGGCCACGCAGCGGCGTCGCCGAGCGCACAGATCGTGTGTCCCTCGACCTGCTTGGTGACATCGAGCAGCATGTCGATCTCTTCCTTGCGCGCCTGGCCCCTGACCAGCCGTTCCATCACACGCCACATCCAGCCGGTGCCCTCGCGGCACGGCGTGCACTGGCCGCAGCTCTCGTGCTTGTAGAAATAACTGAGCCGCGCAATAGCCTTCACGATGTCGGTCGACTTGTCCATGACGATGACGGCGGCAGTGCCGAGGCCGGATTTCAGATCGCGTAGCGAGTCGAAATCCATTGGACAATCAATGATTTGTTCGGCGGGAACAAGCGGCACCGACGAGCCGCCCGGAATGACCGCGAGCAGGTTGTCCCAGCCGCCGCGTATGCCGCCACAATGCCTGTCGATCAGTTCGCGGAACGGGATCGACATCGCCTCTTCCACGGTGCACGGCGTGTTCACATGGCCGGAAACGCAAAACAGCTTCGTTCCGGTGTTGTTGGGCCGGCCGATGCTGGCAAACCATCCCGCGCCGCGGCGCAGGATCGTCGGTGCGACAGCGATGGATTCGACATTGTTGACCGTGGTCGGGCAACCGTAGAGGCCGACATTTGCGGGAAATGGCGGTTTCAGCCGAGGCTGGCCCTTCTTGCCTTCGAGGCTTTCGAGCAGTGCGGTCTCCTCGCCGCATATGTAGGCGCCGGCGCCGTGATGAACAAAAACATCAAAATCCCAGCCGCACTTGTTGTTTTTGCCCAGTAATCCGGCTTCATAACATTCGTCTATCGCCGCCTGCAGCGCCTCGCGCTCGCGAATGAACTCGCCGCGCACATAGATGTACGCCGTATGCGCCCCCATGGCGAAACCGGCTACGACGCAACCCTCGATCAGCGTGTGCGGATCGTGGCGCAGGATATCGCGATCCTTGCAGGTGCCGGGCTCGGATTCGTCGGCGTTGACGACAAGGTAGCAGGGGCGTTCGCTCTGTTTTGGCATGAACGACCATTTGAGGCCGGTCGGAAACCCGGCGCCGCCGCGCCCGCGCAGCCCGGAATCCTTCATTTCCTGGATGATCCAGTCACGGCCCTTTTCAATCAGCTTTTTGGTGCCGTCCCAGTGGCCGCGTTTCATTGCGCCCTTCAACGACCGGTCGAACTGGCCGTAGATGTTGGTAAAGATGCGGTCCTTGTCTTCGAGCATCATCGCCTACCTTGGCTTCCTTCCGAACACGCGGACATATTCCGCCTCGCCGCCCTTGGCGAGCGCCTTTGCCTGTTTCACCCATTCGTCGCGGCCGATGCGGCCCTTGAAATTCAGGTGGTTGTCGACCCAGTCGCATTCCGCCTTCTTCCAGGCTGCAATCTGTTTGTAAGTGTAGATTCCCAAGCCGTTGAGCACGCTCTCGAGTTTCGGTCCGACACCCGAAATAAGCTTCAGATCATCGGGTTTGGCAGGCTTCCTGACCGCGGCGGGGCGGTTTTTGTCGGCGGAAGCAGTAGTTGTCCCGGCGGGTTTTGCTTTCGCCCGCCCGGATGCGGTGGCCGCCAACTCGATCGTCGGATTGCCGGCGGTGACGGCGGACTTCGTTTTGGCCCCGGGCTTCACCGCCTTGGCCGTCTTGGCAATCTTGATCGTCGAACCGCCGATTTCCGTCAGTGACGTCAGGCCATTGGCAGGCGCCGAAACCATGCGGCCGTTCTGCGGACCGGGCTTCACCGTGCCGCCCTTGCCAGCCTCGAACGCATCGATGATCTCTTCCAGCCGTTCAGGCGTCAGATCCTCGAAGGTATCCTTGAAGATCATCACCATCGGCGCGTTGACGCATGCGCCAAGGCATTCGACCTCTTCCCAGGAAAGCGTGCCGTCCTTGTTGGTCTCGAACTGGTGCGCGGCGATCTTGTTCTTGCAGACCTTGATCAGGTCTTCGGCGCCGCGAAGCATGCATGGTGTTGTGCCGCAGACCTGTATGTGCGCCTTGGTGCCGACCGGTTTGAGCTGGAACTGGGTGTAGAACGTCGCTACCTCCAGAACGCGGATCAGCGGCATGTCGAGCATTTCGGAGACGTGTTCGATGGCTGCCCTCGTGACCCAGCCTTCCTGCTCCTGCGCCCGCATCAAAAGCGGGATCACGGCGGACTGCTCGCGGCCTTTCGGATATTTCCTGATCGTCTGCTTGGCCCAGGCGGTATTCGCACGATTGAACGCGAATTTCGCGGGCTGGACGGCAGCATCTGCCAGACGGCGTACGGACATCAGCGGTCCACCTCCCCGAACACGATATCGAGCGAGCCGAGCACGGCGGCGACGTCGGCCAACAAATGGCCGCGGGTGAGAAAATCCATGGCCTGCAGGTGAGCGAAGCCAGGTGCGCGCAGCTTGCAGCGGTACGGCTTATTGGAACCATCCGAAACCAGATAGACGCCAAACTCGCCCTTGGGAGCCTCGACGGCGGCGTAAACTTCGCCGGCCGGAACACGGTAGCCCTCAGTGTAAAGCTTGAAATGATGGATCAGTGCTTCCATCGACCTTTTCATCTCGCCGCGGCTGGGTGGCACGATCTTGTTGTCGACGGTCGACACCGGACCGGATTTTTCCTTGCCCAGCAGAAGCTCGATGCACTGGCGCATGATCTTCACAGACTGGCGCATTTCCTCCATGCGGATCAGGTAACGGTCGTAGCAGTCGCCGTTCTTGCCGACGGGGATGTCGAAATCCATCTCCTCGTAACACTCATAGGGCTGGCTCTTGCGCAGGTCCCATGCCGCGCCCGAACCGCGCACCATGACGCCCGAGAAACCCCAGGCCCAGGCGTCATCGAGGCTGACCACGCCGATGTCGACGTTGCGCTGCTTGAAAATGCGGTTGCCGGTCAACAGGGTATCGAGATCGTCGACGGTCTTCAGGAACGGATCAATCCACTTGCCGATATCCTCGACCAGTTCGGGCGGAATGTCCTGATGCACGCCGCCGGGCCGGAAATAGGCCGCATGCATGCGCGCACCGCAGGCCCGTTCGTAGAATACCATCAGCTTTTCGCGTTCCTCAAAGCCCCACAGCGGCGGAGTCAGCGCGCCGACGTCAAGCGCCTGTGTGGTGATATTGAGAAGGTGGTTCAGGATGCGGCCGATCTCGCAATACAGCACCCGGATCAACTGGCCACGCCTTGGCACCTCGATGCCGAGCAGCCGCTCGATGGCAAGCGCGAAAGCGTGCTCCTGATTCATTGGCGCGACATAGTCCAACCGGTCGAAATACGGGATCGCCTGCAGATAGGTTTTCTGCTCGATCAGCTTTTCGGTGCCGCGGTGAAGTAATCCGATATGCGGGTCAACGCGGTCGACGACCTCGCCGTCAAGCTCGAGAACCAGCCGCAGAACGCCATGGGCTGCCGGATGCTGCGGACCGAAATTGATGTTGAAGTTGCGGACGGAATGTTCGGTCATCAACGCGCCCTAATCTTTCGCCTTCTCGTCGCCCGGCAGCACGTAATCCGTGCCTTCCCAGGGCGAGAGGAAATCGAAGTTGCGGAATTCCTGCCTCAGCTCCACCGGCTGATAAACCACGCGCTTGACCTCGTCGTCATAGCGGCACTCGACGAAGCCGGTGACGGGAAAGTCCTTGCGCAGCGGGTGACCGTCGAAACCGTAGTCCGTCAGCAGGCGGCGCAGGTCCGGGTGGCCGGTAAACAGAATGCCGTAGAGATCGTAGGCTTCGCGCTCGAACCAGTCCGCGCCGGGGAACACTTCCGTTGCCGACGGAATCGGCGTGTCCTCGTCCGTCATGACCCTGACGCGGATACGTGTGTTCTGGCGCGGCGACAACAGGTGATAAACGAAGTCGAACCGCCGCTCCCGGCCCGGATAGTCGGCGCCGCTGCCGTCGATGAACGAGACGAACTGGCACTGAACATCGTTCTTCAGAAAGCCCAGCACATCAAGCACGTCGCCGGGTTCGGTCTCGATCGTCAATTCGCCGAAAGCGACCTTGGCGTCGCTCACCTGGGCGTCCAGTTTTTCCTTGATGTAGGCAGCAAGGTCCATCAGCGCTTCGCTCATGGCCGGCTCCTATCGCTCGATCGTGCCGGTACGACGGATCTTCTTCTGCAACAGAAGAATGCCGTAGAGCAGCGCTTCGGCCGTCGGCGGACAGCCTGGTACATAAATGTCCACCGGCACGATGCGATCGCAGCCGCGAACGACCGAATATGAGTAGTGGTAGTAGCCGCCGCCATTGGCGCAGGAACCCATCGAGATCACGTATCGCGGCTCGGGCATCTGATCGTAAACCTTGCGCAGAGCCGGCGCCATCTTGTTGGTGAGCGTCCCGGCAACAATCATGACGTCGGACTGGCGTGGCGAGGCCCGCGGCGCAATGCCGAAACGTTCGGCATCATAGCGTGGCATGGAAACATGCATCATCTCGACAGCGCAGCAGGCAAGCCCGAACGTCATCCACATCAGCGAGCCTGTACGCGCCCAGGTCACCAGAGCGTCGGACGAGGTGACCAGAAATCCCTTGTCGGCAAGTTCGTTGTTGATCTCACCGAAAAACGCATCATCGCTGCCGACCGGTTTACCCGTTTTCGGATCAATGATCCCTTTGGGTTGCGGCGCAACGATAGTTGAAGAACCGTCGCTCAATCCCATTCGAGCGCCCCTTTCTTCCATTCATAGATAAAGCCGACCGTCAGGATTCCCAGGAATACCATCATCGACCAGAACCCGAGCCAGCCCAGTTCTCCAAAGGAAACCGCCCATGGGAAAAGGAAGGCGACTTCCAGATCGAAGATGATGAACAGGATCGACACCAAATAGAAGCGCACGTCGAATTTCATGCGCGCATCGTCGAAGGAGTTGAAGCCGCACTCGTAAGCCGAGAGTTTTTCGGGATCGGGGTTGCGGTAGGCAACGAGAAACGGCGCGATGACGAGCGCCAGGCTGATGGCCGCGGCGATGCCGATAAAGATCACGATCGGAAGATAGGCGCTGAGAAGGTCGCTCATGACAATTCTGACCGGTTTGAATTGCCGGTTGATTAACCGACCGTCATTGCCGGCGCAAGGCGGCATGGCCACGAATCTGCCTAAATGTGACAAGTCGCAGCACTTGCATTGACTGCGACACGATCACGAATGCCTTCGATTGCGTCGGCATATGAACAATTGTTGGATGATAGCATCATCCGCCATGTGATTGGCGATCAAACAGCGCCAGGGATTGCGTCACCGTCGACCTTGTCACAGTCCAGTAGATCAGAGCCTGTGTGACGCGGGACATCCCTCGCTGCACCCGCAGGCGGCGCCTGCCGAAAAACACGCCGCGATGCAATTCGAACGACATTCCGGGTGGTTAGGCGATGTGGTGTTCCCTGCCGACCCCGGTTTCAGCGCCAAATCGGTGGCGTCGGCCCGCAGAGCGCTGTTTCCAGATCGTGCAGCCGCTATCTGGGATTCTTGCGGCGATCCGGCAGGATGCGCCTCTCCTTGCCGGAACGGCGCTCTTCATCGTTGCGTTTCGCAAACCAGGAGCGTTTGCCCTTTCGACGGTCTTCGTCCTTGCGCCTCGGCTTGTTGGCGCGCACCGTCAGTTCAACCGGCCAATCGAATTCGTTCGACATTTTCGTTTTCCGCGGTTTTACCTGCCGCTAATATATGCCTGCAGGCTGAACAAGCTGTTAAACCCGCCCGCGGCGGACAGCGCACGGAAACAGCGCATGCAACTGCGGAAATATGCCAGAGATTTCATTGGAACAATGGCGCGAGTGACGGGGCTCGAACCCGCGACCTCCGGCGTGACAGGCCGGCACTCTAACCAACTGAGCTACACCCGCGCATTTGCCGTCTGCTGTTGTTTTAGCAACGGCACCGACGCGCGGTGAATTAAGCGCTTCCCAGAAAACTGTCAACAAGCTTCGCAAGCCTTTTTCGCGGCCATCACCGCCCGCAACCCCGAAGATGGGGCGCAAGGCTGCCCAACGACTTCCGAAAGGCCCGCAATCATTCCAGATTTTCCTTGCGCATTCGTGGCGAAGCCACTACACCGCAGTCGCTTCCGGGCGGTTAGCTCAGCTGGTAGAGCGCCTCGTTTACACCGAGGATGTCGGGAGTTCGAGTCTCTCACCGCCCACCA
>JBFIBB010000108.1:0-10880 GCA_041582695.1 Rhizobiaceae bacterium
GTCCGTACTGCAATGGCTGGCCGATCAATCATGTTATCGGGGATCGCGAAACCGGCGTGATGTGGGCCGGAGGCGGCGGCGATTGGCACGGTGCGGGCGTCTGGCGCTCGGACGATGGCGGCGAAACCTGGGAGCTGTCGAAGCTGACCAAGGGCCAGATGGACGACTGGGCTGCCAACGATGCCGAATTTGCCAGGATGATCGGCTGGACCGGTCAGCCTCCGCCCTTCGAAGACCAGTTTTCGCAGATCTGGTCGCTCAGTCAGGCGCACGGCACGCTTTACGCCGGCACCAAACCAGCGAAGCTTCTGGCGAGCGGCGACGGGGGAAAGAGTTTCGACCACTTGCCGGGGCTTAACAACCATCCCTCTGCCGACAGCTGGAATCCCGGCGGCGCCGGACTCGTTCTGCATACGATTCTCACCGACCCCGCCGATGCGAAGAAGCTGTGGATCGGCATATCTGCCGCCGGCGTGTTCGCCACCGAGGACGGCGGCAAGAGTTGGGACCGCCGCAACCGTCTTTCCAATGCCGAGGCCTGCGAGCATCACGACCATCCGGCCGCACCGCGCGACGGCGAGACCGGCCACTGCGTGCACAACATGATGCGCGCGCCGGGCGACGGCGATCTCATATATCAGCAGAACCATCACGGCGTATGGCGCTCGCCCGATGGCGGGCGAAGCTGGGACGATATTACCGAAGGATTGCCCTCCACATTCGGATTTCCGATCGCAGTCCATCCGCGCGACCCTCAAACGATCTGGACAATGCCGCTCAACGGCGACAGCGCCGGGCGATATCCGCCCGATGCGGCGGCGGCGGTCTGGCGCTCGCGCGACGGCGGCGAAAGCTGGGAAGCGCTGCGTAATGGCCTGCCGCAAGAAGCCTGCTTCTTTACCGTTTTGCGCCAGGCCATGGCGCGAGACGAGCGCGATCCCGCGGGCGTCTATTTCGGCACCAACAGCGGCTCGGTTTTCGCAAGCCTGGATGAGGGCGACAACTGGCAGGAGATTGCCCGGCATCTGCCGACGGTCTTGTCTGTCGAGGTGCTCGACCGGACGTAGCCGCGCCGGCCCGCGCTGGCGAAGTTACGACATGTAGCGGTGGATGCGGCCGGCGACCGACTTGTCGTTGAGGTAGCCGATGATCCCGTGGCGGTGCTTGGTCTTGTTTTTCACGCCATTGAAGTTCTCGACGGCGGGATCGACCGGAAAGTACTTTCCGTCCAGCGCGTTGAGCGCGACGATATCGCGCTCGTCATAGGCATTGTACCAGCCGTTCTTCGATGGCTGTTCGAGCATGCCGAGCAGTGCCAATTTGGTGCTGATCGCCTTGATGCCGAGCGGCGACCCGATGGTGACGTACCCCCGCAGATCCATCTTGTCGGCATGTTCGGCCAGCACCCGGTAGGATACCACGCTGCCGAGCGAATGGCCGATGACCACAGTCGGTTCGTCCGTAATCATTTTAACCACGGTGTCCTCGACCGCCTTTCGGGCCTTGTTCCAGTCGAGATAGACGAAGACCTCTTTCAGAAATTTCTTCATCGTGAAATCGACAGCGCCGGTAAACCGCTGGTCTATCGCCTTGACGATACCCTGAACCCATTCCCAGTTCTGGATTCCCTTTTCACGCACCTGACCGGGCTCGAGCTGCGCTTCGACTTCCTCGTCCGAAATCCCGGCTTTCTCGCTCATTTCCTCGACGGCCAGTTGCAGAAAATTTTCAAACTTGCGGTTCTCGCCCGGCCCCTTGGAGATCACGTCCTCGGGCATGGGCAGGGTCGAGCGCCGGACGTAATCGTCCAGAATGTCACCGTAATAGGGAAAATCGATCGTCGTATCGGCCGGAAGCGTGACATTGTGCTTGCCGAGCCCTTCGACGAGCGTCTCGCGCCAGGTTTCCGCAAGTTCCTTCTCGTCCTTTCCGCCCTGGGCAATTCCGTGCACGAACAGCAGTCTCATGTGATGTCTCCCTGTTGCAATGCCTGCGCAAGATCGTCGAAAGCGCCAGGTCCGAACGTTGTCCAAAGCGAATTGGCGAGATTTGCGGACTGTTTGGCGACCGCGCCGGCGAGCCGGATTCCCTTGACGCCGGTCAGGCTCCACGCCTGCGTCAGCAACGGGCAGGCCGGGTAAATCGGCAGCGGCTTGCTATTCTCCGGCCAGCGGTGCGCCAGCATCCAGACATCGAAAAGATCGACGGAAAGATCGCTTCGCATGTATTCCAGCACGTCGCGCACGGATGCGTCGTCACTGGCTTCCGAATAGGCGTGAGCGGCGTAGACGCCGAGGGTCGGATCGATAGCCTTGCCGACGCGGATATGGGCGCCGATCCGGTCGGCCTTCTCGCTGGAACCGAGCCTGAACGCGCCGTGTTCGCTCGCTAGCGCGACTGCGGCGCGGAGTTTTTCGATCTTGTCCTTTTGGATCTCATACTCGTGAAATCGCTGTGTGTTGGCGCTCGGCACGTAGTTCAGGGTTTTCATGCCGGCTTCCGCGATGTGCGCGTGGCCGATGTAACCGCGTAGCCCCGGAACCATGATGCTGCGCCCGTCAACGAGCCGGACGGCCGCGCTTGCGCCGGGCTGGAGATCCCAGAAGCGGATGATTGCCGGCCTGTGCTGTCCGTCACCATGGTCGAGGATTTCGAGCCATTCGCTGCCGGCAGATCGCCCGATCACCGCATCGGCAATCGCAGCGCCATGGACCAGGAGCCCGGTTTCCGATTCAAAGGCCACCCGCTCGTCGCCCGGAATCCGCGCGGCGATTTCCTCGTCGACGCGGGCGTTCATGTCGGGCTGTAGGTCCCTTGCCTTGAGCTCGAGTTCGGCCAGAACGCGATTGGCCGCAGCACGGGCCAGATTGTCGCGCCGTCTGGGCAGCGCCCGAGGCGCCACTTCCGCGGTATCGTCCACAAGCCGTTTTGCCGCCGATTTCCAGTCGAACTTGCTGACGACGCCCTTGAAACTGCCAAGCTTCTCGTCGAGCCACTTCCTGTCTTCGGATGGCATGTCGGCGATCTGGTCGAAGTGGAAGACGCCGACATCGTTGAGCGCACGTTCCCTCGACGGGCCGACGCCGGGCAGTTTTCGCAAATTGTCGGCCGTGCCGGATCGCGGCGAGGGAATGGAGACCGATAGCGGTTGCTCCCGTGCCGCCGGCTTGGATGAACGAGCGGCCGCCGCTACTCGGCCGCGCGATCTCGCCGGAGCCTCCTCGACGGGAGCGATGAAGATTCCATCCTCTGACGGCACGCTCACTTCGATCTGCTGGTCAAGCCGGTCGTCGACTATGGCGATCGCCTCGTCGATCGTGTCCTGCAGAAAATCCTCCAGCCGGCGGTTCGGGACCACCCTGATTGTCTTCTGCTGAATTTCCACCGGATGAACCATCTCGGCGCGCGGTTTCCGGTATGCCAAACGGAAGGCATGGGTCAGGAATGAAGCCTCCTCATCGCCGATCTTGCCCTCGAATGCGGAGGTGCCGCGGCCGGTCGCGCGGAAACTGTCGACCTTCGTGGTCGAGTTTTCGATTTCCGCGTGGGTGGGAAACATATCTCCGGGATTGAGATTGGCTTGCTGGACCGTGGCGGACAACGAACGGCATGCATCTGAAACGAAAATGACGTTGGCGATACCGCAATATTTGGCGAGATCGATTGCCGCATTCAGGCTGACTGCCTCGCGCGGTCGTTCCGGAGCTTCGCTCAGAAGCCAGATATCCGATCGGTTGTGATAAAGCCCGTGCCCTGAAAAATAGACAAGTAGAAGTTCGTACCGGGGCGGCAGCGAGGTGTATTTGAATATCGCATTCTCAATGGCCGAGTACTTCACCGGTTTCCTGGAATCGGTCAGAAGCGTTACATCGTATCCCGGTTCTACCTTGCGCAGCCATTTCGCAACGCTCGCCGCATTGGAAGCCGCGGATTTCAGCGGTGTCAAACCGCCGGTCTTGTTGACGCCGATGACGACGGCCGCACGTCTGTTAGCCATGTTGTTGTTTCTCTAGCCAATCTCGCGATTGAGAGGGTATTTGCATATTCAAGGAAGATCAATCGAGTTGGAGAATATTTTCAAGTATTGGCTTGTATAATATCCGAAAACGCATACGGTTTTTTGTTCAAATCTGTTGGGCGCCGTCGGGCTTCCGTGCAAATACGGATTCCGGGCCTTGTGGGGGCAGTCGCGAAATCTTTACAGACCGGGATTTGGTTATTGCATCGTATTGACGCGCGCAGCAGAGGCATCCGTCTCGCGCGCCGAGATCATCTTGTGCAGATGCACCATCATCGCCGCCGCAAACAGCGGCGTCGCCAAGTTGATGACTGGGATCGACAGGAAGGCGGCGATGATCAGCCCGGCCAGAAACACCGTTCCGGCATGCTTGCGCCGCAGCAGCTTCGCATCCTGCTCGGGCCGGAAACGCATGGCGGCGAACTCGAAGAATTCGCGCCCGATCAGATAGCCGTTGACCAGGAAGAAGGCCGCGATGTTGATGCCCGGAACCAGCAGCAGGATCAGCGCGACCAGGTTGCCGAGAACGACGACGCCGAAAAACTTGATCGCCAGCACGATGGACCGCAGCGCCGGCACGGGCTGGCCCGGCCGATCGGCGGGAAAGTCCTGACGTTCTACCACTTCGGCGATGTCATCCAGAAACAGGCCGGCAATGATCGCGGTGACCGGTGCGACGAGCAGGGCCATCGCCAGCGCCAGCCCCACGCCGGCTATCGTCAAGCCGATCAGGCCCAGCCAGCCCGCCCATTCGGGCATGCCTGGAATGATTGCATCGAGCCAGGGCCAGGCCAGGGCCTCGACCAGTTCCTTCACGCCAAACCAGAGCCCGGCCAGCATCAGCAGCGTCAGTCCGATGGTTTTTACCAGCACCGCCCGGAACTCCGGTGTCGGCAGGCGGGTAATCGCGGCTCGCGCGGCTTCGATGATCATGGGCGTCCTTTCGCTTGATCCGACATAGGAAGCGCCGGCAGCCGCTGCAAGTGAGGCGACCCGGGCTTTGCAAAAACCGGCCCATGCTCTAAACGGCACGTGAAAAGCCCTTCCGAAACCGAATTCCCGAAATCCGGAGTGCCCAATGGCTGCATACGATGTGCTGTGTATCGGCAATGCGATCGTGGACATCATTGCCCGTTGTGACGATGATTTTCTCGTCAGCCACAACATCATCAAGGGCGCAATGAACCTGATCGACGCCGAACGCGCCGAGTTGCTCTATTCCCACATGGGACCGGCAATCGAAACTTCCGGCGGCAGTGCCGGAAACACGGCGGCGGGCGTGGCCAGTTTCGGAGGCAAGGCCGCCTATTTCGGCAAGGTGTCGGCCGACCATCTGGGCGGCATCTTCACTCACGACATTCACGCCCAAGGGGTGGCGTTCGACACGAAGCCTCTTAACGGAACGCCGCCGACCGCCCGCTCGATGATTTTCGTGACGCCCGATGGCGAACGGTCGATGAATACCTATCTCGGCGCCTGTGTCGAACTGGGTCCGGAAGATGTCGAACCGAGCAAGGCCTCGGGCGCGAAGGTTACCTATTTCGAAGGCTATCTTTGGGACCCGCCACGGGCGAAGGAAGCGATCCGCATGACCGCAAGGCTGGCGCACGCGGCTGGCCGTGAGGTGTCGATGACATTATCCGATCCGTTCTGCGTCGACCGGTACCGCGACGAGTTCCTGGATCTGATGCGGTCTGGCACGGTCGATATCGTCTTTGCCAACGAGCATGAGCTAGCTTCGCTCTATCAGACTTCGTCCTTTGACGATGCGCTCGCGGCGATCAGGGCGGATTGCAGGGTCGCGGCAGTTACCCGTTCCGAAAAAGGGTCGATCCTTGTGCGAGGCGACGAGACGGCCGTGGTGGAAGCCATCGAAATCGACGAATTGGTGGACACCACCGGTGCCGGCGATCTCTACGCCGCCGGGTTCCTCTACGGATACACCAGCGGGCGCAGTCTTGCCGATTGTGGCCGTCTGGGCTCGCTGGCTGCCGGCCTGGTGATCCAGCAGATCGGCCCGCGGCCGTTCGTCAACCTTCGCCAGGCCGCCGAGCAGGCCGGGCTCATGTAGTTCAGATCAGGTCGTCGGGATTGCGGCCGGGCCGCGATTTGTATGGCGGGAATGTCCAGCCGAAATGCAGCGCCCCGCCCCGGACGCCAAAGGCGACCGCAATTCCAAGAACTGCCGCAAAAATTCCTCCCGCTCCCGCCAGATCGGCAATGGTGAAGGTCGCCGCTCCGGCCATCGCGGCGGTCACATAGATTTCCGGGCGCATCAGCACCGATGGTTCGCCCGACAACAGGTCGCGCAGCACACCGCCGAACGTGGCCGTCATCATGCCGGTTACCACGGCGATTACGGGCGAACCGGTGGCTGCAAGCCCCTTTGCGGCTCCCATCACGGAGTAGGCAGCCAAACCCGCGGCATCGAACCATAGCAGCAGCCGGTAGCGGCTTTCGACCATGTGGGCGCTGAAAAACACCAGTATGGCAACCGCCGCTGTGACAAGGATATAGGCGGAGTTGGCCACCCAGAATACCGGAACGGCGCCGAGCACAAGATCGCGAAGCGAGCCGCCGCCGATGCCGGTGACGCCCGCCAGAAAGAGGAACCCGATAATGTCCAGTTGCTTTCGCGACGCAGCAAGCGCACCAGTGGCGGCAAACACCGCCACACCCGCATAATCAAGAAACTGCAGAATTGTCATTGGCACTGCCCGCGCTCGCAGATGCGGTTGGGTTCGCGGTAATTTGCCGAACCTTCCGGCCGCCGGACAGCCCGCCGATCAGCCGCCGTTTCCCGCGTCTGCCACCTCGTCCTGCTTCGCGGCTTCGCCCGGCGTATCCTTGGGGCCGCCCTTGGCCACCCCGACCATTGCGGGCCGCAACACGCGTTCGCCGATCACGTAGCCTTCCTGAACCACCTCGACGACGGTGTTGTTGGCAACTTCCGGATTGGGCACCTCATACATGGCCTGGTGGAAATTCGGATCGAACTTGCCGCCTTTCGGCTCCATCTTTTTCACACCGTGGCGTTCCAGTGCGGCAAGCATGGCTCGTTCGGTCATTTCCACGCCGTCCGCAAGGCTTTTCAGGCCCGATTCTCCCGCCGCAAGCGCTTCCGCCGGTATGGCCTCGAGCGCCCGGCGCAGATTGTCCGAAACGCCGAGCATGTCGCGGGCGAAATTGGCAATCGCATAAGCGCGCGCGTCATGCATGTCGCGGGCAGTGCGCTTGCGCAGGTTTTCCATGTCCGCGGCCAGACGCAGCGCCTGATCCTTCAGTTCCTGGTTTTCGGCGGCAAGGCGCAGAAACGCCTCGTGATCGGCAGCGAATTCGCTGTCTTCTGCATCTGCCGGATCTGCTGCCGCAGCATCGTCGTTCGCCGCTTCGATTTCTATCTTTTCAGCCGCCTCGGCCTTCTTGTCAGACGCCTGTTTGTTTTCGGGACGTTCTTTCATCGCCTGTCAATCTCGGTCGTTGTTGGAAGTTGCGCCGGATATCGATGTTTAAGCCAACAAAATCAAGGGGTGAATTAGCCGCTATCCACGCAGCATGCGCGATATGAACTGAGCGGTATAGTCGACCATCGGCACGATACGCGCATAATTCAGCCGCGTAGGCCCGATGACGCCGAGCGCACCGATAACGCGGGAATTGGCGTCGCGATAGGGCGCGACCACCAGCGACGAACCGGAGAGCGAGAACAGTTTGTTCTCCGATCCAATGAAAATCCTGACGCCCGAACCCTCCTCGGCGAGATCGAGCAGTTGCAGCAATCCCTCCTTGGTTTCGAGATCGGCAAACAGGTGCTTAAGCATCTCGATATCGGTTTCCGCGGAGACGTTGTCGAGCAGGTTTGCCCGACCGCGAACGATAAGCCGGGCCGGCAGTCCGGCGCCTTGCCCGGCCCACACCGCCAGACCCCGGTCTACGAGGTCGCCTGACAGCTTGTCGAGCGCAGCGCGGATCTCTTCGGTGAGTTGCGAGATTTCCGCGCGCGCCTCGGCCAGCGTACGCCCGTGAATATGGGCGTTCAGGAAGTTTGACGCCTCCACCAGTTGCGAAGCGGTCGTCCCCGATGGCAGTTCGAGAATGCGGTTTTCCACGTCGCCATTTTGCGAGACCAGAACCGCAAGCGCTTTCTTCGGTTCCAACTGAATGAACTCGATATGCTTCAGCGGCACTTCGCTCTTGGCAGCCAGGACAAGTCCCGCACCCTTCGACAGGCCGGAGAGCATGGTGCTTGCCTCGGTCAGCATGTGTTCGAGAGAGGCGTCGCTACCCGATGCGCGGATTTGCGACTCGATCACTTCCCGGTCGGCGCCGTTGACATCTCCAAGCTCCATGAAGGCGTCGACAAAGAACCGCAACCCTGCATGGGTAGGAAGCCGTCCGGCGGAAATATGCGGCGCATAAATCAGCCCCAGCATTTCCAGATCGCTCATCACGTTGCGAACCGTGGCCGGCGACACCGACACGGGCAGCATGCGCGAAAGATTGCGCGAACCGACCGGTTCGCCATCCTTCAGATAGCTTTCGACGATAATGCGAAATATATCGCGTGATCGCGTGTCGAGTGACTGCAACACCGGGTCGATAACGAGCTTGGTCATGGACACCTCATTACTGCGTCAACATATAGCAACGGCGAACCCAAAAACAAACGCCGCGACAGGCGGTCGCCAGAAGGGTTCGCGATCGATTGTTAAGCATATGTTAATCATTTGATTGCGCGGAAACCCGGCGGCGCGCAAATGTGCGCCATGAACCGGTTCCTGGCCGTCTCCGCTTGGCGAAGACGGCGGCTGATGAGGGCAGCTAGCAGTCCCGCCAAATCGGTTCCGCAGGAAAGTATTCCGCCGAAATCCCTTTGCGTGCATGCATTTCTGCCGCTACAAGCCACGGCAAGCAAAAGACATGAGGTTTCACAGACAATGCGCCCATCAAAACGGCAACCGGACGAAATGCGGGCGGTTTCCTTCGAGCGGGGATACTCCAAACACGCCGAAGGGTCGTGCTTGGTCAAGTTCGGCGACACGCATGTGCTTTGCACGGCAAGCCTGCTCGAGAAGGTGCCAGTCTGGATGCGCAATTCGGGAAAGGGCTGGGTGACCGCCGAATACGGCATGCTGCCGCGCTCCACATCCGAACGCATGCGCCGCGAGGCTTCTACCGGCAAGCAGGGCGGAAGAACCCTTGAGATCCAGCGCCTGATCGGCCGTTCGTTGCGCGCGGTTGTCGACCTTGAGGCGCTGGGCGAGGTCCAGATCACGGTTGATTGCGACGTCATTCAGGCCGATGGCGGCACGCGTACCGCGGCGATCACGGGCGGCTATATTGCACTCCATCAGTGCGTGCAGTGGATGGAGACCCGCGGCATGACTGCGGTGTCGCGGGCGCTGAAGGATCATGTCGCCGCTATCTCCTGCGGCATCTGTGACGGCGTGCCGGTGCTCGATCTTGATTACGCGGAGGATTCTGCCGCAGGCACGGACGCCAATTTCGTAATGACCGGCAAGGGCGGCATCGTGGAAATCCAGGGCACCGCCGAAGGCGAACCGTTCAGTGACGAGGAATTCGCCGCGCTTACCGGACTGGCGAAAAAGGGCATAGCGCGCCTGGTCGACCTGCAGAAAATGGCGATCGGATAGGCCCGATGAATCCCGACGGCGTCCTGGAATCGGTCCTCTATGCTGATGACCTCGATGCTGCTCAGGCGTTCTATTCCGGCACGCTCGGGCTCGAGATCATTCGCCCGGCCGACGGGCGCCAGGTTTTTTTCCGTTGCGGCGACGGCGTCCTGCTGATTTTCAATGCCGCGGAAACGGAAAAACCGGTTGCGGCCGGGTCCCCGTTTCCCGTGCCGCCGCACGGAACGCGAGGAGCCGGACATCTTTGCTTTCGCGCCAGCGCCGGGCAGATCGCGCTTTGGAAGGCGCGCCTCGAGAAAGCGGGCGTCGAAATTGAGGCGGATTTCAACTGGCCGTCGGGCGGCAGATCGATTTATTTTCGCGATCCGGCAGGAAACAGCCTGGAGTTCGCCGAGCCGAATATCTGGGGCCTGTGATGAGGAAACTGGAAGGCAGCGCATTGGTCGTCGCCACCCACAATGAAGGCAAGGTGCGCGAGATCGCGGGTCTGATCGCGCCTTACGGGCTGACGGCAAAGTCGGCGGGCGAACTGGGCCTGCCGGAACCGGCAGAGACCGGCACGACCTTTCGCGAGAACGCGTTTATCAAGGCATCGGCGGCCGCCGAAGCGACGGGATTGCCGGCGCTTGCCGACGACAGCGGTTTGTGTGTCGAGGCCCTTGACGGCGATCCGGGAGTTTATACCGCCGATTGGGCGGAACAGCATGATGGCACTCGCGACTGGCTTGCCGCCATGACCAGGGTTGAAAGATTGCTGCAGGAAAGGGGCGCCGACACGCCTGAAAAACGGCGCGCCACCTTCATGGCGACGCTTTGCCTGTGCTGGCCCGACGGCCATGCCGAGTACTTTGTCGGCGAAGCGCCGGGCACTTTGGTATGGCCGCCGCGCGGCGAATACGGCTTCGGCTACGATCCGGTATTCAAGCCGGATGGCTGCGATCGCACCTTTGCCGAAATGCCTTCTGAGGAAAAATACGCCCGCGGCGCCGGTGCCGACGGTCTCGGTCTGTCGCATCGCACCCGCGCTTTCGAACTCTTTGCCCGCGCGATGTTTGGTGCATGACCATGACCGTCGCGTCCGATCCCGGCTTTGGCATTTACGTTCATTGGCCGTTCTGCGCCGCCAAATGCCCGTATTGCGATTTCAACAGCCATGTGCGCCATCAGGCAATCGACCAGGCGCGTTTTGCCGACGCGTTCGCGCGCGA
>JBFIBB010000109.1:0-10860 GCA_041582695.1 Rhizobiaceae bacterium
AACAATGACCAAATTGCGCAACATCGCTCCAAACCCGGAAATGACGTCAAAAGAACAATCCGCGGAGTATCGGGGGTCTGAATGACCTCACGTTTAATAATTGTACGGTTTCGCCGCCAATCCTGTCGCCAGCGTTAACGCAACATGCCGGAAATCGCTAAAATCCTAGCTTGAAGCAGGTTCGGACGTCATTTCGTCCCGTACATCCGGTCGCCCGCATCGCCCAGGCCGGGCACGATATAGCCCTTGTCGTTTAGATGGCTGTCGATGGCGGCCGTAAAGATCGGAACGTCCGGATGCGCTTTATTGAAGCGCTTGATGCCTTCCGGAGCCGCGAGCAGGCACAGGAAGCGGATATTCGATGCGCCGCGCCCCTTGAGTTTGTCGACGGCGGCAATTGCCGAATTGGCTGTCGCGAGCATGGGATCGACAACGATCACCAGCCGGTCAGCCAGATCGGCCGGCGCCTTGAAATAGTATTCGACGGCCTCCAGCGTGTCATGATCGCGGTAGAGACCGATATGCGCGACACGGGCCGCGGGAACCAGATCGAGCATGCCTTCCAGCAGCCCGTTGCCGGCGCGCAGAACCGAAGCGAAGACCAGCTTCTTGCCCTCAAGGATCGGGGCATCCATTTCCTCGAGCGGCGTTTCGATCCGCTTCGTCGTCAGGACGAGTTCCCGAGTCACCTCGTAGCACAACAGCAGGGAAATCTCGCGAAGCAGGCGCCGGAATCCGGCAGTCGATGTCTGCTTGTCGCGCATGATGGACAATTTGTGCTGGACCAGCGGGTGGTCGACGACGGTGACACCTTTCATGGTGTTCTCTCCTGGAAATCTGTTCTTCCTGACGACCTTACCGTTTGCCGCCAAATCCGCATACCGTGCCGGAGCCTGGAATCACAGTTTTGTCGGATCAGTACTTTGGCCGGTGGCTGTCGAGGCGATTGAGCAATTGCTTGCGGGTCGCCTCGTCTACGAAAGCGGCCTGAAGCGCCGTTCGCGTCAGGTTTCGAAGCGCCCGGTCGTCCATGCCGAAATGGGTTGCCGCGATTTCGTATTCGCGTTCCAGGGAAGTGCGGAAATATGGCGGATCGTCCGAGCTGATCGTAACGGTGCAGCCGGCCTCGATAAACGCCGGAACGGGGTGTGAGGCAAAATCGGGGAAGACCTGCAGCGCAACGTTCGACCCCGGACAGCATTCCAGCACCACGCCCTCGTCGGCAATACGCCGTACCAGGTCGCTGTTTTCGATGGCGCGGACGCCATGGCCAATTCGCGCAGGGCGGATGTAGTCGAGCGCGCCCGCAACGCTTTCCCACCCGGACAATTCGCCGGCATGGATGGTGATTCCGAGGCCCGCCTCCCTTGCGATCTCGAAGGCGCGTGCATAGTCCTCCGTATCGCCGAAACGCTCTTCTCCGCCCATGCCGAATCCGGTGACAAGCGGATGATCGCATCTCGCCGCAAAACGGGCGGCCTTCTCCACGGCCTCGACGCCGAAATGGCGAACGCCCGTCACGATCATGCGCGCCTCGATGCCGGTCTTGGCCTTCGCCCGCTCCATCCCGGCGCCGATCGCATCGGTATAGGCCTGCGGGGACAGGCCCGATTTGATTGCGTGATCGGGTGATGTGAATACTTCCGAGTAGATCGCCCCGGTCTTGGCGATCGAGGTCAGGTAGTCCTCGATCAGCAACGCGAAATCCTCCTCGCTTCGAAACAAGCCGGACGCGGCGTCGTAGGCGGCGAGAAAACTTGTGAAATCGTTCCAGACAAAGGCGCCGTTCTCAATGAAACCGCTCACGTTCACGCCGTATTTCTCCGCCTGCGCGGCAACGAGCGCCGGAGACGCCGCGCCTTCGAGATGACAGTGCAGTTCTGCCTTCAGTACCATTGAGTTCTCCCGTTTGCGGCGCTGGTGCCGACGCGACAATACGCACCGCCTGTCTCCGGCAACAATGATAGCGTGGCGGCGAGTGATCCGCTATGGTCCCGCCGAAGATCGGCCCGGAAACAGAGAGCGGAAGTTTGTCGGAGCAACGGACAACAGCGGCCGGAGGCATGGAAACCTCTTACGGCTTCAAGCAGGTGGGAGAAGGCGAGAAGCAGCCGCTGGTCGATCAGGTGTTTCACCGCGTCGCCCGGCGCTACGACCTGATGAACGACCTGATGTCGGCCGGCATGCATCGCCTATGGAAAGACGCGATGGTTGCCTGGCTCAACCCCCCGCGCCGAACGGGATGGAAGGCTCTCGACGTGGCCGGTGGCACCGGCGACATCGCCTTCCGGATCATCGAGGCAAGTGAAGGGGCGGCCCGGGTTACGGTTGCCGACATCAACACTTCGATGCTTGCGGTCGGGCGGGAGCGAGCCGAAAAGTCCGGCTACGGCGCAAATACCGTGTTTGTCGAGGCGAATGCCGAGGAACTGCCCTTCGAAGACAAGTCCTTTGACGCCTACACCATCTCATTTGGCATTCGTAACGTGCCCAATATCGGCAAGGCGCTGGCCGAGGCCTTCCGCGTTCTGAAGACAGGCGG
Organism: Rhizobiaceae bacterium; assembly: GCA_041582695.1. GTDB lineage: Bacteria > Pseudomonadota > Alphaproteobacteria > Rhizobiales > Rhizobiaceae > JAWKWH01. Next base: position 2,543 of record JBFIBB010000109.1, read on the forward strand.
GCGGTTCATGTGCCTGGAATTCTCCGAAGTCGGGATGCCGATGCTCGACAAGGTGTATGAGACCTGGTCTTTCAATGCGATACCCGTAATAGGCAGGGCGGTGACCGGCGATGACGAGCCATACCGGTACCTGGTCGAATCCATCGCCAAGTTTCCCGGCCAGGATGACTTCGCGACAATGATTCGCGCTGCCGGTTTCGACCGCGTGAACTGGCGCAACTACACCGGCGGCATTGCAGCCTGCCACTCCGGCTGGAAGCTCTGATTTTGTGATGTCGACGCTGGGGGCATATTTCCGTTTGTTGCGCGCGGGTTGGATCATGGTGCGCGAAGGTGTGGTCGCGGCCATTCCCGGCGAACAGCTCGATGGGCCGGCAAAGGCCGCATGGCGTGTCGGCAGGGCTCTGGCGAAATCGCGTGCCCGCGAACGCGATCGCGTCGGAAGGCTCTCGGCCGCGGTCGACCGGCTTGGTCCGTCTTACGTTAAACTGGGCCAGTTCCTGGCCACGAGGCCCGATGTTGTCGGTCATGAGATTGCTGACGATCTCGCCAGTCTTCAGGACCGGATGGAAACCTTCCCGACCGCGGACGCCCGCGCCGCCATCGAGGCGTCGCTCGGAAGGCGGATCGACGAACTCTATAAGAGCTTTGACGACCCGGTTGCGGCAGCGTCCATCGCACAGGTTCATCCTGCCGTGGTCAGCGAGGGCGGTATCGAGCGCAAGGTCGCCGTCAAGGTAATCCGGCCGGGTGTCCGGCGGCGGTTTTTCAACGATCTGGAAAGCTACTTCCTGGCTTCTCGCCTGCAGGAACGTTTCATCCCGGCGACCCGGCGCCTGAAACCGGTGGAAGTGACCGAAACGCTTGCCCGTACAACCAGGCTTGAAATGGACCTGCGTCTCGAGGCGGCAGCCCTGTCCGAGCTGGCGGAGAACACGGCCAACGACCCGGGATTTCGGGTGCCTTCGGTGGACTGGGAACGAACCGGGCGCGACGTGCTGACGCTGGAATGGATCGACGGCACCAAACTGTCGGACATTGCCGGTCTGCAGGAGGCCGGCCACGATCTGAAGCGGCTCGCACGCGACCTGATCCAGACATTCCTTCGCCACACGCTGCGCGACGGATTTTTCCATGCCGACATGCATCCGGGAAACCTGTTTGTCGACGCCGACGGCACGATCGTCGCCGTCGATCTGGGCATCATGGGGCGGCTCGGCAAGAAGGAAAGGCGGTTTCTCGCCGAAATCCTGCACGGATTCATAACCCGCAACTACGAGCGCGTAGCCGAAGTGCACATCGAGGCGGGATACGTTCCGGCACGGCACGGCACGGCCGCGTTTGCTCAAGCGATCCGCGCCATCGGCGAGCCGATCCATGGCCAGACCGCCGATACGATCTCCATGGCGAAGCTGCTGACGCTTCTGTTCGAGATTACCGAACTGTTCGATATGGAAACCCGGCCGGAGCTGCTGCTGCTGCAAAAGACCATGGTCGTCGTTGAAGGGGTGGCGAGAAAACTCGATCCTGAATTCAACATGTGGAAGGCCTCGGAACAGGTGGTGGCGGATTGGATCATGGCCAATCTGGGTCCGCGTGCCATGATCGCGGATGCCGGCGACGGGCTGAGGGCGCTGGCCGCGCTGGCTCGCCAGGCCCCCGATTTCCGCAAGCGCGCCGAACGGCTGTCGGAGGAAATCGACAACGTGGCCCGGCGCGGTTTGCGCCTTGATGATGAAACCGCGGCAAAGATCGGCAGGGCCGAGGCTAGGCATACCCGGTCGGGACGCATCGCCCTGTGGGTCATTGCAGTCACGCTGATCTGGATTGCCTGGCAGACTATCTGATCGGAATGACGGCCCGCAACTTCGGTTCCAACGTTTGGCCGGTCAACATAAATTGCTGCTGAATGGTCCCCGGTCAGGTACGACCTCGCCGGAAATGAGCTTGCTTTCGATATCGCGTTGACAGGGAAGCGCGTCGGCGATCGCCGTCTCCAGCCCGTGCTCCAGCAGCATGCGATACCAGCGGCGCTTGTGCCAGCCTATGGTTTCTGGAAGCTCCTGGTTTGCCGCGTAGGCTTCGCCGCCCTGCCGGATTTTGCTTTCGAACTGCGCCTTCGATCGTAACGGGTAGTGATAGACGACGATATCGGATTGGATGGTGATCGGTTCGCGATCATAGTCCGCACCGTGGTTGCCCTGATGAACCGCCCGAAGGCTTTTCGCTCTCAGCAGGGCCTTTCCGGGAAGCGCGAGGAAAAAATACGGGTTTGGCAGGGGATCCCTAAACCGGTCGCCCAGCGCCGGAATCGGCGTTGGGTTCGCGATCCGGTAATATGCCTTCTCGTGCCACGGAAGAGGGTCGTCGTCATCGTAGGCGTAGGTCATGTTCCGGCGCTGGCATTGCAGAATGTCAGCTTCCCGGCCCTCAATCGACTTTTTCAGGTCACTGTCCGGCGCTAGCCAGAATTCGTCGGAATCGTTGTTTATTATCCAGTCGGCGTCGAATTGGTCCCTTGCCATCAGGGCCATGTGGGTTACCCACCGATATTGCGAATAGTCGTGCACCGGTTCATCGATCAATGTGAGAATTCCCTTTCGTTCATACTCCGAGAGAATCTCGCGCGTCCCGTCTACCGAAGCATTGTCAGTGGCGATCACATGATCCACTCCGCAAGCAAGATGGAAATCAATGTTGTGGCGGACGATGTCAGCTTCGTTGCGCAGCAACAGGGTCATGATGAGTTTCAAGTTCTGCCCACCAATCTCGCTATTGGAATGGTCGCTGCGATAATTCCTGGATTTGGATTGGCGGCGACGGAACGTCGCTATCGAATCGGTATTTTGATTGCACATTGCCCCCAAATGTGATTGCATTGATATCACAACGTCTGGAATGATGCAAGCATGGCCTCCATCACTATCAGAAATCTTGATCCGGCCATCAAGGAGGCATTGCGCCGCCGTGCGGCCGCCAATGGCCGGTCCATGGAGGAGGAGGCACGGCAATTTCTGGCGCGGATCGAGAGCCCGGCAATTGCTGCGCCCGCCGGCCCGGCCGAAACAAAGATGACGGCAGCCAGTTTCAGCAACGGTGTCTTGGCTGGCAAGAAAATCCTGCTGATCATCGGTGGCGGTATCGCAGCCTACAAATGTCTCGACCTGATCCGCCGGTTGCGCGAGCGCGGCGCTTCGGTACGCACCGTCATGACGGATGCGGCTCAGGCATTCGTCACGCCGATGAGCGTCTCGGCGCTCACCGCCGACCGGGTATTCGCCGACCTTTTCGACCGCGATGACGAGCATGATATCGGCCATATCCGGCTTTCGCGCGAAGCCGATCTGATCGTTGTCGCGCCCGCCACAGCGGATCTGCTCGCCAAGATGGCGAACGGCCTGGCGGGCGATCTGGCCTCGACCGTGCTGCTCGCCACCGACAAGCCCGTACTCGTGGCGCCTGCCATGAATCCGCTGATGTGGTCGCACCCGGCCACCAGGCGCAATGTCGCAGTGCTCGAACGCGACGGTACTCGTTGCATTGGTCCGACTAGCGGCGAGATGGCGGAAAGCGGCGAGGCCGGCATCGGCCGCATGGCCGAGCCGCTCGAAATCGTCGCCGCAATCGAAAGCCTGCTCGACAACAGCCTGAAACCTCTCGCTGGCCGGAAGATCATCATGACCTCCGGGCCGACGCATGAGCCCATCGATCCTGTCCGCTATATCGCCAACCGCTCTTCCGGCAAGCAGGGCCATGCAATTGCCGCCGCGCTCGCGCGGCTTGGCGCTGATGTGAGGCTCGTTTCCGGACCGGTCACTATCCCCGATCCTGCGGGAGTTTCGGTTACGAGGGTCGAAAGCGCTCGCCAGATGCGTGATGCCGTCGAAAAACTGCTGCCCGCCGACGCCGCCATAATGGTCGCTGCGGTTGCCGATTGGCGAACGGAATCGGCGGAAGGAAAAAAGATCAAGAAATCGCCGGGCAAACAGGTACCTGTGCTGCGCCTTACGGAGAATCCGGACATCCTGGCCGGTATCGGCCATCACCGCAAACGCCCGAGACTGGTAATTGGTTTCGCTGCCGAAACGGATGATCTGATTGAGAATGCGAGCGCCAAACTTCAGCGCAAGGGCGCCGACCTGATCGTCGCCAACGATGTGTCGCACGACAGCGGCATCGGCGAGGGCGGTGTCATGGGAGGCGACCGCAACCGCGTACGCATAGTGTCCCGCGACGGCGTTGACGACTGGCCGGAGATGACCAAGGCCGAGGTTGCCGAAAGGCTCGCGGCGTTGGTCGCTGAAAGGATGTCAGAGACTCCCGGCTAGTCCGCTATGGCTTACGCTGTCTGCTTTCGCGCCTCGTCTTCGCGGGCAAGCGCCCGGGCCCGCGCCGGACGCGCCAGTATGCGGTCGAAATAGGCGTTCAACCGGTCGGATGTGATCTCGAACTTTCCTGCGCGCGCCCAACTGCCGCACCCGGCAAGCAGGATATCGACCGCCGAGAACCGGTCACCGAGCGCGAACTCGTTGTCGCCCAACCGCCGTTCGACAGCCCTTATCTCCTTGGCGAATTCCCAAGCGGTCCATGGGCCGACTTCGGTGCGGATTTCCTCGCGCAGGATGAACTTGTGCTTGAGCTTGTTCCAGAGCGGCGCCTCCAGTTCCGACTGTAGGAAATGCATCCATGCGTCGATAGTTGCCCGCTCCTGAAGATTGCGTGACCCAAATCCCTTTTCGGCGTGTTTTTCGCCAAGATAGACGCAGATCGCCGCGGAATCGGTCAGCACGAAATCGCCGTCGATCAGGGCCGGAACCTTGCCGGAGGGATTGTACTTACGGGCCGTCTCCGATTGCGGTTTTGCGACCACGATCTCATAGGGCTGTTCCACTTCCTCCAGCATCCACAAGACCCGCGAAATACGCGATCCCGGCGATCCGACTGCTTTGTACATGTTCAACTCTTTCCATTCGTTGTGCCGGTGGTTCGGCTTAATTTCGCGACGCGGCCAAATGCTATCGGGATTAAACTTTGCCGGCTAACTACCAAACAGTTTGCCAAGTGCCGTGAGCAGCCTGCCGCGTTCGATGGGATCGATCGATGCGGAACCGATATACCGATTAAAGAACGCCCGCGCTTCCGAGACCGACGACACGCTTCCGCGTTTGAGTATGGCAAGTGTCGACAACAACGCATCGCCGTCGCACTGGCTCGGATCGTAATGCCAATAGGCGACCCCCGAGGCTTTCTCCACGCGCGCCATGCCGCAGCGCTGGGCCGGTGAGGCGTCGCGCCAGAAAAGGGAGAATATATCCGTCAGCGCTGAAGCATTGTTGGCGAAATAGCTGTGGGCGAGCATGTCTTCGCCGATTAGGGTCATGTCAACCGTATCGAAAGTTGGCGACAGCAGGATTTCTTCGCCGCCCTGGCCTGCACGCGGAGCATCGCCATGCAGCCGTTTTGATACTTCGAGAGCCCAGTCCTTGTTTGAAGCATAAAGCGTCAACCGCCGCGCCATCGGACGGATGGTCTTCGCCATCTCGGCGAACAGGCCCGCATCGAGATCCGGGGCCGTAAACAGCACCTGATCGAATGGCGCGGGCTTGCCGGCATTGCGCAGCGCATAGAGCTCAAGCGCGTCCGTCAGCGCCCGGTTACCCATCGAATGGGCGATCAGGTGGATTCGTGTTGCGCCCGATTTGCGAACGATATCCTCCAGAAACAAAGTCAACCGCCGCCCGGACAGGTTCACCACGGCGGTGTCCGAAATATAGCTCAGAACCGATCCGCGGGACGGCCAGGAATAGAGTATCGGCAGTCCGTCGAAGTTCATGTCGTAGGCCATCTGCGCCGTTCGCCGCGCGGCGTCGTTGAAGGTCACGTTGAAGCCGTGGACAAAAACGAAGGCTTCCTTCGTGCCGGTCGTTTCGACATGCTCGCGCATTTGCGCGAAGACTTCATCGGCCGGCTTGGGATCGATTTCCTGCAACACGATATGGCGTTCGGGGTCGAGGCGAATGTCGAACGACCAGATGTCCGGCTTTTCCAGTTGTCCGGGTTTGTGGGAAGCCGGAATGCTCACGATCGCCGATCCCATTTCCAGTGCACCACGTTCCCCGCCGTAGAATTCGGAAGGATATTTGCTGCCTGATCGCGACCGGTCCGTGCCGTAGTAGATGCGAAGCGTTGTAAATCCGCCGTCGCCGCCAGCCGGCGCCGCGCGGCTGCGTTCGCTGTCCTCCTCGAATTCGGAGATGACCTGCAACGCGTATTGACCGGTCTCGGCGTCAGCAGTCTCCGAGATCTTCCTCAAGCGCTCTACGATGTCGGCTGCCGACGAAACCCTGCCGGTCGCCGCAACGATCAACAGCGCTTCCTTGCTTGCTTCCGCCGCGTTGCGTTGATTACCTGCCAGATCGAATGCTGCAGCGGCTCGGTCCCAAACCGGCAGCAGCGCCGGGTCGAGCGCGCCGAGACGTTCCGCCATTGCCTGTGCCAAATCCACCCACGCAACAGCAGCTTCCTCCGGTGGTCCGGCTGCATTCTTGATCGTGGCGATGCGGCGGAGCAGGTCCTCGACTACGATCGGATCCTCTGCGTCGGCCCTCGCCTCGTTCAGCAGTTTCAGCGCTTCGTCGGTATTATTTGCCGAGATGGCCTGTTCGATCCGGATTCCGAGCGACGGATCAAATGCCGCGAATGCGGGATTCGCCAGGTAGAGCAGGACGGCTATCACGGCGACGGAAACAAACCGGAAAGCCAGCGCCGGTGAAGCCCCGTCGTCTAATATTTCCACTCCCATTTCCGAGTTTTTCTGGCCCATGCCGTACACCAGTTCCTGACCGTCCGGCTGCAGCGCATCTTCGCTGGACCGGCAACACAAATTAGTACCGGCTGAGGACCGTTATCTGGAAAATTGCGCCAACATTGTGAATCACATGCCGCGCTTGAACAAGAGGCGTTTATCCGCATAGTCGGCTTTCGCGGTCATTCCAACAGATTGAGCAACAGGCGGGACCATGAGCGGATACATTTTGGCGATCGATCAGGGCACGACATCGAGCCGTGCAATCGTGTTCGACGGCGACATTCGAATTGCGGCTTCGGGCCAGAAGGAGTTCACCCAGATCTTCCCGCAGTCGGGATGGGTGGAACACGATCCGGAGGAAATCTGGAAGACGGTTCTGTGGTCGTGCAAAGCTGCCGCAAGGAAGGCTGGCATCGGATTCGAAAAGATCGGCGCGATCGGGATCACCAATCAGCGCGAAACCGTTGTGGTATGGGACAAGGCCACGGGCGAGCCGATCCACAACGCCATCGTCTGGCAGGACCGGCGCACCGCTTCCATGTGCGCCAGACTGAAGAAACAGGGGCTGGAGAAAACCTTCACGCGCAAGACCGGGCTGTTGCTCGATCCGTATTTCTCGGGAACGAAACTTGCCTGGCTGCTCGACAAGGTTGGCGGCGCCCGCAAGCGCGCCGAGCGCGGCGAACTGCTGTTCGGCACCATCGACACGTTTCTGGTGTGGCGGCTGACTGGCGGGCAGGTTCATGCGACAGACGCCACCAACGCCTCGCGCACCCTGCTCTACAACATCCGCGACAACCGATGGGACGAAGAGCTTCTGAAAATTCTGCGCATTCCCGCGGCGATGTTGCCTGAAGTCAAGGATTGTGCCGCCGATTTCGGCACGACCGACAGGAAATTGTTCGGCGCAAGCATTCCCATCCTCGGTATCGCCGGCGACCAGCAGGCGGCGACAATCGGGCAGGCCTGTTTCAAACCCGGCATGATGAAATCGACCTACGGTACGGGCTGCTTTGCGTTGCTGAACACCGGGCAGGACATGGTTCCATCGAAAAATCGCCTGCTCACCACCATCGCCTACCGCCTTGGCGGCAAGACCACTTATGCGCTCGAAGGGTCGATATTCATCGCCGGCGCTGCCGTGCAATGGTTGCGCGACGGGTTGGGACTGATCAGGAGCGCATCGCAAAGCGGGACGCTCGCCGAGAAAGCCGATCCCGGTCAGGAGGTCTACCTTGTACCAGCTTTTACCGGGCTTGGTGCTCCGTGGTGGGACGCCGAGGCGCGTGGCGCGATGTACGGCCTGACGCGCAACACCGGTCCCGCTGAGATAGCGCGGGCGGCGCTCGAAAGCGTCGCCTATCAAACCGGCGATCTGCTTGATGCCATGAAAAAGGACTGGCGCGGCGCCGGAGCCAGGACCGTGCTGCGGGTGGATGGCGGCATGGTCGCTTCCGACTGGACAATGCAGAGGCTTGCAGACATCCTGGATGCACCCGTGGACCGGCCG
>JBFIBB010000110.1:0-10852 GCA_041582695.1 Rhizobiaceae bacterium
CCGACCTGGTGCGAACCGCTGTCCAGGCTCAGCGGTTTGACCTGGGGCGCCGAAGACCTGTCGGCCGACCTCGGCATCGCCAATCCGCGAGATGCCGATGGCGGCTATACCGGTGTTTTCCGCCACGCGCGAATGATGACCATCGTTGCTGCCGGCGCTTGCGAAACAGGCGCAATCGACACGGTATATATCGATTTTCGCGACGAGGCCGGCCTGCGGCGTGAATGCTCGGAGGCCGCGCATGACGGATTCACAGGCAAGCTGGCGATCCATCCTTCGCAAGTGGCGGCGATCAACGAGGCGTTCAGCGTGCCGGAATCCGATCTTGCCGAAGCAAGGGCGGTGATTGAAACATTCGCCGCCAACCCCGGAGCCGGCGTTGTCAGTATCGGCGGGAAAATGGTCGACCGCCCGCATCTGCGCCGCGCCGAGCGGATCGTGGCGCGGCACGAACGGACTCTGTAATCGCTGGGCGGATCGCCCGGATAACGCAAATCCGACCCGCTTTTCCTCGAAATTGTCGCCGTTCTGGTAACCGGACCAATGGCTTGGTGCCAATCTGGCATCTCCGGCGATCTGAAGCCGGGTGCAATTTTCGGCCGGGCCTATCCATGTTCCAGCGACGCATGCCTGACTGGCTACGTCATGCTCCGCATCCAAGCGTGCGCGGCTTTGCCGTGCTTGCCGCCCTTGAGGCGGCGGTTCGCGGCATCCTGATTTCGGTGCTGCCGGTCGCCATGTACAAGGCGTACGCAGATGCGCAATTCGTCTCCGAGCTCTATCTGGCTATCGGCGTCCTCTCGCTGTTTACAGGCCTGATGGTGCCATGGCTGACGCGCTACGTTCCCCGGCGGTACATGTTCACGGTGGGCTGCATACTGGCTTTGACAGGTTCGGCATGTGCGATTTTCGGCCCTCCGGAATTCATTCTCTACACCGTCCTTCTCAATTCGCTTGCGACGGTCATCATAACCGTTTGTTTCAACGCCTATGTGCTCGACTACGTCGCCAAAGTCGAACTGGGCAAGGCCGAAACGCTGCGGCTGTTCTACAGCGCGCTTGCCTGGACGGTTGGACCGCTCGCCGGTGTTTGGTTCTACGGTATCTGGAAGCCGTTGCCGTTTCTGATCTCGTCCATAGCCGCGGTCGCATTGCTGGCCGTGTTCTGGTACCTGCGGCTGGGCGACGGAAAGCTGATAACGAAAGCGCGCGCCCCCGCGCCCAACCCGATTGCCTATCTCGGGCGTTTCTTCCGGCAGCCGCGACTGGTGGCTGGCTGGGTGTTCGCGGTCATCCGTTCATGCGGGTGGTGGGCCTATGTCGTTTATCTGCCGATTTTCGCGCTTGAGAACGGGCTTGGCGACAAGGTCGGGGGGATGGCTCTTTCTTTCAGCAACGGCCTGCTTTTCGGCGTTCCGCTGGCGCTGGCATGGCTGCAAAAAACTTCGGTGAAAACCGGCGTACGCGTCGGCTTCCTGTTGTCAGGCATCGGATTTGCAGCTTCCGCCTTTACCGCCGCCTCACCCGTCGTATCAGTTTTGCTGCTCGTGGCGGGATCCGGATTTCTGATCCTGCTCGACGTCTGCGGCGGCCTGCCCTTCCTGCTTGCCGTCAAACCGTCGGAACGCACCGAGATGTCGGCTGTGTATTCGAGCTATCGCGACGCATCCAACATCCTGAGCCCGGGGGTGGCATGGCTGATGCTGCTGATTTTTCCGCTGCCCTCGGTATTCGCGGCGATCGGTGCGGGGCTTCTCGGCTGCTACGTGATCGCTGGAAGGCTCCATCCACGGCTTGGAAGGCAGCGGCTGAAGCCGGTCGCAACCGTGCTGCCGCCCTTGGCGGACATGGCCCAACCCGCACAGCAAGTGCAGCAGAGAGCAAGCGTACTGCCGCGCTGAACCGTTTACCGGTCATCCCGCCATGCCGGTCTGCGGGCTGAGAAGGTCTCGGTCGCTTTCAGGTAATCCATGTAGCCGAGCCTTGCCACCGATCCCGCCTTGACGATGTCGAAAAGACCGTTGGTGAGAAAGTTTTCATCGATATGGACACCGACGACCTCTCCCATCACGACGAACACGCCGGCCGGTTTTCCGTCCAGCCCCTTCGGTTCCAGAATTTCGGTAACTCTGCATTCCAGCGCTGCGTGGGCCTCGCCCACACGCGGCGGTGACACGAGTTCAGAGGCAACCGGGGTGAGCCCGGCAAACTCGAATTCGCTTCTGCCCCGCGGGGCATCCGCCGAACTCGAATTCATCGCGTCGAACAGGTCGGCGCTGGCCAGATTGGCGACAAATTCGCCCGTTTCGCGGGCGAAAGTTGCGCTGTCCTTCGGCCCTTCAGACGAAAACAAAACCAGATGCGGACGGGAGGAAATCGCGTTGAAGAACGAATATGGCGCGAGGTTCAGTTCGCCAGCCTTGCTTTTGGTCGAGATCCAGCCGATCGGCCGCGGCGCAACGATTGCCTTGAACGGATCATGCGGAAGGCCATGCCCCTTGGATGGTTCGTAGAACATGCTGCCTACCCCTGCTTCTCGTTCCATGGGCCGGAATATTCCGACACGATCTTTTCGATATCCGGCCGCGGACGCTCGGGTATATCACCCGAAAACGATCCGATATGGACGAATCCGATCACCCGCTCGTCCGGCGCAAGACCCAGTATCCTGCGGCCTTCCTCGTCGTCCGAATACCAGTTGGTGATCCAGTTGGCGCCAAAGCCGAGCGCGTTGGCGGCAAGCAGGAGATTCATTGCCGCAGCGGCTCCGGATAGGAATTTTTCCCAGTCGGGAATCTTCGGATGCGCGCGCGGCGTATTGATGACGCCGATGACCAGCGGCGCTCGCGAAAAGCGCTCCATCTCCTTCATCCTCGCCACATCGCCAAGCCCGCCCTGCCGTTTTTCCGCAAGCCAGGCCAGCATTTCGCCAATGCGGACGCGTGCTTCGCCTCGATAAAGCACGAACCGCCAGGGTGCGAGCTTGCCGTGATCGGGCACGCGGGAGGCGATTTTCAGTATGGTGCGAATGTCGTTTTCGTCAGGTCCGGGCAACCCCAATTCGCCTATCGGAGCGGATTTCCTGGCCGAAAGAAAGTCGATCACGCTGGTATTGATGGTCCGGTCCATAGAATATGTTGTCCATTGTCGGGAAGCGCGCCGGCCGGTATTACCAAGGATGATGCATATTGACCTTGGTACAAGGCGGTCAGTTGAAAATCGAGCCTTGAAATTGCCATCGCCCTGGGTTTCAAGGCAAGTCATGAATTTCGCCCTGCACACACTGTTTACACTGTGTTTCGCCGCCTTGCTTCTTCTGTCCGGAGCGGTCAGCGCGCAGCAAACGCCGGATCCGGTCGAGGGCCTAAAGTTACCGGGCCTGAACGAATATGCGCCTCCCGGCAGCGGTGGCAAGCTTTCACAGGCTCCGGGAAGGATAAGCCTTGCAGCTCAATTGGCGGTCGATGCCCCCGAGGTCACCCGCGGGCTGATCTGGCGTATTTTCGGACCCGAGCCCGGCCCGGACGGAAAACTGCCGCTGATCGCCACGGCCGAAGGGGGCAGCAGCGCCTTCGAACTGGCGCCTGGCAGTTATCTCGTGCATGCCGCTTTCGGGCGAGCGGGCGCGACCAAGCGCATAACGCTTGCTCCCGGCGAACTGCGGCGGGAAGCGGTGGTGCTCGACGCCGGCGGATTGAAGCTGGATGCCGTGCTTTCGGGCGGTGTTCGCATACCGCCTGAGAAGCTGCGTTTTTCGATCTACGAGGCCGAAGCCGAACCCGGTGAGGAACGGCGCCTCGTGGTGCCCAATGTCAGCCCGAAAACCGTTGTACGCCTGAATGCCGGCACCTATCACGTCGTTTCGAAATACGGCAATGTGAACGCCATCATCCGCTCCGATATCCGCGTCGAAGCCGGCAAGCTCACCGAAGCGGTAGTCGAGCACCGTGCGGCGCAACTGACCATGAAACTGGTGCGCGAAGCTGGTGGCGAAGCGATCGCCGACACCCATTGGTCCATCCTCACCGAATCGGGCGACATCGTGCGCGAAAGCGTCGGCGCCTTTGCGTCAATGGTGCTCGCCGAGGGCACCTACACGATCAACGCCAGGAACCGCGAGCGCAACTATCAGCGCGATTTCACTGTGGTCGCCGGCCGCAACCAGGATGTCGAAGTCCTGACCAGCGAGTGATCCTCGCTATGCTGCGCGCCTGGCCAGCCTTTTCCGTCTGATATCGGGCGGCGTCGCCTCGTCCGCGAGGCTGGCGGCGGCTTCACCGAGCGTCATGGACGTCTGCTCGCGACTGCCGAGCCGGCGGATGTTGACAGTGCCCTCTTCGGCCTCGCGCTTGCCACAAACGATGATCACCGGAACCTTGGCAAGCGAATGCTCGCGAACCTTGTAGTTGATTTTCTCGTTGCGAAGATCGGTCTCGACGGCAAGACCGGCGTCGCGCATGGTCTCGGCGACCTTGAGCGCATAATCGTCAGCTTCAGAGGTAATCGTCGCCACGACTACCTGAAGCGGGGCAAACCATAGCGGCATGTGGCCGGCATGCGATTCGATCAGGATGCCGAGGAAGCGCTCGAGCGATCCGACGATGGCCCGGTGCACCATCACCGGCTGGCGTTTTTCCGAATCCTTGTCGATATAAAACGCGCCGAAACGTTCCGGCAGGTTGAAGTCGACCTGCGTGGTTCCGCACTGCCAGTCGCGGCCGATCGCATCGCGAAGGGTATACTCGAATTTCGGCCCGTAGAACGTGCCTTCGCCTTCGTTGATGCCGGCCTTGATTCGTCCGCCCGACTCCTTCTCCATGCGGTCAAGCGCACGCCTGAGAATATCTTCGGCATGGTCCCACATGGCGTCGGTGCCAACCCGCTTTTCGGGGCGGGTCGCAAGCTTCACCACGACCTCTTCGAAGCCGAAATCCTCATAAACCGACATCATGAGATCGTTGATCTTCAAGATTTCGGCCTCGAGCTGCTCTTCGGTGCAGAAGATGTGCGCATCGTCCTGCGTGAAGCCGCGAACCCGCATCAGCCCGTGCAGCGCGCCGGATGGTTCGTACCGATGAACGGCACCGAATTCCGCCAACCTTACAGGAAGTTCCCGGTAAGATTTCAAGCCATGCTTGAAGATCTGCACATGGCCCGGGCAATTCATCGGCTTCAGCGCGAAAACGCGCTTGTCTTCCGCTTCCTCGTCAGCGCACTGAACCGAAAACATGTTCTCGCGGTACCAGCCCCAATGGCCGGATGTTTGCCAGAGCGAGGAATCGAGAACCTGTGGCGCGTTGACCTCCTCATAGTCACCCTCGAGGCGCCTGCGCATGTAAGCGAGCAGGTTCTGGTACATTTTCCAGCCTTTTGAGTGCCAGAAAACCACGCCCGGTCCTTCTTCCTGGAAATGGAACAGGTCCATTTCCCGGCCGAGACGGCGGTGATCGCGCTTTTCCGCTTCCTCGAGCATGTGCAGATAGGCTTCCATCTGCTGGTTGTCGGCCCAGGCGGTGCCGTAGATGCGCGTCAGCATCGGATTGTTGGAGTCTCCGCGCCAATAGGCGCCCGCAACCTTCATCAGCTTAAAGGCACCGCCAACCTGGCCGGTAGAGGCCATATGCGGGCCACGGCACAGATCGAACCAGTCGCCCTGCGCGTAAATCTTGACATCCTCGCCCTCGGGAATGGCGTCCAGCAGTTCGACCTTGTAGGTTTCTCCCTTGCTGCCGAACACCTCGCGCGCCTTGTCGCGCGACCAGACCTCCTTGGTGAACGGCTTGTTGCGGGCGATGATCTCCTTCATCTTTCTCTCGATGACCGGCAGATCGTCGGGCGTGAACGGCCAGTCCTCGCCTGTGTCGGGATGGGTGCGCTTGAAGTCGTAGTAAAATCCGTTCTCGATCACCGGACCGATCGTGACCTGCGTGCCCGGCCATATTTCCTGGACGGCCTCGGCCAGCACATGCGCGGCGTCGTGACGGATCAGTTCGAGCGCGCGCGGATCTTCGCGGGTTATGATTTCTATTGCGCCACGGCAAACCGGATCTGCAAGATCCTGGATGTTTCCGTCGAGCGCAATCGCGACGGCTTTTTTGGCAAGCGATTTGGAAATGGATTCGGCGACATCGCGGCCGGACGTGCCGGCGGGATATTCGCGTGAACTGCCATCGGGGAATGTCAGGGAAACGGCCTCGGCCATCGCTAGTCTCCTTTATCCAGTCCCGCATACGAGCGCGGGTGGTGTTGGCTTGGCGACAAAATGTCGGCGGGCGTTACATATGCGCTGCGCGCGCGCCGGTAAAGCCCCGCCCGCGCCGGAGCGTGCGAAAATGCCGGAAATTGGCCGCGCCTGCGCCGAACCCAAGGGCGCCGGCGTTCTAGCCGCGCGTCAGGATTTGTCTTCGACGGGTGCTTTGGGGCCGTTCTTCTTGATCGAATCGATCGCGTTTTGCGCGCTCGCCTTGGACGAGTATCCCTCTGTCGAGAACATGATCTCGCTGTTGTACTTGAAGCGAACCCGATACTCGCCCTTCTTGTCCTTGTAGATCTCGAACTTGTGAGCCATGTGGCCTCCCTCTCCTCAAATCTGGATTCTGACGGCGTTAACCTGCCAGCAGCCCGCCAGTCAGGCAAGATGTAGATTGCATATTCTCAATCCGGGACAATTCAGTCTTTGTGTTTCGCGCCGGACACCTTCCAGAACCGCCAAGGCGTCCACCAATGCATGTCCGCTTCGAGCGCTGCCGGCACGTTGTCGATGCCGCTGGTGCCGCCGGGGCCGCAGCGGGCGACGCGGAACAGCGCAAGCCAGCCGCCGTTCCACAACCCGTGGCGCGCGATCGCCTCGTAAGCATATTCGGAGCAAGTCGGCATGTGCCGGCAATGATTGCCGACAAACCCCGACAGGGTAAGCTGATAGAGGCGAACGAACCCGGTGCCGGCGAGCCGTCCCGGAGTTTTTGGCCAACGGCCGGTATAGTTACGTGTCCGATTGCGGTGTTGGTAGACGTTCGGCGAGCGCACGGTCCTGCTCACGCAGCGGCCTCGGCCCGCTTCTTCTCGATCTGGCCGATGGCGTCGACCACCGCATCGAATGTCAGCATCGTGGACGCATGGCGTGCTTTGTAGTCGCGCACCGGCTCCAGATACTTCAGGTCCGCGAAACGGCCTTTCGGGGCCGGACCATTTTCCTTCAGCATCCTGCGCATTGTTTCACGAACTTCACGCAATTCGCCGGCGCTGGAGCCGACCACATTGTTGGCCATGATCGAGGACGAAGCCTGGCCGAGCGCGCAGGCTTTTACGTCATGGGCGAAATCCGTGACGGTGTCGCCGTCCATCTTCAGATAGACGGTAACGGTCGAGCCACACAGCTTCGAATGGGCGGTCGCCGTGGCGTCGGCATCTTGCAGGCGGCCGATTGCCGGAATATTGCCCGCATATTCCAGGATTTTGGCGTTGTAGACTTCGTCAATCATGTGGCGCTGCCGTCCGTCGCAATCGGTGACACTGTGTCCTGGCCGGGTATCTTCCCATCGCGGACGAAGTTCCTATATAATGCTCGTTACCGGGCCGCGACAAGGCATAGTGCCTCGCCTGCGGCCCTCGACGATTACCGCTGGTGCCCTTGCGCGGGAAATAAATCTTTCGCGAGACGTTAAAGGCAGGTGGTCCGTTCAACTCGTTCCTCCGTACCTGATGGTCAAGAGAGGAACTACGGGAGAGCCTTTGATGGATGCGATTATCAGGAAGTTTCCGCAAACACCGGACTACATGGACAAACCCGCCGTCGACCGGCCAAGCCTCGAAGAGGCGGAAGCGGCGGTACGCACGCTGTTGCGATGGGCGGGCGACGATCCCGACCGCGAAGGGCTGTGCGACACCCCTGCCCGCGTCGCCAAGGCGTACCGCGAAATGTTCAGCGGTTACGACAGGTGCCCGGCCGAAGAGCTCGGCCGCACTTTCGAGGAAGTCGCCGGTTATGACGACATCGTTCTGGTGAAGGATATCAATTTCCATTCGCACTGCGAACACCACATGGTTCCGATCATCGGCAAGGCGCATGTCGGCTACCTGCCCGATGGCAGGGTACTGGGCCTGTCGAAAATCGCCCGCGTAGTCGACATATTCGCGCAGCGCCTGCAGACGCAGGAAGCAATGACCGCGCAGATTGCCGGAGTGATCCAGGACGTGCTTCAGCCGCGCGGTGTTGGAGTCTTTATCGAGGCCGAACATATGTGCATGGCGATGCGCGGGATTCGCAAACAGGGCTCGACCACGCTTACTTCTACATTTACCGGCGTGTTTCGCGATCAGCCGGAGGAACAAGCCCGGTTCGTGTCGATGGTCCGCAACGGCATCGCCGTCTGATCCGGATCAGGAATGTCCGACATCGCTTTCCCGGACCCGTCATCCGACAAGACATTGTTGGAGACGGGCCGTGATTTCACGCCCCGTTTCGGCGCCGACGGCCTCATCACCGCGATCGTGACCGCGGCCGATGACGGCGAATTGCTGATGGTGGCTCACATGAACGCAGCAGCGCTGGCGCTGACGCTGGAAACCGGCGTCGCACATTTCTGGTCGCGCTCGCGCAACGAATTGTGGAAGAAGGGTGAAAGCTCCGGCAACCTGCTGAAAGTCGTCGAAATGCGCACTGATTGCGATCAGGACACGATCTGGCTCAAGGTCGGGGTCGCGGGTGATGGCGTCGCCTGCCACACCGGCAGACGTTCGTGCTTCTACCGCACGATAGCGCTGGAAGACGGCCGCCCTGCCCTGAAAGCATCCGAATAGCGGCGATTGTTGACCAGCAGGCGGACTACAATGTGCGCTTTGGCACGGTTAATGCTTCACGAATGGGATATTTACTATTCCGTTAGGTGACCGTGCCAGTATGGATCGCCAAGAAGGAGATGACGATGCTCGACTGGGCATCAAAGCTAGCGCGACAGGAACAGCGGGATCACGATGCATCGCTCCCGTCAGACGTTTCCCCCGCGCCGCCCGTGCAATTCGCAGCCCCAAAATCCGGCGTTGCGCTCGCACTCGGCGGAGGCGCTGCCCGAGGCTGGGCCCATATCGGCGTCCTGCGTGCATTCGAAGAGGCGGGCATTGCAATCGACATGATCGCGGGCACGTCGATCGGCGCGCTGGTGGGTGGCTGCTACCTCGCAGGCCGGCTCGACGAGCTTGAAGAGTTCGCCCGCAGCCTTACGCCAAGGCGCATGTTCGGGTTTTTCGATTTGTCATTCCGCGGCAACGGCCTGCTCGGCGGCATGCGGCTTGACGCGAAAATGCGTGAATACCTGGAAAAGGTGACGTTTGACCATCTGACCAAACCGTTCATTTGCGTCGCCACGGAAGTCGGCACAGGCCACGAAATCTGGCTGTCGAAAGGCAACCTCGTTACCGCCATGCGGGCATCCTATGCGTTGCCCGGGGTGTTCGAACCCGTCAACTGCAACGGCCGGGTACTGATCGATGGCGCGATGGTCAATCCGGTACCGGTTTCGGTATGCCGCGCCCATGAGCAGCGCCTCGTGGTGGCGGTCAACCTGCATTACGATTGCTTCGGCCGATCAGCGGTGATCAAGCATTCTTCCGGCGGCGACGAGGTGGTCATGCGCGAAAATCCGGCATACGACCCGTACAAATCAACGAGTTCGCGCGAGAAGGAAATGCGTCTCGGCATTACCGGGGTGATGGTCGAGGCTTTCAACATCATCCAGGACCGCATCACCCGCGCACGGCTTGCCGGCGATCCTCCCGATCTTTCGTTGCAGCCGAAGCTTTCGCATATCGGGCTTTCGGAGTTCCATCGCGCCGACGAAGCCATTCGCATGGGATACGAAGCGACCATGGCGCGCATCGGCGAACTCGAGCGTCTGCAACTGACGCTTGGATAGAGCCGAGCGGTCGCCGCATTCCTTCAACACCCTCTTGCAGCAGGTGCCGCGCAGGTTGGACCAGCCGCGTTGCGACCTGCCGAAACTTCCCCATGCCCGGAAATCCATCGCATTGAGCGAGGTTTGGCGCTAAATATCCTGCGCTGGTCAAGCGCGACAGGAGGGACAGCATGCATCTTGGAATACTGACGGGAGGCGGAGACGTTCCGGGCCTCAATCCGGCCATCAAGGCCGTGGTCAACGAGGCGCACGCGCGTGGCTGGCAGGTGACCGGGTTCAGGCGCGGCTGGGCGGGCCCCGTCAATACCGATCCGTCGGACCTCGAAGCGACCGCCGCCGCACGCATGGTGCTGACACCCGGGAACACGCGAAATATCGACCGCACGGGCGGCACGATCCTGCACACGTCGCGCACAAATCCATCGAGGATAAGGCCCTCTGACCTGCCGGCTTTTCTGTCCGGACGGAAAGCGCCGGCGGGCTCTGAAACGGTCGACATCACCGACCATGTCCTTTCCGTTCTGGAAGCCCTTAAAATCGACGTTCTGATCGCCATCGGCGGCGATGACACGCTCTCATACGCATCGCGCATCCACAACGAAGGCGCCAGGACGATGTGCATTCCCAAAACGATGGACAACGACGTCTTCGGCACCGATTACTGTATCGGATTTTCGACCTGCGTGACGCGTTCGGTGGAGATGATCAACAACCTGCGAACGGCGGTCGGCAGCCACGAGCGGTTTCTGGTCGTCGAGATGTTCGGGCGCAACTGCGGGATGACTTCGCTGATGGCCGGTTATCTGGCCGATGCCGACCGGACGCTGATTGCCGAAGTTCCGTTCAATCTCGACAGGCTCGCCGAATTCATGAGCGCGGACCGGCTGAGGCGGGACTCGCGCTACGCAATTGCCGTCGTGTCGGAAGGCGCGAGCGTCACC
>JBFIBB010000111.1:0-10787 GCA_041582695.1 Rhizobiaceae bacterium
CAAGAAAGGCGAGCGTGTCTGGACCGGCGGCAACGACGAATCGGCGCTGGCCGAAGGCGTGATGCGCACCTATACGCAGACCAATCTGCGCTACAGCCAGGTGTCGCCGATGTCGATGTACGAGGAAACCAACACCCGCAACAACCTGCCGGCGCAAATCGATATCTATGCGGACGAAGGAGACGCCTACAAATTCCTGTTCATCGCCAAGGGCGGCGGTTCAGCCAACAAGACGTTCCTCTACCAGGGAACTCCTTCGCTGCTCACCCATGATCGCCTGATCGAGTTCCTGAAGGAGAAAATCCTGACACTCGGCACCGCCGCCTGTCCGCCATACCATCTGGCCATCGTGATCGGCGGGACGTCGGCCGAAATGAACCTGAAGACCGTAAAGCTCGCATCGACGCGCTACCTCGACACGCTGCCGGCGGAAGGAAGCGAAGCAGGCCACGCCTTTCGCGATGTCGCCATGGAGGCGGAGGTGCACAAGTTGACGCAGCAGATGGGCGTCGGCGCGCAGTTCGGTGGGAAATATTTCTGCCACGACGTCCGTGTGATCCGCCTGCCGCGCCATGGCGCATCCCTGCCGATCGGGCTCGGCGTTTCCTGCTCGGCCGACCGCCAGGCATTGGGAAAGATCACCCGCGACGGCGTATTCGTTGAGGCTCTGGAAACCGATCCGTCCAAATACATGCCGGATATCGACGAGGAAGCGCTGACCAGCCATGTCGTTCATATCAATCTGAACCAGCCGATGACTCGGATTCTGAGCGAACTGACAAAACACCCTGTAAAAACTAGACTTTCCCTGTCCGGCTCCATCATCGTGGCGCGCGATCTGGCCCATGCGAAAATCCGCGAAAGGCTCGAAAACGGCGAGCCGATGCCGGAATACTTCAAGAATCACCCGATCTACTACGCCGGCCCTGCCAAGACTCCGGCAGGCTATGCCTCAGGTTCGTTCGGCCCCACCACCGCCGGGCGGATGGATTCATTCGTCGACCAGTTCCAGTCGTTCGGCGGCTCGATGGTCATGCTGGCAAAAGGCAACCGATCGCGCGTCGTCAGGGAAGCCTGCAAGCGCCACGGCGGTTTCTATCTGGGATCCATCGGCGGCCCCGCCGCGCGCCTTGCCCAGGACTGCATCAAAAAGGTCGAGGTCGTCGAATATCCGGAACTCGGCATGGAAGCGATATGGCGCATCGAGGTGGAGAACTTCCCCGCTTTCATCGTCATCGACGACAAGGGAAATGACTTTTTCAAGGAACTGAACCTCGGATAATACCGGCTGAAAGCCCTGCCCGCGTCGAGAATGCGTCTCTAAAATGCTGATTTTATGAGATTTAGTTCTGCTGTGCGCCTCATCACAGCGCCACCCCTCAAAACCCGGAAAAATGCCCCCGATACCGGAACTGGGAGGGAGAGCCCAAATGAAACGCATCGTACACGCATTCTGCGCCGCGGCGTTTGCCGCAACCGTCACCTTGCAGACTGCGCCCGCGCCGGCCGAAGCGGCAAACCTGTTTGCAACGATCATCCAGGGTGGGAAGCCGCGCATCAAGCACGTCAGCGCTACAAGCCCGAAAAACTCCGACGCATCGCCGATTCCGCGCGAAGTCGTCGAGTTCGGTGAGGAGATCGCGCCCGGCACGATTATCGTCGATACATCTGAACGGCGCCTTTACTTCGCGCTCGGCGATGGATTGGCGATCAAATACGCTGTTAGCGTCGCCCGGCCGGGATTCGAATGGTCCGGCACCAACAGGATCAGCAACAAGGCCGAATGGCCGGATTGGCGTCCGCCCGCGGAAATGATCGCCCGCGAGGCCAGAAAGGGACATAACCTGCCCGCATACATGCCCGGCGGCCCAGACAATCCGCTTGGTGCGCGAGCGCTCTATCTTGGCGCAACGATCTACCGAATTCATGGCACCAACCAGCCCTGGACGGTGGACAAGGCGATGTCGTCGGGCTGCATCCGCATGGCCAACGAGGACGTGATCCATCTCTACGAGCAGGTTCGGGTGGGAACCAAGGTGATCGTGCGTTGATTTCATTTCCGATCTGACCAACAGTGAACTGGCCGGCCGACGGGTCGGCCTTTTCTATGTCGACAGCAAAGAATGGGGATTACCAAAATGAAGAAGGGTTACAAGGCCTTGCTGGACGAAGCGAATGCGGCGATCCGGGCGATATCTCCGGCTGAAGCGTTCGAAATGGCGAAGTCCGGCGATATCGTGCTGGTCGATATCCGCGACATCCGCGAATTGGGACGCGACGGCAGGGTTCCCGGCGCCCTGCACGCGCCTCGCGGAATGCTCGAGTTCTGGGTCGATCCCGACAGCCCCTATCACAAGGAGATATTCGCCTCGGGCAAGACTTTCGTATTCTTCTGCGCGGCCGGCTGGCGCTCCGCGCTCGCCACCAAGACGGTTCAGGATATGGGTCTTGAACCGGTCATGCACATCGAGGGTGGGTTCGGCGCCTGGAAAGACGCCGAACTGCCGGTTGAAATGCCGGAGGCCGCTCCGAACAGGTGAATATTCCGGTCATGCCGCAAGTCGGGCGCGATCCTCGTTAAGAAAGGCCGCGATTTCAGCCAGTGTTCTCGCATCCGAGATGATACGGCTGTGCCCGAGGCCTTCGGCCCGGAGCAGACGCACGTGGTCACCGGCCCTCGACATCGCCTCGGCGCCCGAGAACTCCACCTGCTGATCGTCAGGGGCATGCACGATCAGGGTTGGCAATCGCAATGACTTCAGTTGAACGTCGCCGGAGAACGCTTCGACCGGGTTTCCCGAAAGCCGAAGTACCTGCAATTCCATGGCTTCCTGGGTCTTCGGCCCCAAACCCACGGTAGAGCCGAACCAGCGGAAAATCGCCTTCATCCGATTCGGCGACGATATGAGCACGAGCCGGTTTGCAACGACCGGCCGGAATTGCCTGACCGAGCCTATCGCAGCATTGAGCGACACCGCCGCGCCAAACGAATGACCGATCAGCGCGTCGAACGGACCGAACCATGTTTCCGCCTGCTTCACCGCCTCGACCGAATTGATCATTGTAATGTGCCGCCCGCTCGAGCGCCCGTGGCCGGGTAGATCCAGCGAAATGACCCTGAACCCGAGATCGCGCGCCGTGCGGATCAGTCCTGTCATGTGCTCCGTTCGGGACCGCCAGCCGTGAACCACAAGGGCTACCGGCGCATTCGGATTGTAGATCTCGGGCCGGAATTCGTACGCGGTAACCCAGCCCCGCTTCAACTCCAGACGGTGCTTCCTTGCCTCCGCCATCAGCGGCGCGGCGCGGTCATTGGCGCGCTTCTCTCCGGGCGACAAGTTCGCTGGGTCGGCTGTCCGGGCAAACAGGTGAAACGCTACCCGTCCGGCAACACCCGGCATCGCATATTCGGCCGCGCCGAAAAGCCCGCGGATGATTTTCATGGGAAAAGCTGCCATAGTGAAACCTCGTATCGTTCAACAATGAACAGAATAGTTCAAACATGGACAAAATGCAAGAGACGATTTGGGACAATCCGCGTTTTCGCAACTGGGTCGCCGTCGCTCGCGCCTGCCATGCGGTCGAGCGCGCGCTTGGCCAGGCACTGGCGCCGCTCGGGCTGAAAAACGCCCATCTCGACATGATGATGAATATTCATCGCCATCCCGGCATGTCGCAGCAGGAACTCGCAAACAAGCTGCTTGTCGGTCGCTCGAACATCACAATGCTGCTTCCGCAGATGGAAAAGCGAGGCCTTGTGGTCAGAAAGACCGACAAAGTCGACAAGCGCGTGCTGCGCTTGCGCCTGACCGACGACGGAGAGGAACTCTTGCGGGAAGCGCTAAAGATTCACCTTTCCCTGGTCGAGAAGATCATGAGCGAGACGCCGGCCGATGAATGCGATATCGTCGGCGCCGCAATGAACCGGATTACCGCGGTGCTCACCGAACCGACGAATGGAGTATAAAAAAAATTGCGGTATTATGTGGTGGTCCGTCTGATCTACCACATCGTTTTTTCGGCGCGCCCGGCCCACTCGCGATCATAGACCGCCCCGTCGATCTTTTCACGGCTGGTCGCTTCCAGTATCTGCCCCGGCGTCGGCAACACCGCTGGATCGACATGTTTGCCCGCATTCCAGAGGTCAGCCCTCAAGATCGCCCGTGCGCACTGGAAATAGACGGCTTCTACTTCTACCACGATCACCGATCTCGGAGTTTTGCCGTCAACCGCAAACGTGGCGCAAAGTTCCGGGTCGGCATCCAGAAAGGCGTGTCCGTTGACCCTGAGCGTCGTGCCTGAACCCGGCACGAGGAAAAGCAGGCCGACGCGCCCGTCGCTGACGATATTTGCCAGCGAGTCGACACGGTTGTTACCCTTGCGGTCCGGCAGCATCAACGTCTTCTCGTCGTGGACGCGCACAAATCCTGCAAGGTCGCCCCGCGGACTGCAGTCAAGACCGTCGGTGCCCGCCGTGGCCAGCGCGAGAAACGGCGAAGCTTCGATATAGGCAGCGTATTCAGGAATGATTCTGTCTACTTCTTTCACCAGCGACGCCTCGCCTGGTTTGCCGTAATGCGCATGTAGTGCCTCGATCGTGTCGATCCGGTTCATTATCATATTCCCCCTTGATTCATCTGGAGCCGGGCAGTTTCGGCTCTCGCGACAGCCCCTTTTGCGCCAGCTCATCCAGATACTCGCGCCAGCGGGCTTCCTTCTCGCGCCCAAGCTCGCGAAAATAATCCCAAGAAAAGATGCCGGTATCGTGCATGTCGTCGAAACCGATGCGGACAGCATAATTGCCGACCGGCACAATCGAGATGATCTCCACATTGGCCTTGCCCGGAACCGTCACCCGCTGTTCGGCGGAGTGCCCCTGCACCTCGGCGCTTGGCGACAGGACGCGCAGCAATTCCGCCGGCAGTTCATAGGTTTCTTCCTGGCCGAAACTGATGGTCAGCACGCGCCGGTCTTTCGATACGCGTATTTCGCTCGGGGTATGCGCTGTCATGCCAATTTCACCGGTTTCAGCTCACACATCCGATCAAATAATCCGATTGTGACGGCTTTTGCCATCCGAAGTCTTGAATTCATCACCGATTTGCTCAACATGGCAATGACACCGGGAGCGATGGCCGGTTTCGAGGAATTTGACAAGTTTGACGATGAGCAGCAGCGTATTGGGCACACAATATTCATCAATGACCGATCCCTTCGGGCGCGACGTCACCTATTTGCGCGTCTCCGTAACCGACCGTTGCGACTTCCGCTGCACCTATTGCATGTCGGAAAACATGACCTTCCTGCCGAAAAAGGACCTGTTGACGCTCGAGGAGTTAGACCGGCTCTGCACGGTGTTCATTGAAAAGGGCGTCCGCAAACTCAGGCTCACTGGCGGCGAGCCGCTCGTGCGCAAGAATATCATGCATTTGATCGGTCAGCTGTCACGGCACCTGAAATCCGGCGCCCTCGATGAATTGACACTGACGACGAACGGTTCGCAATTGTCCCGGTTTGCCGGCCAATTGGCGGATTCCGGCGTCAGGCGCATCAATGTCTCGCTTGACACGCTCGATAGCGACAAGTTCCGCCGCATCACGCGGTGGGGCCAGCTTGCGAAGGTGATGGAAGGCATCGAAGCAGCCGAAAAAGCTGGGCTGAAGATCAAGATCAACGCGGTCGCGCTGAAGGGCTTCAACGAAGCGGAAATACCCGAAATGATCCGCTGGACCCACGGTCGCGGAATGGACATGACCTTGATCGAGACCATGCCCATGGGCGATATCGACGAAGACCGCACCGACCAATACCTGCCCCTTTCCAGGCTTCGTGGCGAGCTGGAACGGCAGTTCACGCTCACCGACATTCCCTTCAAGACCGGCGGTCCGGCCCGCTATGTTGAAGTCGCCGAGACCGGCGGTCGGCTGGGATTCATAACGCCCCTCACCCATAATTTCTGCGAAAGCTGCAACCGTGTCAGGCTGACCTGTACCGGAACGCTCTACATGTGCCTCGGACAGAACGACGCCGCCGATCTGCGCGCCGCGCTGAGGGCCTCGGAAGGCAACGATCTGGTTTCGGCGGCAATCGACGAGGCCATCACCAGAAAGCCCAAGGGCCACGATTTCGTCATCGACCGTAACACCAAGCGGCCCGCCGTTGCCCGCCACATGAGCGTCACCGGCGGATAATCCCGCGATCGGCTTCACGACCGTTTGATGGTTCCTTCCTACAACCCTGCCATGCGCAGAACGCATTGGTATTCACCAAACCATGTGCCTATCTCTGTGATGCAGTTTCGGTTTCAAGCCGGTCTGCAACGAAAGGCGTCCCTCCCAACGCCTCAGCACGAGCAGGAAAGACGATGACCGACAAACGCAACGAAGAGACCCATAGTATCGACTACTATTTGCACCGCGCGCGCATTGAGCGCAGCAAGGCAACCCGCCGGTTCTTCCGCCGTCTCATCGGCGCAGTCGACAAGACGGACATCAACAGCCTGGGTTGATCCCGGCAGCGGTGGCTATTTTCAAGGCCGGGCGCATCGCATGCGCCCGGCCTTTCCATTTCCAGAATCTGCACGCGCTGTTCCCGCCTTGTCGTGGAAATGACCACATGACGGATCGGAGATTTCCCCTTATTGCTGAAAACAAACGGCCTCGCTGGATTCGGGGCGATCCCGTCAAGGCAATGAAACTTTGAAAACAGTCTCGCCCCCCAGCATCATCACTCTTGTGCTTGCCGCCGCCACCGGCGCAACCGCGATGAATGTGTTCCTGCCCTCCATTCCAGGCATGGCGCGCGAGTTCGACGTCGACTACGGCCTGATGCAGTTGACGGTTTCCCTGTTTCTGGCCGCCACGGCTGTCCTGCAACTCGTTGTCGGTCCTTTTTCGGACCGCTACGGACGCCGGCCTGTGATGATAACCTGCTTCCTGCTTTTTCTTGCCGCCACGGCAGCAGCGATTTTTTCGCCGAATTTCGAGTTCCTGCTGGCGATGCGGGTGCTGCAGGCATTCTCTGCCGCGGGCATGGTTTTGTCCCGGGCGATTGTCCGCGATCTGGTAGAGCCCAACCGCGCCGCCAGCATGATCGGATACGTCACGATGGGAATGGCGTTGGCGCCCATGATCGGACCGGTGATCGGCGGATTGCTCGAACAGCGCTTCGGCTGGCAGTCGACATTCGTCCTGATTTTCGCGTTCGGGTTCGTGGCTTTCCTGTTTGTGCTGTTCGATCTCGGCGAGACCAATCGCAACAGGTCATCAAGCTTTGCTGCGCAGTTCCGTACCTATCCGGAGCTGCTCGCATCGCGCCGGTTCTGGGGATACGCGCTGACAGCGGGTTTCACATCCGGCCAGTTCTTCGCTTTCCTCGGCGGCGGTCCGTTTGTGGCTTCGGAAATCCTGCATTTGTCTCCGTCGGAATACGGTCTCTACTTCGGCATCATCTCCGCGGGCTACGTCCTCGGCAACTTCCTTTCTGGCCGTTATTCGCAGCGCGTTGGGATCAACACCATGATGGTCACCGGCTCGACCGTAGCTGTTGTGGGAATGATCGTTTCGCACATGCTGTTTTCGGCCGGATTGTACCATCCGCTTTCGTTTTTCGGGCCGGTGGTCCTTATAGGTGTCGGCAATGGTATTACGCTACCCAACGCTTCCGCGGGTATTGTCAGTGTCCGCCCTCACCTTGCCGGTTCGGCCTCCGGTCTCGGCGCTTCCCTTCAGATCGGCCTTGGATCGGCCCTTTCGGTGATTGCCGGCGCGTTCCTCTCGGTCCAAACGGGCCCGTTTCCGCTCATATGGGTCATGCTCAGCACCTCTGTCGCGGGCATCATTACGGCGCTATATGTTATCGTGGTCGAACGTCAGTTGGCCCACCAATAGGAACCATTCGAGCGGATGACAGGCAAAAAGCCCGAAATACCGGAATTCATAGTCAGACCGGACCCTTCCGATCCGGCGCTGTCGTCGTCGGTCATGGGCATCGATCATACCGGCGCCGCCGTTTCACAACGTGTCGTCAGCGAAAAGCCACTGACGCTGTACCTCAACCGGCAGGAAATCGTCACGATGATGACCATCGGCGATCACCCGGATCTGCTGGCCGTAGGCTATCTGCTCAACCAGAACATGTTGCATGCCGACGACAAGATTCTCGGCATTGATTACGACGACGATCTCGATGTGGTCGTGGTCCGCACCGGCCGTGAAACCGACTACGAGGCCAAGCTGCAGAAAAAAGTCCGCACCTCCGGTTGCGCGCAGGGCACTGTCTTCGGAGACGTCATGGAAAGTTTCGACGAGATGGAACTGCCGGCCGACGCGCAGCTCAGGACCTCGTGGCTCTACGCCCTGACGAAAAAGATCAACACCGCCCCCAGCCTCTATCTCGAAGCCGGCGCGATCCATGGCTGCGTCCTTTGCCAGGAAGACCGGCCTCTGGTGTACATGGAGGATGTCGGGCGTCACAATGCGGTCGACAAGATCGCCGGATGGATGTTTCTGAACAAAGTCTCCCCGTCGGACAAGATTTTCTACACGACCGGCCGGTTGACCTCGGAGATGGTGATCAAGACCGTCATGATGGGCATTCCGATTCTTGTCTCCCGCTCCGGATTCACAGCCTGGGGTGTGGAGCTTGCCAGAAAGGCCGGACTTACACTCATCGGCCGCGCCCGCGGCAAGAGGTTCACCGCATTGTCTGGCGAAAGCCGCGTCGTTTTCGATCTCGATCCGGCGACGGTCGATGACGAGGCTGACCGTCATAACAGGAAGGGCGCAGCCTCCGAGGCGGCCGAATGACGGATCGTGTTGCAGGCGTCATTCTGGCGGGCGGCCTTTCGCGTCGTATGGGCGGCGGTGACAAGAGCCTGCGCCCGATTGCCGGAACGGCTATGCTCGATCGGGTGATCGCACGCCTCAGGCTCCAGGTCTCGACCATGGCGCTCAATGCCAATGGCGATCCATCTCGCTTTGCCGCGGCAAATCTGCCGGTCATAGCCGATCCGGTGGAAGGCTTTGCCGGGCCGCTGGCGGGCGTCCTGGCAGGCCTGAACTGGGCGGCTGGCCTCGCCGGCCCTACGTCGCACATCGTCACCGTAGCTTCCGACACGCCCTTCTTCCCCGCCGATCTGGTGAAGCGGTTTCTTGCCGCCAGTGAGGGCACGAAAAACCGCATCGTGCTGGCCGCGTCCGGTGGCAATCGCCACCCGGTTTTCGGATTGTGGCCGCTGGCGCTGCAAGTCGACTTGGCGCGTTTCATGCAACTCACGGACACCTACAAGGTGCTTGCTTTCGTAAGGCAGCACGATCACGTTATCGCCGAGTTTCCCATGGTTCACGCCGGCGGCATGACTGTCGATCCGTTCTTTAACGCCAATACGCCAGATGATATCGAGATGGCGGAAAAAATCGCCATGGAGCATATCGCTTGAAACATCGCGTGTTCGGTATCACGGGCTGGAAGAATTCCGGCAAGACAACGCTCACCGTCAGGCTGGTGAGCGAACTGACCGCTCGCGGCTACAAGGTCTCGACCATCAAGCACGCCCACCACGCATTCGATATCGACCGCGAGGGCGCCGATAGCTATCGCCACCGCGAAGCCGGTGCGACGGAAGTCGCGATCGTATCCGGCGTGCGCTGGGCACTGATGCACGAGATGCGCGGTGAGAGGGAACCGCCGATTGAGGAAATCCTGGCACGGCTGGAACCATGCGATATCGTCCTTGTCGAGGGCTACAAGCGCGAGAACCACCCCAAGATCGAAGCACGGCGCAAGGGAACCAGGGACGATCAGCCGCTCTCGGTGACCGATCCGGCGATAATCGCCATAGCTGCCGATCATGAAGTTCATGGCGAAACACTGCCCGTGTTCGACATAAACGACACCAACCGCATTGCCGATTTCGTCGAACTGAAAAGCGGGTTGAAAGAGAGGGCGGCGTGACCTCCGGCCGCAAGCTCCTGGACGACTGTTTTCTGCACGACAGGGACCGGCTGCGCCATGACGAATGCCTGTCACTGATTCTTGACCGTTTGGGCCCGGTCAGCGCAACCGGCAAGATGGCGCTTGACTTGGCGCTCGGCCGGTTCCTCGCAGAACCTGTCAGCGCGCCGCGAAATGTGCCGATGCACACCAATGCGGCGGTTGACGGCTACGCATTCCGACACTCGAGCCTGCACACCGACGGTGGCGTGCTGCCTGTTTCCTCGCGCATCGCCGCCGGCGATCTCGCCCCCGCCCCTCTTGCGGCCGGCGCCGCCGCGCGCATCTTCACAGGCGCAGTTCTGCCCGAAGGAGCCGACACGGTCGTCATGCAGGAAGACTGCGAGGCGCTGGAGGGCGAACAAAGCGTCCGTATCCCGCCAGGCGCCAGGCAGGGAGCCAACGTCCGGAAAGCAGGCGAAGATCTTCGTAAGGGAGATGTAGTGCTGAACACGGGTCAGATGCTGCGCCCGCAGGATATCGCTGCCATTGCCTCGATTGGTGAGGCGGAAATCGCCGTGTTTGAACCGGTCCGCATAGCGCTCGTATCAAGCGGCGATGAACTCGTTCAGCCCGGCCGTCCGCTCCGCGAAGGTCAGGTCTACGATTCCAACCGGACGATGCTTGCAGCCCTTGCACGATCCCTTCCCGTAACCATCACCGACCTCGGTGTGATGGAAGACCGGGCGGATGTGGTGCAGGATGCAATGCGTGACGCCGCCGCTTGCCATGATCTCATCCTTACATCCGGGGGCGCATCACGCGGCGAGGAAGACCATGTTGTCGAGGCAGTA
>JBFIBB010000112.1:0-10743 GCA_041582695.1 Rhizobiaceae bacterium
CCACGAAACCGGCTTGGCATGGATACCGAGAACAACACTTTCGATCATCTCGACAGAACCGGCCGCGTGACCGCCCGAGCCGTGCTCTCGCCAAAAATCGTCACCTACGCGGCCGTAACGGCGATGTTGCTCGGTTCCTGGTACATCATGCTTGCCATGGCGGCGAAATCGACACCGGCGGCCGGCGGTCCGGTGTGGTTGCTTCCAGATTTTGTTTCCGGATTCGGTCTTCCGGCGCCGCTCGAACAGCTGCTGGCCCTGTGCCTTACGGCTGTGACGCCGGGATCGCCGGATATCGGGCAGTTCGCAGCGCTGGCATTGATGTGGTTTTTGATGTCTGTCGCAATGATGCTTCCGTCAGCCGCCCCGCTGATAAGGACCTATTGCGAGATCGCGGATACGGCAAAAGCCGCGTCGAAACCCGTGGTGCATCCGCTGTGGTTGGTCGCGGGCTATCTTTTCGTCTGGCTTGCCGCCGCAATCGCTTTTGCCGGAACAAGTTGGGGCTCCATGTTGCTGGAGAGAGAAGATTCTCCATTGTCTCCTTTTGCCGTTCCCTTTTCGGCCGGAGCACTGGCGCTGGCCGGCCTTTACCAGTTCAGCGGGCTGAAGGAAGCCTGTCTCACAAAATGCCGGAATCCGTTTGCAACGCTTTTCGCCAACTGGTCCGACGAACGCCTGCCAATCATCGTTCTCGGAATGAGACAGGGCGTCTGGTGTCTCGGATGCTGCTGGGCGCTGATGCTGGTCATGTTCGCCGTCGGCGTCATGAATGTGTTCTGGATGTCCCTGCTGGCAGTCTTTACCGTCATCGAGAAAACCGGTGGGCATGCCGCACTTTCGCGCATTGCTGGCGTATTATTGCTTGTGTGGGCTTTGGCGGTGATACTATTTTCTTTCTGACGAACAATGAATCGGTGCGCGTATGAGTTCAAATCTCAATCCCAGCTGGGCAATGAAGGGAGAGTTGATCCTCTCGTGCAATTGCACGGTGTTTTGCCCCTGCGTATTGTCGCTTGGCCAGCATCCTCCGACAGAGGGCTACTGTCAGACCTGGGCAGGTTTTCGTATCGATGCCGGCCACTACAACGACGTCGATCTCTCAGGTATAAATCTCGGCCTTGTCATGGAAATCCCGGGCTACATGAGCAGGGGAAACTGGACCGCGGGCCTCTTCATCGACAAGAAGGCCTCGATCTACGCGGAAAAAGCCTTGACCAGGATTTTTTCCGGCAAGGCCGGCGGTACAACGTCGCTATTGTCGATCATGGTCGGAAGCTTCCTCGGGATAAAGCGCGAGCCCGTATCCTATCGAACGGAAGGCAAGACCAGGATTTTCCAGATACCCAAGATCATTGACGGCGCAATTACGCCGATCCGGGGCAAGGATCAGGAAGGCGATACCGTCATCACAAACTCCGAATACTGGATTGCCGAGGAAATCACTATCGCGAAATCGGACAAGAGCCGGTTCCGCGCGTTTGGCCGGAACTGGAACTTCGAAGGAAAATCCGCCGAAATCTGCAAACTGGACTGGCGTGGCCCGTGAAAAAACCCCGAATGCCTCGGCAAATCAAGAAGGTCACCGCGCCTCAGGCCAAGGCATTTTCCGTGCATCTGCTTACGGCCTCTGGCTCCTTTCTTGCATTTCTGTCGCTGGTCGCGGCCAGCGAAGAACGCTGGGCGGCGATGTTCTGGTGGCTCGGACTGGCATTGCTGGTAGACGGAATCGACGGCCCGATCGCGCGCAAGCTGCAGGTCAAGGAAGTGCTACCCACATGGTCGGGTGACGTTCTCGACAACATTATAGACTATGTGACCTATGTGCTGCTGCCCGCCTTCGCGCTCTATCAGCGCGGCTTCATGGGCGAGGGACTGTCCTTTGCTTCGGCGGCGATCATCGTCATATCGAGTGCAATCTACTATGCCGACACGGGCATGAAGACGAAGGAGAATTTCTTCAAGGGGTTCCCTGTGGTCTGGAACATGATCGTCTTTACGCTTTTTGTCATCGAACCGGGCGAAATGCTGTCGTTCGCGGTTGTCGTCATAGCCGCCATCCTGAGTTTCACTCCGATATATTTTCTGCATCCAGTCAGGGTACTGCGAATGCGTCGGATAAATTTCGGAGTGTTTCTGCTTTGGTGCTGCCTCGGAATGATCGCGCTCTCGCAGGACATGCAGGCCGAAATCTGGGTTAAGTACGGAATTGCCGCATCCGGCGTTTACCTGTTTTGCATTGGCGGGGTGATGCAGTTGTTTCCGCGCCTGGGAGAAAGGAAAACTTGAAATTGTCCAAAGCAATCGTCGTTCGTGAAACCGGTGGGCCCGAAGTACTGAGGATCGAGGATCGCGACGTTCAGCCCCCGGGACCGGGTGAAGTTACGATCAGGCACAAGGCGATCGGCCTCAATTTCATAGACGTCTATTTCCGCACCGGCCTCTATCCTTCGCCCGTTGGTCTTCCTTTTGTTCCGGGCAATGAAGGCGCTGGCGTCGTGGAAGCGCTGGGTGAGGGGGTTACCGGATTGAAGAAAGGCGACCGCGTCGCCTATGCGGGACCGCTCGGTGCTTACTCCGAACTGCGCAACATGCCGGCTGACCGGGTAGTAAGCATCCCGAACGCCATCTCCGATGAACAGGCCGCCGCGATAATGCTCGCCGGCATGACGGCCTGGTACCTCCTGCGCCGGACTTTCAAAGTACAGGAAGGAAACACGGTTCTCATACATGCGGCGTCCGGCGGCGTTGGTCTGATTGCCGGCCAATGGGCGAAACAACTGGGCGCAACCGTAATCGGAACTGCCGGTTCAGCCGAAAAGATTGAGCTGGCAAAGGCGCATGGCTACGATCACGTGATCAACTACCGCACGGAGAACTTTGCCGACCGGGTGCGCGAACTGACGGGCGGCCGGCTTTGCGACGTCGTCTACGATTCTGTCGGCAAGGATACCTTTCCCGCTTCGCTGGATTGCATCAGGCCGCTCGGAATGTGGGTGACTTTTGGCCAGTCTTCCGGACCGTTGCCCCCGGTTAACATGGGTTTACTGTCGCAAAAAGGATCGTTGTTCGCCACTCGTCCCACACTTTTCACTTACATCGCAAAACGTAGCGAACTGGAGACGGCGGCGGCGGACCTTTTCGATCTGGTCGGCCGCGGCATCGTGAAAGTGCACATGGGGCAAACATTCCCGCTTGAAAAGGCTGCTGACGCTCATCGCGCGCTGGAGGGCCGCCGGACCACCGGCGCTACCGTACTCATGCCGTAGATTCACCCATGAAAACTTGAAGGTGTTTACGTTTTACCCTGCTTTACGTGGATAATTCGCCCGGAATACGATGCAAACCGACCAACGCACTTTGAAGCGTGGGAAGACGCGGGAGGACACGGAATTGGAACAGGTGGCCCAGAACCGTTCGGCGCCGTTGCTCGAAGTCAACGGGCTGACAAAGATCTTTGGTGAACTGCGCGCCTGCGACGCCGTCGATCTTGTCATTGGAAAGGGCGAAATCCACTCCCTTCTTGGAGAGAACGGCGCCGGAAAATCCACATTGGTGAAGATGCTGTTCGGATCACTCGAGCCGAATGATGGAACGATCAAATGGAATGGCTCGCCGGTGATCATTCGCAGCCCGAGCGAGGCGCGGGCACTGGGCATCGGGATGGTGTTCCAGCATTTTTCGTTGTTCGAAGCTCTAACCGCCGCTGAAAACATCGCGCTTTCGCTCGACAAGGAAACGCCGATTGCAACAATAGCCGAAAAGGCCAAGGCTCTTTCGAAGTCCTACGGACTGCCGCTTGACCCATCCTCGATGGTCGGCGATCTCTCGGTCGGCGAGCGCCAGCGTATCGAAATCATTCGCTGCCTGCTGCAAGAGCCCGACCTGATCATACTCGACGAGCCGACTTCGGTTCTGACGCCCCAGGAAGCCGACAAGCTGTTTGAGACGCTGGAGCGTCTGCGAGAAGAAGGCAAATCCATCCTCTACATTTCGCACCGCCTGGAAGAGGTGAAGCGCATGTGCGACGCCGCCACCGTGCTGCGTCACGGCAAGGTCGTCAATCATTGCGACCCGCGCAAGGAAACCGCAGCTTCGCTTGCCAACATGATGGTTGGCGAGGAAGTCATCACTGCCGCACGCACTCCCGCCAAGACGAGCGGCGACGCAGAACCGCTGATCGAGGTCAAGAAGCTCAGCCGGCCGCCTGCAACCCCGTTCTCAATTCCGCTTCGCAACGTTTCGCTCAATGTCAGGGCCGGGGAAGTTATTGGTATCGCGGGTGTCGCGGGCAACGGCCAGGGTGAATTTTTCGAAGCGATTTCGGGAGAGGCATTGCAGTCCGATGCTTCCACCGTGCGGTTTCGCGGCAAGGACGCCGGCTGGCTATCGATTACCGAACGCCGGCTTGCGGGCGTGGGCTTCGTGCCGGAAGAGCGCCTCGGTCACGGTGCGGTGCCGGAAATGAAACTGTCCGACAATCTTCTATTGTCGCGCCATACCACGGATTCCAAAGCTTTCCTCGGCAACCTTGGCGTGATCAGGCGGGATACTATAGGCGAGACCACAAAACGCATCTCCAAGGTAATGGATGTGCGCAAGAGCGCCGAAGATCCTGAAGCGTCGGCGCTCTCGGGCGGCAATCTTCAAAAATTCATCATCGGACGTGAACTCGACCGGAAGCCTGCGGTCATGATCGTCAATCAGCCGACCTGGGGCGTCGACGCGGGCGCCGCAGCTCGCATTCGCCAGTCACTGATCGATCTGGCGCGAAGCGGGTCGGCCGTGCTGGTTATCAGCCAGGACCTCGATGAACTTTTCGAGATATGCGACGCGATCGCGGTGATGCACAATGGCGAACTGTCCAGACCTTTACCGATCGCCGAGGCCACTTTCGAGAAAATCGGCCTGTTAATGGGCGGCGCGGAACCAGGTCATGTTCCGCATGGCGAAGGAGCGGCGTGATGCGTATTGAACTGACCAAACGGCCACAGCAATCGGTCCTGTTTTCTGCCCTTTCGCCCTTCATCGCACTATTTCTGACGATGATCGCCGGCGGATTGTTGTTCGCGACGCTCGGTAAGAATCCGTTCGACGCCCTTTACTTTTACTTCATCGACCCGCTGCGCGAGACCTGGTCGCTGCACGAACTGGCGATCAAGGCAGCGCCCCTGATCCTTATTGCGATCGGGCTGTCGGTTTGCTTCACCTCCAACAACTGGAATATCGGGGCGGAGGGCCAGTTCGTAGCTGGAGCGATCGCCGGTTCGCTAATACCGGTACTGTTTCCGAACTTCCAGATGTTCCTGGTATTGCCGATGATGTTGATACTCGGCATGGCGGGTGGGGCGGCCTACGCCGCAATCCCCGCCTACCTGAAAGTGCGTTTCAACACCAACGAGATTCTCACCAGCCTGATGCTGGTCTACGTGGCGCAACTGTTCAACGACTGGCTGGTTCGCGGCCCCTGGCGAAACCCTGAAGGATTCAGCTTCCCCGGAACCGTACGGTTTCACGAATATGCGATCTTGCCGCAAATCTGGCCCGAGGCCGGCCGCGCCCACTGGGGTTTTATTTTCGCGCTGGTCGCTGCAGTGGTCGTCTGGTTCGTCATGTCGCGGACGCTCAAGGGCTTCGAGGTCAGGGTTCTGGGCCAGAGCCCGCGCGCGGGCCGGTTTGCCGGGTTCTCCTCGGCGCGCATGGTCTTCTTCGCTTTCCTGCTTTCGGGAGCAATGGCGGGTCTTGCCGGCATTTGCGAAGTCGCCGGCCCTGTCGAACATCTCAATGAGAAGATTTCGATCGGTTACGGATTCACCGCAATCATCGTGGCATTTCTCGGTCGCCTTAATCCGCTTGGCATCGTGGCGGCAGGTCTGGTGTTGGCGCTCACATATCTCGGCGGTGAGGCGGCACAGATCTCACTCGGTTTGTCCGACAAGGCCGCTCGCGTTTTCCAGGGAATGCTATTGTTCTTCGTTCTCGCCACAGACACGCTTATCCATTACCGGATCCGTTTGGCGATGAACATTCGCGCCAGTGCGGAAGGAGCCTGACCATGGGAGTTCTTGAAGCCATTCTTTTGACCATCGCGACCGCGGCGACGCCGCTTCTGATTGCCGCCGTCGGCGAATTGGTGGTCGAGCGCTCCGGCGACCTCAATCTGGGCGTGGAAGGTATGATGGTCATGGGCGCTGTTACCGGTTTCGGCATGGCCTATGTCAGCGGCTCACCTTGGGTTGGAATAATCTGCGCCATTATTGCCGGAGCGCTGTTCTCGCTGCTGTTCGCCTTCCTGGTATTGACGCTGGTAACGAACCAGGTCGCCACGGGGCTCGCACTGACGCTGCTTGGTCTTGGAGCGTCAGGAATGATCGGCGAAGCGTTCATCGGACTGCCCGGCCTCAAACTCGGAACCATATACATCCCGGTCCTTTCGGAACTGCCGCTGGTCGGCAAGCTGATCTTCTCGCAGGATCCGATTTTCTACATCTCGATTGCTCTTACGATCGCGGTCATGTGGTTTCTGTTCAAGACGCGCGCAGGACTGACCCTTCGCGCCGTCGGTGACAGTCACGGTTCGGCGCACTCGCTCGGGATATCGGTTTTAATGGTGCGCTATCTCGCTGTCATGTTCGGAGGCGCGTGTGCAGGATTGGCCGGCGCGTTCCTGTCGCTCGTCTATACACCACAATGGGTGGAAAACATGACTGCGGGGAGAGGCTGGATTGCGCTTGCGCTGGTTGTCTTCGCGTCCTGGCGTCCATTGCGTGTCTTGGCGGGCGCCTATCTTTTCGGTACGATCACGATCGCCCAGCTTCACATCCAGGCGATCAGTCTTGCCGACCTGGCGTTCTTGCCCGGACCTCTGTTCTGGATTGCGCAGCTCGTCAAATCGATACCGTCGCAATTCCTTTCGTCGCTCCCCTATCTTGCAACAGTGCTTGTACTCGTGCTGATCTCGCGAAACAGGCGATTGACGATGATGAACACTCCGGCGTCGCTCGGCAAACCATTCGT
The DNA here is from genome assembly GCA_041582695.1 of Rhizobiaceae bacterium. GTDB lineage: Bacteria > Pseudomonadota > Alphaproteobacteria > Rhizobiales > Rhizobiaceae > JAWKWH01. The sequence goes on from JBFIBB010000112.1 coordinate 7,018, forward strand.
GCCCAGCCGGTAGAACAGAACATGAAAACACCCAACGGAGGTATTACAATGAAAAAGACCTTGCTTACCCTCGCAGCCTCGGCGGCTTTCGCCGCCATGGCATCGACAGCGGCCAGTGCCGCCACCAAAGCCTGCTTCATCTATGTCGGTCCGGTCGGAGACTTCGGCTGGTCATACCAGCACGATCAGGGCCGCCTCGACGTAATTGAAGCACTGGGCGATCAGGTGGAAACGGCCTATCTGGAAAGCGTACCCGAGGGGGCGGATTCAGAGCGCGCGCTAGAACGCTTTGCCCGGTCGGGCTGCAACATAATATTCACCACCTCTTTCGGCTACATGGATGCCACCAACAAGGTTGCAGGCAAGTTTCCGGACGTGAAATTCGAGCATGCGACCGGTTACAAGCGCGATCATCCGAACGTGTCGACCTACAACTCCAAATTCCATGAAGGGCGCTATGTGCAGGGACAGATTGCAGCCAAACTGTCCAGTGCCGGCGTGGCCGGTTACATCGCGTCGTTCCCGATCCCGGAAGTGGTGATGGGTATCAACGCCTTTATCCTCGGCGCACAGTCCGTCAATCCGGATTTCAAGCTGAAAGTGGTCTGGGCCAATACATGGTTCGATCCGGGCCGCGAAGCGGACGCTGCAAAGGCGCTGATCGACCAGGGTGCGGATATCATAACCCAGCACACCGATTCGACTGCTCCAATGCAGGTTGCGGCCGAGCGCGGCATCAAGGCCTTTGGTCAGGCGTCCGACATGATCCAGTTCGGTCCCGAAACCCAACTGACCGCAATCGTGGATGATTGGGGTCCATACTACATCGAGCGCGTCAAGGCGGTTATCGACGGAACCTGGGAGCAGGTCGACGTATGGGGTGGCATGGCCGAAGGGCATGTTGTTATGGCGCCCTATACCAATATGCCTGACGATGTGAAGGCGTTGGCCGAGGAGACACAGGCCAAGATCACAAGTGGCGAATTCAATCCGTTTACCGGACCGATCAAGAAGCAGGATGGCTCCGACTGGCTTGCGGAAGGCGAGGTCGCTGATGACGGCACTCTTCTTGGCATGAACTTCTACGTGATGGGTGTAGACGACAAGCTGCCGCAGTAAGCGGAACGGCAAACGCAAAGAGGGCGCCCGCTGCGGCGCCCTTTTTCATTCCGCGGGCAGGGGATAAGCCGGCGGCGCGCAACGTCGCGAAATTTTATCCGCAATTGGCATCATCAACTGATTGATGGTTCTGCGTGCCGGACCTTCCACAAAACGCCAGACAAACCACGACAATACGAGCATGAAAAGGGTTACTACCGATACCGCGCCCCAAGCGCCCATAAAACCGGCAGCGGCTTCGATGAGGATGTACCCGATATTCTGATGCAGCAGATAGAGGGGGTATGTGAGCCCGCCAAGCATCAGCACCAGCGGTGTTGACGCCAAATGGCGGCTGAACCTAATCGCCAGCATCAGGATGCCATAGATCGCAACGTTCGATACAACCAGCCCGATCAACGGTACGGCCTGTCCGTATTGTTCAAACATCCAGTCGCGCATGCTGCTCATCGCCGCGGTCGACATGACAAACGAAGCGGCCAGCAATGCCAGCGCCTCCGCGGATCTGCCGTGGGCATGCATGTGATGCAGCAGCACGCCGGAAACAAACAGCGGACCATATTCGGTAAGGAGAACCAGTCGCAGAGTTTCACTGCCGAGCCAATATTCGTTTACTGCGCAGGCGAACAGCCAGCCGGTCAGCAGACCGGTTTTCCAGCGCTCGAAAACGCCGAAGAACAGCGCCAGCGCCACCCAGCCATAGAAAATGATTTCCAGAACAATCGACCAGTATACACCGTCCATGAACGGTTGGCCGAAGGCTGGCGAAAACATGACGAGATTGGCCAGAAACTGTATGGCTGAGACTTGAAAGAACGGATCGCCGGCCATGAACAAAACCGCGAATGTGATCGTCAAGCAGAAGATGAAGCCCGGATAGAGCCGCGCAAAACGCGCGAGCGAGAAACGCGCGAAATCGCGACCCTCCGCTGACCACGCAATCACGAAACCCGAAATCAGGAAGAACAGATTGACGCCGAGGTATCCATAGATCGCGAAGGCCGAAACCGCCGGGAATGCCTGATTGTGACCTTCCGGGGCCAACTCTCCACGAAAAAGATAGTGAAATCCAACCACGGCAAGCGCGGCAACCAGACGCAGGAGGTCAAGTGTCGCCATTCGGCCGCCCTGCACCGGAGTTTGATTGACAGCCATTGGACCTCCGCTTCGCGCCGGCCGGAAACCGACACGAAAACCTATGCGGATTAACTGGCGATTTCGTTAAGGATGGCTGTTGCGTGTCGCCTCATAGGCGATCTGCTTTACCAGATCCACGACGAGATCGGCATTGTCGCGGGCGACGAGGCCATTCCCGAGCCATAAGCCGTTCTCGAACCCGACACGGGCCTTGCCTCCGCGCCGGATCGCTTCGACCAGGCAATTCTGCTGGCGCATGCCGAAAGCGCAAACGGCCCAATCCAGATTGAGAGTCGACGCCTCGTTATCCATCACTTCAATAAACGGATCCATGTCCGATGGCCTGCTGTTCTGGTCAGCGGAATATCGGCCGAGTACAAAAAGGACCTGGTTCTGTTTCGGCGGAATCTCGGACAGTTTCGCAAGCCGAATGAACTGTCGGAAGTCTTCGGTATTGTAGAGAATATGCTGTACGGCTATCCCGGCCGCGGCCGCCCATTGATAAAAACCGATCGCAGCCGACTTGTCGCCGTCCGAGAACATCTCAGACAACGATACCGATACCGCCGCGGGCATGACCGCGCGGACAAGCCGGCGCTGATAGTCAGCCGAATAGGCGCCGAACGCTTCCGTCGTGATCTGCACCACCATGCCAGGAACCTGCAGCGCGATTTCACCGATCAGTTCACGATAGAGCGCGGCGTCCAGCACGTGTTTCTGGTCTTCGTCGCGTACGTGGGCGTGGATCGCGCCCGCGCCGGCCGCATGGCATTTCTGCGCACAGTCGACGATTTCGGCGATCGTGATCGGTAGTTCCGGATGATCATGCTTGGTGCGCCGGGCTCCGTTGGGCGCAACCATGATGCGCGGCAGCGTCTTCACCGGCCGGTCTCAGCTGATATTGGTCGCATCGAGTTGCCCCCTTGCCGGCGCTCTGCGTCGCACCGATTTGCCGCTCCATGATTCAGGTTGCAATGTAGCGCTCTTCGCATCGATTTGAGAAGGCAGGATTCTGTTGCGGCAAAGATGCCGTGACGTTCGTGGCGGGTGATGTTGCGCTCCGTTGTCAAAGCGATGATCAATGCTTTGGATATTTCCGGCAATCGAGCCTGTCTGACCTGCAACGCGTCTCGAAAGATGATCAGGTTAGGCCACGGGCGTGATGTTTCGTTTTAATATGTAATTGTTCGGCAGTCGTGGTATTTTAGGGCAAGAGGATATTTCGATGCGCAATACCTTGGCGGCATCTCTTTTTGTCTTCGCATCTACAGCGGCATTTGCGGGCAGCAGGCTCATGTGGCCGGATGCGTCGCTCATCGTTCCGCCTCTCGTTCACGATTTCATCGTCGCCGAATGCGCGGACTTCAACCGATCGACGGATGAGGAATTCGACGCCTGTGTCGAGGGCGAGCGCCTCGGTTATCGCGCCACGGTCATGATGCTTTCCAATCCGGAAATTGGCGAGGCGGC
>JBFIBB010000113.1:0-10719 GCA_041582695.1 Rhizobiaceae bacterium
CACGATATTCCGCTTTGAGACATTCCGATGGTTGATCTGCCGCAGGACAGGCTTGAGGCCGTATTGAAGCGTTTCGAGATGATCGAGGCGCAGATGGCCGAAGGTCCGGATTCGGAAACCTATGTCAAGTTGGCGTCGGAATATTCCGATCTGCAGGATCTTGCGGCAAAAGTACGCGAACTGAAAAGCGCGCGGACCGAACTCGATGATCTGAGGCAAATGCTGCAGGACAAGGAGACAGACGCGGACATGCGCGAGCTGGCGGAAGCTGAACTGCCCGAGCTGGAAGAGCGCGTCGAGAATCTGGAGGGCGACATCCAGATCCTGATGCTGCCGCGCGATGCCGCCGACAACCGCAGCGCCATTCTGGAAATCCGCGCCGGCACCGGCGGTGATGAGGCAGCGCTTTTTGCGGGCGATCTTTTCCGCATGTACGAGCGCTACGCCTCTTCGCAGGGTTGGAGGATGGAATTGATGTCGGCCAGCGAGGGTGAAATGGGCGGCTACAAGGAGATCATCGCCTCCGTTACCGGCAAGGGCGTGTTTGCGCGCCTGAAATTCGAATCCGGCGTGCACAGGGTTCAGCGCGTGCCCGAGACGGAAGCGGGCGGACGTATCCATACGTCCGCGGCGACCGTTGCGGTGCTGCCCGAAGCCGAGGAGGTCGATGTCGAGATCAGGCCGGAGGATATCCGTATCGACACGATGCGTGCATCGGGAGCTGGCGGCCAGCATGTAAACACGACCGATTCGGCTGTTCGCATCACCCATATTCCCTCCGGAATCGTGGTTACTTCATCGGAGAAGTCGCAACATCAGAACCGGGCGCGGGCAATGCAGGTTCTGCGCGCGCGGCTCTATGACATGGAGCGCGAGAAGGCAGATTCGGAACGGTCGCAGAACCGGAAACTGCAAGTCGGGTCGGGTGATCGCTCCGAGCGGATCAGGACGTATAATTTTCCTCAGGGACGGCTGACCGATCACCGCATCGGGCTGACGCTCTACAAACTCGACCGGGTGATGGAAGGCGATCTCGACGAAGTGATCGACGCCCTGATCTCCGATCACCAGTCCGCATTGCTCGCCGAAATGGGAAAGCATGACTGACGAACCGGCCGTGTCGCTCGGCAGTCTGCTTACAGGCGGATGCTCACAGTTGCGCGCTGCCGGCATTGCCGATCCCGCGCTCGATTGCCGCCTGCTGGTTGCGAAAGCAACGGGGCTGACGCCGCTCGATCTTGTCGCCAGGCCGGAAACGCCGGTTCGCGATGATGTCGCGATGAAGGTCAGGGAAATGCTTGCCCGGCGGGCGGCCGGCGAGCCGGTGTTCCGGATTCTCGGTTCGCGCGAGTTCTACGGACTCGAACTTGCGCTCTCGGCAGCGACGCTGGAGCCTCGGTCCGATACGGAAATACTGGTCGACCTTGTTCTCCCGGTCGTCCGCGAGATTGCGGATCGCGAAGGCACGTGCCGAATTCTGGATCTCGGCACGGGAACCGGGGCGATCGCCCTTGCCCTATTGAAACAGGTCGGGCAGGCGCATGCGGTTGGCGCGGATATCGCAGAGGGAGCGCTGGCGACAGCGAGGCAAAATGCGCGCCGCCATGGGCTCGAATCACGGTTTGAGACAGTGCAATCGGATTGGTATTCAAATGTTACCGGCCTCTATCATGTTATTGTCGCGAATCCGCCCTATATTATAAGGGGAATCATCGAAACTCTCGACCGCGAAGTCAGAAACCACGATCCGGTGGCTGCGCTCGATGGCGGCCCGGACGGTCTTGATGCCTACCGGCAAATCGCACGCGGAGCGCGGGCGTTCCTGTCACCCGGCGGGCATGTGGCGGTTGAAACAGGGCATGACCAGAAAGCGGCGGTCGTGATGGAATTTGCGTCCCACGGCTTTTGCGAGGCCCGGTCGGCAATGGATCTCGGCGGTCGTGACAGGGCGTTGCTGTTTGCCGGTTAAGAAACGGTTATGGGCTTTGTGAAATAATGCTTGGCAATTGGTGAGATAGCGGCTAGGTTCCGGCCACCGGATAGGAAGAACTGGGCAGTACGGTTATCGATTCGGTTCCCGTAGTTGCAAACTGCCTTTGAGCGCTGGCCTCGGCCTGTGCGCGTTTTGGGGCTTTCCTAGCAGGGCACAAGAAACCGGAAACAGGACGGTAAATTGTGACGGTGCGCAATGCGCAGCCGGACACTTTGAAAACGCGAAACGTGCAGCGGCCATGGGGGATTGTTGGCGGACGCGTTGTGAACACCTCGAAATGACGAGTATCGAATGAGGCCAAATCAGCAAAACAGGCGCATGCGGGGCAGAAGCAACCGCAAGGGTCCAAATCCGTTGACCCGCAGCTATGAGAGCAACGGTCCCGACGTGAAAATCAGGGGATCGGCGCAACAGATTGCCGACAAGTACGCCACACTCGCCCGCGACGCGCAGGCGTCCGGCGACCGGGTAATGGCGGAAAATTATCTGCAGCATGCAGAACACTACAACCGGATCATCGCAGCGGCGCAGAGCCAGCAGCAATCCATGCGAGATAACCGCGACGATCGCGATGACCAGGACGATATCGACGATCGCGAACAGGAGAACGAGAACGTTCAATCCGCCGGAGATGCCGGTGTGAAGGACGGCTCCGGACCGCAGCCGGTCATCAACGGCACGCCTGCCGAGGTGGCGCTCGAGGAGCAGGCGGTCGCATCCGGCGAGAACAATGGAAGCGAAAAGCGGGCGCCCAAGCAGCGGCGTCCGAGGCGGCCACGCCGTGAAGCATCCGCCGGTGGTGAAGATGCAGCGGAAACGGAAGCCAAACAGGGCGATGACGAAGCCAGCACCGGCTCCGAGCTAGCAGCTACCGGAAGCTGACATCCATTGGCGCAATTGACAGAAAGACGGGCCCGGCGGCCCGTCTTTCTTTTGATTGTCCGACTGGCCTGTCCACCCTTCGTGATCTTGCAGGCGCAAGAATCTATTCCCATATGCATGGCATAGCAGGGCTTGCTCCTTGAAGGAGGAGTCCGTCACGTGAAAACCGATCCGGCGCCGCCAGGCGGGCCGGTGACGAAGCGGAGACATGATTCATGAATATGGAAAAGTATTCGGAGAGGGTCAGGGGATTTCTGCAGTCGGCCCAGACATTCGCCCTCGCCCAAAGTCACCAGCAATTCTCTCCCGAACATCTGCTCAAGGTTTTGATCGACGATCCGGACGGCATGGCCGCCTCGCTGATCGAGCGGGCCGGCGGCCGCGTCGCGGATGTGAAACTCGGTGTTGAAACCGCGCTGAACGCGATGCCGAAAGTCGAGGGCGGTTCCGGCCAGCTTTACATGGCGCAACCCATGGCGAAAGTCTTTGCCACGGCCGAGCAAGCAGCGAAGAAGGCCGGTGACAGCTTCGTCACCGTCGAGCGGCTGCTGACTGCCCTCGCAATCGAGAAATCGGCAAAGACATCCGAAATTCTGGCGAAGGCCGGCGTGACCGCACAGGCACTGAACCAGGTGATCAATGACGTGCGCAAGGGCCGCACTGCCGATACCGCGTCGGCCGAAGAGGGTTATGACGCACTGAAAAAATATGCGCGCGACCTGACCGAAGACGCTCGCGAAGGAAAGCTCGATCCGGTAATTGGTCGAGACGAGGAAATACGCCGCACGATCCAGGTCCTGTCGCGCAGAACCAAGAACAACCCGGTGTTGATCGGCGAACCGGGCGTCGGCAAGACCGCCATCGCCGAAGGCCTCGCCCTGCGCATCATCAACGGCGATGTGCCCGAGTCGCTCAAGGACAAGCAATTGATGGCGCTCGACATGGGAGCGTTGATTGCCGGCGCGAAATATCGCGGCGAATTCGAGGAGCGGCTGAAAGCCGTGTTGGCCGAGGTCCAGAATGCGGCTGGCAACATCATACTTTTCATCGACGAGATGCATACGCTTGTCGGCGCGGGCAAGGCGGACGGCGCCATGGATGCGTCCAACCTATTGAAACCGGCGCTGGCGCGTGGCGAGTTGCACTGTGTCGGCGCAACCACGCTCGACGAATATCGCAAGCATGTCGAAAAAGACGCCGCACTGGCCCGACGCTTCCAGCCGGTGTTTATCAGCGAGCCGACGGTCGAGGACACGATTTCGATCCTGCGCGGGCTGAAGGAGAAATACGAGCAGCACCACAAGGTGCGTATTTCGGATTCGGCGCTTGTTTCGGCGGCTGCACTCTCGAACCGCTACATCACCGACCGGTATCTGCCAGACAAGGCGATCGATCTGGTGGACGAGGCCGCGTCGCGGCTGCGCATGCAGGTCGACTCCAAGCCCGAGGCGCTCGACGAAATCGACCGGCGCATCATGCAGTTGAAGATCGAGCGCGAGGCTCTGAAGGTCGAAAAGGATACCGCGTCCAAGGACCGGCTGGCGAAGCTTGAAGCCGAGCTTGCGGGGCTGGAGGAAGAATCGACCAGCCTGACCGCGGCTTGGGCCGGCGAAAAGGAAAAGCTCGGCCTTGCGGCCGATCTGAAGCGGCAGCTTGACGAGGCTCGCAACGAATTGGCGATCGCGCAGCGCACCGGCGAATTCCAAAAGGCTGGCGAATTGGCCTATGGACGCATTCCCGAGCTGGAGAAAAAGCTCGCCGATGCCGAATCGCAAGATGAGACGGGCTCGATGGTTGAAGAGACGGTAACACCTGACCATGTGGCGCATATCGTGTCGCGCTGGACCGGTATACCCGTCGACAAGATGCTCGAAGGCGAGCGCGAAAAATTGTTGCGCATGGAAGACGAGCTGGCGTTTAGGGTGGTAGGCCAGGGCGAAGCGGTTCAGGCGGTTTCGAAGGCGGTTCGCCGCGCGCGCGCCGGCCTTCAGGATCCGAACCGGCCGATCGGATCGTTCATGTTTCTCGGTCCGACGGGTGTCGGCAAGACGGAGCTCACCAAGGCGCTTGCCGATTTCCTGTTCGATGACGAGGCGGCAATGGTACGCATCGACATGTCCGAGTTCATGGAAAAGCATTCTGTGGCGCGGCTGATCGGTGCGCCTCCGGGCTATGTCGGGTATGAGGAAGGCGGTGCGCTGACCGAGGCGGTCCGGCGCCGGCCATACCAGGTCGTGCTGTTCGACGAGATCGAAAAGGCGCATCCCGACGTTTTCAACGTCCTGCTGCAGGTGCTTGACGACGGACGGCTGACCGACGGGCAGGGCCGTACGGTCGACTTTCGCAACACGCTCATCGTCATGACGTCCAACCTCGGTTCGGAGTATCTTGTCAATCTCGGCGAGAAAGAGGATTCGGCCAGTGCGCGAGACGAGGTAATGGCCGTGGTCAAGGCGTCGTTCCGGCCGGAGTTTCTGAACCGCGTCGACGAGATCATTCTGTTCCACCGGTTGCATCGCGAGAACATGAACGCGATCGTGAAGATTCAGCTCAAGCGGCTCGAAGCGCTGCTGACGGATCGCAAGATAAAGCTGCATCTCGACGACGATGCGATCAACTGGCTGGCCGAGAAGGGTTACGACCCCGCCTATGGGGCCAGACCTCTGAAGCGCGTGATCCAGAAGGAACTGCAGGATCCGCTGGCGGAGAAAATCCTCGGTGGAGAAATACTCGACGGTTCGATTGTAAACGTCACTTCCGGATCGGACCGGCTGCTGTTCGGTACGGCGACAGAGCAAGCCGAGGAAGCGGCCTGATCCATTCCGGGTGCAATGCAGGACCCGGCGGTTGCGAAACCGCCGGCGATCTCCATTCGGCGCGTTTTCCGCGCGCAGTCTTCGCTTCAGATATTGTCAGTAGTGTATCGTGTGGACGAAGGCGGATGTTGACTTCCGGCTTCCACGTCAATTCTCTGCCGAACCATGACTCGGGACGAATACAATCGATTCTGCGCCTCGCTGCCCGCTGCTACACATGTCGTGCAATGGGGCGGTGCGGATGTCTGGAAAGTGGGCGGCAAGGTGTTCGCCATCGCCGGCTGGGACCATGGCGGCAGCGAACCGTACGTGACATTCAAGGTGTCGCCGCTCGGCTTCGATATCCTGAAAGAGCAACCGGGATGCGTTCCGGCACCTTATCTGGCTTCGCGTGGAATGAAATGGATCCAGCGGCGAACGGGCGACGCGGTCGATGACGAGGCGCTTTGCGAATACATTGCGGAATCGCACCGCCTCGTGGCTGCGAAGCTGACGAGACAGGCGAGGTCGGAACTGCAACTCGACCACCCGATTTAACCGGACCCGATCCGGGCATGATGGCTTGCATTGAATTTGATCCGTTTATGTGATCTGCCGTTTCATCAAGAAGCAGCGGGTTTCCAATGAGCGAGACGGCATTTCCGGTGACGCCCGAACAAGGCGGGAGATCTTCCATCTGCCCGCCACAGGCGCGCAAATATGTGCTGGCTTCCGCGATCCTCGCATCCTCGATGGGATTCATCGACAGTTCCATCGTTTCGCTGGCGGTCCCGGCAATGCGCGCCGATCTTGGCGCAAGCCTTGCCGACGCGCAGTGGATCACCAACGCCTACATGCTGTTTCTGGCTTCGCTCGTGCTGGCCGGCGGCGCGGCCGGCGACGTGTTCGGCGTGCGCAGGGTATTCGGGCTTGGCGTGGCGCTGTTCGTATTGACCTCTGCGCTTTGCGCACTGGCCCCCGACAAGAACACGCTCATTGCCATGCGGGGCGCACAAGGCATGGGCGCGGCACTTATGGTGCCGGGCAGCCTGACGATCATCGCAAAATCCTATCCGCCCGAGATTCGTGGTCAGGCCATCGGCATGTGGGCGGCCATATCGTCCATCACGACAGCCATGGGTCCCATCGTCGGCAGCCTGGTTCTGTCCTATGGGGAGGACTGGATGTGGCGCTTGCTCTTTGCAATCAATGTGCCGTTCGGGCTGGCCGTGCTGGCGATGCTCTATCTGAAGGTGCCGGCGATCGGGACCGGCGAGATCAGGCGTCTCGATGTTCCAGGTTCCCTGCTGGCGACATTGGCGCTCGGCGCATTTGCCTGGGGGCTGACGGCATACGGACCTGACGCAGGCTTTGATATCCTGCCGCCGGGCGCCTGGCTTGCAATCGGCGTTATCCTGTCAATTGCATTTGTCTGGTGGGAGCGGCGGGCGCCGCAGCCCATGGTCAAGCTCGAACTGTTTTCCTCGCGCGCTTTCGCCGGGGCGAACCTGTTCACGCTGGTTCTGTTTGTGGCATTCAACGCGATATTGTTTTTCCTGCCGATGACGCTGATTACCGGCTGGGGCGCGCTGGAGTGGCAGGCAAGCCTCGTGCTCGCTCCGCTGTCGGTATTCATCGGCAGCCTGTCGCGCATGTCAGGCAGGTTTGCCGACCGCTACGGTCCGAGAATGCCGCTGACTGCAGGCGCGATTTTGCTGGGTGTCTCCTACGCGGCGCTCGCAGCGACGATGCCGTTGATGGAGATCTGGACGGTGACCTTGCCGGTCATGTGCCTCAACGGTCTGGGTATGGGCATACTGGTATCGCCGCTGTCAACGGCCGTCATGCAGGCGGCGCCTGACGGCGATGCAGGATTTGCTTCCGGTTTCAACAATGCGGTGGCGCGGTCTGCCGGGCTTCTTGCGGTCGCGGCGTTCGGCGCATTGGCCGGGCTGGTCTTTGCCGGAGCGGCGGGCGATTCGCCCAGCCTCGATTTTGGCGCGTTTGCGCCTGAAGGGTTACCGGCGGAAATTGTGCGGCTGCATTCGGAAGCGACAAACCGCACCTTTCAGGTTATTTCCGCCATTTGTTCGGCTTTCTGTTTCGTAGCCGCCGCCATTGCGTGGGTCACGCAACCTTCGTTTGATCGCTGAAGGCCGTCAGGCGACCGTCACCGGGATCACACCCTGCTGGCAACCTTCAGCGGCGGTTCGCCATTGTCCCTGAGCAGCGCGTCTATACGGTCGCGTTCGCGTTCGAAGGCCTCGAGTTCCTCACCCTTCAGCACCCTGCCCGTAGGCAGGCGCACGCGCATGGGATCAACCTTGGTGCCGTTGACGATCAACTCGTAGTGCAGGTGATTGCCAGTCGACAATCCGCTGGAGCCGACATATCCGATGACCTGGCCCTGGCGCACGCGGGCTCCGGGAACGACGCCCTTGGCGATGGCGCTCTGGTGCGAATACGAGGTTTCATAGCCGTTGGCGTGCTTCAGCACGGTTTGGCGGCCATAGCCGGAAGACCAGCCGGCCTTTTCCACCGTGGCATTGCCGGAGGCGATGATCGGCGTGCCGTTCGGCGCGGACCAATCAACACCCGTGTGCATCTTCCTGTAACCCAAAATGGGGTGCCGGCGCATGCCGAAGCCCGACCTGAACCGGCCGTTGGGAACGGGGTTGCGCAAGAGGAACTGACGGGCGCTGCGGCCTTCGGGTGTGAAATAGTCGACCTTTCCGTCCAGCATCTGGAACCGGTAAAGGACGCGCTCGATGTTGCCGAAATTGGCTTTCACGAAAAGAAGTTCGGATTCCGGCGTCGCATTGCCGTCGTCATCGGGCTGGGAGAAGAAAAGCTCAAGCCGGTCGGACGGGTTGATTCTGGCCTGGAAGTCGACCTCGGCGGCCAGGAGCTTGATCAACTGGCGGACCATGTCGCGCGATAGCCCGTAGGAATAGGCGGCGCGATAGATGCCGTCATATGCCCGGGGCAGGTCGCCGCGCACCGCTACCTTGTTTGGCGTCGCATCGAGCGCGGCTGCGATTGCCGGATTGATCTCGGGCTCCGTCGCCTTGACATATTGCTGCCGGTCATCAAGCGCGGCGGTGACGACGTGGCGGCCATCGCGGTAAATGCCGGCCCGCACGATCAGCCCGGCCTCTTCAACGGTTTCGACGCCGATACGGACAGCGGCGCCCGCCTGAAGTTCGTCGGAATCGAGAAGTTTGGTCAGCGCCTCGATCATGCCGTCGGCGTCTTCACCCGAGTAGCCGGATTTCTCGAATACATTGCGTATCGTGTCGTTCTGGCGGACGGGAACCACCTCCTCCGCAAAAGCCGGTTTCAAATTACCGCTGGCGCTAAGGCGGGCAACGGAAACATTTTGCGGGACCACGCGGATGTCGAAGGCGTTGGGAATGTTCGCCGTAAGGGAAGAATTGCCGAAACGCTGCGGGTCGACATAGTGAAGCGCGGCGACCTGAACGGCTCCGTCGGTAAGGATAGCGCCGGTTTCGCGGACAACCTCCTCGACCTCGTCGGCCGACAGGCGGCTCTTCTCTTCGAAGTTGGCGGTTTCGAACGGGAAGTCGACCGTCTTCAAACTGACGTCGCTTTCCACTCGCGCGCCGTAAATCTGACCGGTGGTCGAGGTCACCGCAGTGTCGTCGGCCGCGAACACGTCCAGCGGGTTGAACTGCGGATATTTTCGGTCGGTGGTGTAGCCCGCCGCCAGCGCCATTTTCACCTGCACGAACGGGACCGTGCGCACGAGGTCGCTGTCGCCCGACCGCGTGACGGTCGAGACCTCCATCCGTCGGCGATCGCGGGCGGTCGTAAGAGCCAATGGCCGATTGAGGCGGCTGGTCTTGGCATTGTCGCTGCCAATGTCACCGAGCGCCATATCGCTGAGCTTTGCTATTTCGGGCGGGGTGGCTAGCTGCTCGCGTCCGTCGAGTGCGGCAAACAGGGCGACGCCCAGCAGGATGCTCGATGTAACCCCGGTAAGAAAGGTACCGGACAGCCAGCGGGCGGAGATGTCACGCCGGTCGGGTTGGCCGCGGCCATCCGCAACCAGAGGCGGTTCATCGCCAAGTTCGGCTGTCATGCGGTCCGCATCGATCATATTGCAGGAACGATCCCCTCTTGCGACCCATTGCGGCCGGTATGCCGCCCATTTGCCCCCGTTCGCCAGGACAAGTCAACGATGGCAGACCCGGTGCCCGTGCGACTCACCCGTGCAGCCGCGATAGAAGGCGATTCGGGCCTGAATATGGCCTGACCGCTTAGGCGGCTGCGGTTATGCCGCAATCTTGATACCCAACCGTAAACACGCGGTTTCGAGGCCGAATGCCGACAATGGAAATTAATGCGAAAAAAGTTCAAAATCTCTGTTGACACCCAAGCTGGCTGCCGACTATATACCCACCACAACGAGGGCGGCGCGCCGCTGGCGGCAAAGTCGTTCGCTCTTGTTTATTTCTCTTAGAGAGCCGCGTGAGCGACACTCTGCCGGGTCCGAGCCATAAGCAACCGACCCATGACATCGCGTCTGCGACGTCCGTTCTTTGACAATTGAATATGAGAAGAAAGAGAAACGTGGGCGGCATGGTCGCGCGGAACTCAAAGGACCCCGGTCCGATGATTCCACACAAAGACTATGGCGGACACGTTTCGAGAGAGAATATGTGACAATCAGGCTGTCCTCGGACAGCCAGGTGTTTACAGGTTCTCGTCGATTCAAGCGTGACCAAATAAAGCCAAATCAAATGTCTTGATATCAAACTTGAGAGTTTGATCCTGGCTCAGAACGAACGCTGGCGGCAGGCTTAACACATGCAAGTCGAGCGCCCTGCTTGCAGGGAGCGGCAGACGGGTGAGTAACGCGTGGGAATCTACCCAACTCTACGGAATAACTCAGGGAAACTTGTGCTAATACCGTATACGCCCTACGGGGGAAAGATTTATCGGAGTTGGATGAGCCCGCGTTGGATTAGCTAGTTGGTGGGGTAAAAGCCTACCAAGGCGACGATCCATAGCTGGTCTGAGAGGATG
>JBFIBB010000114.1:0-10490 GCA_041582695.1 Rhizobiaceae bacterium
CGAATTCGGTTAATTTCACCTTGCCGGGGCTGTGGGTCGAGGGCACCTTCTTGAGCAGTTCGAACTTGCCCTCGAGCGCCGCCGAGGTCCTCTTGACGAGCCGACGGCATCGCTGACCAACCATGAGACCGAGCAACTCTTCAAACTGATCAAAAAGCTGAAGGTACAGAAGGTCGGCATCATCTATATCACCCACCGGATGGCCGAAATTCGCGAGATAGGTGACCGCATAACCATACTTCGCGACGGAAAATACATCGACACGGTCGATGCAAAAACCACGTCGGAAGACGAACTTGTCCGGCTGATGACCGGCCGGGTCGTTGGCCAGATTTTTCCTGCAGTCGATTTCAATCCCGGTGAAACGGTTCTGGAGGTCTCAAATCTGGTTACCGCCGACGGCGGATTGCGTGGAGTATCAGTGAATGTCCGTCGCGGCGAGATTGTTGGTTTGGCCGGCTTGGTCGGTTCAGGAAAATCGCGCTTTGGGCAGGCCTGCTTTGGCGCGATCGACGCCGTCTCCGGTGACATTGCATTCAAGGGCGAGCGCGTCACGCATTCCGACACCGGGACCATGCTCAACCGGGGTATGCTTTATCTGCCGGCGGATAGACATACCGACGGCCTGTTGATGATGCGCCCGGCACGCGAAAATATGTCGCTTGCCGCGTTGAATGTAGCGCCACTGCGCCGCGGCATGTTTCTCGACACCAAGGCCGAGAGCGACCTCGCCATCCGCCTGTCCGAGCAGCTAAACTTGTCGCCTCGGCGGCCTGAACGGGCAGCTGACCACTTTTCGGGTGGCAATCAGCAGAAACTGATGCTGGCGCGCAGTTTGACCCGCGATTTCGACCTGATCATCTTCGACGAGCCAACGGTGGGCGTGGACGTTGGTACGCGTGCGGCGATTTATGAGTTCATTGCAGAACTGTGTGCGCAAGGAGCTGCGATCCTCCTCATTTCGTCCGACCTGCCTGAAATCCTGAACCTGACGAACCGTGCGTATGTTTTCTATCGCGGGAACATCCAGGCGGAACTCGTCGGCTCCGAAATCACGGAAGCCAATGTGCTGGCACACTTCTTCGAAAGGGAGGCCGCGTGATGAATGGTCCGACGGGGCAAACGCAAAAGAAAAAGACAAGTGCTGCGGACGCACTCAAGCGGCTATTCGTCAGACTCGGCATTTTGCCTTTCCTGCTGGTGATTGCAGTCATTGTTTTCACGTTGATGTCGGACAATTTTCTGACAGGACGCAACCTGATGAATGTGCTCCGGCAGTCGGTATATCTGACGATCGTGTCACTCGGACAGATGTTTGCGCTATTGACCGGCGGCTTCGATCTGTCTGTCGGAACAATTTTAGCGCTAACATCGGTGGTGGGTGCGTTGGCTATGGCAAGTACCTACGCGGCAATGCCGGAAGCCGTGTGGCTGGCCATCCTGGTTGGGTGTATGGCCGGGATCGCTGCCGGAACCATGATCGGCGTAGTCAACGGTGTCGGCGTGGCATTCTTCAACGTCTCTCCATTCATGATGACTCTCGGCATGGCATCGGTCGGATTCGGCATCTCTCTTTTCCTCACCGGCGGAGTGCCAGTTTATGGAATGCCGGTAGAATTCGGCGATATTTTCGGTTTCGGCACATTGTTCGGCATACCGACACCGATCTTCGCCGTAATTTTCATTGCAGTACTTCTCTACGTTCTGCTCTATCGCACTCCATTCGGTCGATATTTTTACGCCGTCGGCGGCAACATCAAGGCGGCCCGACTTTCGGGCATAAACACCGGCTGGATACTGTTCTGGACCTATGTGATTTGTGCCGCGATGGCGGCGTTGGCAGGCATGCTGCTCACAGCAAGGCTCGATACCGGCGAAGCCAATATCGGCACATCGATGCCGCTACAATCGATCGCCGCATGCGTTATCGCAGGTGTCAGCCTGCGGGGAGGTGTCGGGCGGCTCGAAAATGTCATCCTGGGCGCGCTTTTCATCGGCCTTATCGAAAACGGCATGAACCTCGCCCGCATTGAATCTTACCTGCAGACGGTCGTTTTGGGCTCATTGCTGATCATTGCGGTAATCGCCGACCAGTTGCGCCTGCGATACGTCGCGTCGTTGAAAGATTGAGGAGATCGGGAACGTGGCTGTCAACATCAACTGCGATATGGGTGAGAGTTTCGGTCTGTACAAGATGGGTGACGACGAAGCGGTCATGCCTTTCATCACCGAGGCAAACGTCGCTTGCGGCTTTCATGGTTCAGATCCCAATCACATGCGCAAAACGGTGCAACTGGCCAAGAAACACGGGGTAAAGGTCGGGGCGCATTTCTCGTTGCCGGACTTGGCAGGATTCGGCCGGCGCGAGATGAAAATCGATCGCGAGGAGATGGCCAACATCGTTATTTACCAGATTGGCGCACTAAAGGCGTTTCTCGATGTCGCCGGCATCAAATTGAACCACCTCAAACCACATGGCGCGCTGTACGGAATGGCGGCGCGAAACGAAGAGATTGCACACGCCATTTGCGACGCAGCGGAAACATTCCGTGTGCCAATCTTCGGGCTGAGCGGTACCCTACACGAGCAAATCTACACAGCGCGGGGCATGCAATTCTGCGCCGAATTCTTCGCCGACCTCGATTATGACGACGATGGCGGGTTGATCATTACCCGAGAACATGACGCCCGCGATCCTGCGGCCGTGGCCGAACAGGCAGCACGAGCGGTTCGCGATGGAAAGGTTATCAGCATCAACGGCAAGGAACTGCCTGTGCGCGCGGAAACAATCTGCATCCATTCCGACACGCCTAATGTCGCCGCCATCGGCAAGGCAGTGCGCGACGCGCTTGAGGACTACATGCGGGCAGCTTGACCCGCCAGAACAGGAGAGAACCATGGCCAAGCACGAAATCCGCGCAATGCTGCCCGGCGTATTTTACCGCAAGCCGGCGCCTGATCAGCCAAACTACAAGAATCCCGGCGACAGCATCGCACAGGGCGATGTGATTGGCTTGATCGAAGTGATGAAAAGCTTCCATGAGGTCAAATCGGATTTCGACGGAACCGTCGGCGAATTCAAGGCCGATAATGAAGAGGCAATCGCTCCGGGTCAGATTCTGGTCGTAATTGAAGGGTGACGGCGCCGAAATGCGAATCACAAAACTACTGATCGCCAATCGCGGTGAAATTGCAGTCCGCATCATCCGGGCCGCACGCGAATTGGGCATTGCGACAGTACAGGTGCATTCGAGCGCTGACGCGCAGATGCTGGCCGCGCAAATGGCCGATGAGGTGGTCGAGATCGGACCACCGGCAGCCAACAAATCCTATCTCAACGCAGGTGCGATAGTTGAGGCTGCACGGAAGACCGGGGCTGAAGCCATTCATCCGGGCTATGGTTTTCTGGCCGAAAATGCCGACTTCGCCGATGCGGTCGAAAATGCCGGAATGATATTCGTCGGCCCAAGCGGCGATATCATTCGGCGCATGGGCGACAAGGCGTCCGCAATCGCCGCCGCCAAGAAAGCCGGAGTGCCGACTGTCCCCGGAAGTGACGGGCTGATCGGCGACATGGAAGAGGCGGCCAAACTTGCCGGAGAAATCGGCTATCCAGTCATGATAAAGGCGACCGCCGGCGGAGGCGGTCGTGGCATTCGCGTGGCGCAAGACGCCGCCGAATTTGCTTCGCTCGCGCCACAGGCGGCCGCCGAGGCAAAGGCTGCCTTTGGCGATGGTGGGCTCTATCTGGAAAAACTGATTGAGAAGGCTCGGCACATCGAAGTCCAGATTCTCGGCGACGGCAAGAACTTCGTCCATTGCTTCGAGCGCGAATGTTCGCTGCAACGCCGGCGACAGAAGGTTTGGGAGGAGGCGCCGTCGGCTGCCCTGACGCGCGAAGTCAGGGAAAAGCTCTGCAGTTCGGCCGTAGCGCTTGCGGCCTCGGTCGGCTACCGCGGCGCCGGAACCGTAGAGTTTCTCTACGATGACGAAACCGGCAAGTTCTATTTCATCGAAATGAACACTCGTATCCAGGTCGAGCATCCGGTCACCGAAGAGATCCTCGGCATTGATCTGCTGGCTGAAATGATCCGAATTGCGGGCGGTGCGCCGTTGTCATTCGACCAGGGCCGTATCGTGGTCAATGGCCATGCAATCGAGGTGCGCATCAATGCGGAAGATCCGGCCAACAATTTCATGCCGTTTCCCGGCGTTGTGTCGAACCTCCGCGTTCCGGGCGGACCGGGTGTGCGCTTCGATCACATGCTTTATTCCGGTTACCAGATCCCGCCGTTTTACGATTCCCTTTTAGGCAAGCTGATCGTCAGCGCTGACACCCGGGAAAATGCAATTCTGAGACTAAAACGGGCGCTGCGCGAACTCGATGTCGGCGACACGCTCAAAACAACTGCGCCACTCTTTGCGGCGCTTGCCGACGACGATGACGTGCGATCTGGGCAAGTTCATACCAAATGGCTGGAGCCTTGGCTGACAGCCAATGCAAGCAAACTCGCATAGCAGGAAGGTGGCATACAATGAGCTCTCGATATTCCTTTGGTGGCGACGAACACGTCTTCGTCGAGGTCAGTGAGGAAATGTCGCTGGAAGCGTTCTTCAAGGCGCTATCCATGACAAACGCAGTTCGCGACGCCTCGATCAAAGGGGTCACTGAAATCTGTCCGGCCAATGCCTCGTTCCAGATCAAGTTCAATCCCGATCTGATTCACCCGGACGATCTGATGGAAGAGCTAAAGCGGATGGAAGAGGTCGCCGACAAGGCCGAGCCGGTGCTTAACACCCGGATCATCGAGATTCCGGTTTTCTATCAGGATCCCTGGACTAACGAGACTCTGATGCGTTTCCGCGAGCGGCATCAGGATCCCAATTCGACCGACATCGAGTTCGCCGCAAAAATCAATGGGTACAACTCGGTGGATGATTTCATCGCCGCCCATTCCGGCTCGCCTTGGTTCGTTTCCATGGTCGGTTTCGTTGCGGGGCTGCCTTTCCTTTATCAGATGGTCGACCGGCCCCGGCAAATTCAGGTGCCGAAATACCTGCGGCCCCGAACGGATACGCCAAAACTGACTGTCGGCTATGGCGGTTGTTTCTCCTGTATCTATTCGGTGCGCGGCGCTGGTGGTTACCAGATGTTCGGAATTACGCCGATGCCAATTTACGATCCGGAGCAGAAAACGAGCTATCTCAGCGATTTCATGGTGTTTTTCAAGCCCGGCGACATCGTCAAATGGAAACCGATTGACCGCGACGAATACGATCAGTGCGTCGCCGATGTCCAAGCCAACAAGTTTGAACCGCTAATACGTGACGTGGTCTTCTCGCTCGATGATTTCAATGCCGACATCGAAGGAACCAACACCAAGCTGCAGGAGGTGCTCCATGCCAGTTAATGTCAAATCCGCCGGGCTTGCGACGACCATACAGGACCTTGGCCGACCGGGTTACTATCACCTCGGCATTCCTATCGGAGGCGCCATGGACCGTTTTGCCCTTCGCGCCGCCAACATGCTGGTTGGCAATGATGAAGGCGCGGCCGCGCTCGAGGCGGTGTTCATGGGTCCGGAACTCGAATTCACCGAGGACACTACAATAGCGGTGACCGGGGGAGAATTACCACCAAAGATCGATGGTGCGGCGCGCGAAACCTGGTCGGCGCTCAAGGTAAAGAAGGGACAGACACTATCGTTCGACTACATTCGTGGCGGTGCGCGGGCCTATATCGCCGTTGCCGGGGGTATAGACACGCCTCCGGCGCTGGGCAGCCGTTCGACCTACGCGATCGGTGCGCTTGGCGGTGTTCATGGCCGAGCCATCCAACCGGGTGATTCCCTGCCTATTGGCAAGGGCGGCCGAAAAGTCGCCGACGGTCTGACTGTACCGGAGAACTTGCGCCGCAAGCCCGGCAATACGGCCGAACTCAGGGTGCTGACCGGTCTCTACTGGCATCGCATAACTGAGGAATCAGGCAAGCGCTTCTTTGACGAGACGTGGAAAGTTGCTCCCGAAGCCGACCGGATGGGATACCGGTTCCAAGGCGGAACTACGTTGGACTTTGTTCCCCGCGAGCCGCCTTTCGGCGCGGGTTCGGATCCTTCCAACATCACAGATGCTTGCTATCCCTATGGCTCGATACAGGTGCCTAGCGGTACCGAACCGATCATCCTTCATCGCGATGCAGTCTCCGGCGGCGGCTACTTCATGATCGGGACTGTGATTTCCGCCGATATGGATTTGATCGGGCAGTTGCAGCCGCATACGCCCACACGGTTCGTCGACGTCAACATGCACACTGCATTGTCAGCGAGGCGTGAACGAGCGGAAATGCTGAGCAAAGTACGAGAGGCGCTCGCGTAGACAAATGGTAACAGGAAAATGAGGGCTGTCATGATAACCGGAATGATCGTCAAAAATACGCTTGCAGAGCGCGTCGTGCGGAATTCGCGTGGTGAGCTGAAAGGTATCTTGCTCGCGGTGGCTGGAAGCCTTGCACTTTGGGTTTCCGCCAAGATCCAGATTCCGTTCTATCCGGTTCCGCTGACACTTCAGACGCTTGTCGTGCTGCTGATCGGAATGGCGTATGGCTGGCGGTTGGGAGCGCTGACTGTTCTGCTCTATCTTGCCCAAGGCGCAGCCGGGCTTCCAGTGTTTGCCGGAACGCCGGAAAAGGGGATCGGTCTTGCCTACATGGCTGGTCCGACTGGCGGCTATCTGCTTGGATTCGTTGTGGCCGCCGCAATTGTGGGCTGGCTGGCCGAGCGCGGATGGGACAGGAATGTCGTTAAAACCGGCTTGGCGATGCTCATTGGAAATGTAGCGATCTACATACCCGGGCTACTATGGCTCGGCGCCGTGGTTGGTTGGGACAAGCCAGTGCTTGAATGGGGGATGACTCCGTTCCTTCTCGGTGACGTCTTGAAGCTGGCTCTGGCCGCAATGATGCTGCCGGGCGCTTGGTCGCTTTTGCGGCACCGCAAGTAGCGTCCGCCATACCCGGCAGGGCGGGTATTCAGCGCTGCCCTGCCGCCAACTGGAATTACCGAGGATACAGCAAACCATGAACTGGGTTGGCAAGCCTTTGTTGCGCAAGGAAGACCAGCGCTTCATCACCGGTACGGGCAGCTACATCGCTGACATTGCTGACAAAATGAATGATGTCGCAACGATGATCCTGGTTCGGTCGCCATATGCCAAGGCGAAAATCAATAGGGTGAACATCGAGAAAGCACGTAAGCTCGACGGTGTACTGACTGTGATTACGGGGCAGGATCTGGCGGGGCAAGGCATAGGTGGACTTCCGTGCGCTTGGCCGATTCACAGCCGTGACGGCACGGACATGGTTGCCCCCGAACATCCAGTGCTTGTAACCGATCATGTCCTGCATGTCGGTGATCCGATCGTCGCTGTTGTTGCCGTATCGGAAACTGTTGCACGGGATGCCGCCGAACTTGTTGAAATCGGTTACTCGGTTCTGCCTTGCCAAACCGACCTGAAAACCAGCCTCGATGATGGGGCGCCGGTTGTTCACCCGGGTCTGAAATCGAACCAGTGTTATGATTGGGAACTGGGTGATGAATCCGCGGTCGATGACGCGCTAAGCTCTGCGCCGCACGTAGTAGAGCTCGATCTGGTGCAGAACCGTGTAAATGCCGCACCGATGGAAACCCGGGGAACGATCGGCGTCTTTGATCGGGGGCGGAGCGACTACACACTATACACATCCAACCAGAATCCTCATCCGATCCGCGTCATGCTGTCTGCGAGCACGTTAAAGGTTCCCGAGGAAAAGATCAGGGTGATTTCGCCCGACGTCGGTGGTGGTTTTGGGATGAAAATTTACCACTACAACGAAGAAGTGCTTGTCCTCGTTGCCGCGTGCGTGACCGGCCGTCCTGTCAAGTGGATTGCATCCCGATCCGAAGCCTTTACTGCGGATACCTACGCCCGCGATCATGTAACAACCGTCCGGCTCGGACTGGACGGTGATGGCCGGTTTCAGGCGCTCAAGGTCGACACAATTGCCAATATGGGCGCATATCTCTCCACATTTGCACCGGCCATTCCAACATTTTTTTACGGCAATCCTTTTCCGGGGCCCTATGACTTGCGCAAGGTGTATGTACGTGTGCGCGCTGCGTTCACCAACACCACGCCGGTAGACGCTTACAGGGGTGCCGGGAGACCGGAATGTACCTATGTCCTCGAGAGGATCGTCGAACTCGCGGCACGGAAACTTGGATTGGATCCGTTCGAAATCCGTCGGCGCAACCTCATTGCCGCCGACCAGATACCTTACAAGACCCCGTTTCTTTGGACCTATGATTCCGGCGACCTGCCAAAGCTACTGGATGTCTGCCGGGAGGCTGCGGATCTGTCAAATTTTGAAAAAAGAAAACGAGCCTCGGAGGGAAAAGGAATGGCGCGTGGCCTGGGCATCGCCTTCTACATGGAAGCCTGTGGCATGGGTCCATCGGAAATGCTCATCGAGCAGGGCTGCGGTGGCGGACAGTATGAGGTGGCCACCGTGCGTGTTAGCCCAACCGGTGGAATTACCGTACTGACCGGCAGCCACACCCATGGTCAAGGTCATGAAACCGCATTTGCCCAACTCGTCGCGGAAGAAACCGGGCTCAACCCATCACAAATCGAGATCGTGCACGGTGATACAGCTCAGGTTCCCTACGGCATCGGAACATATGGGTCCCGTTCATTGGCCGTCGGCGGCAGCGCGTTGGTCGGATCGACCCGAAAGGTCATCGGGAAAATGAAGATTATCGCGGCGCACATGATGGATGCGGAGCCGGACACAATCGATCTGCAAGATGGGATTTTCCGCAGCCGGCTGACCAACCAGACGCTCTCATTCGCGGACGTCGCAGGCCGCGCCTATGCACCGGTCAACTATCCCGATGATCTGGAACCTGGTCTTGAGGAGGTGACGTATTACGATCCGGAAGCGTTTACATTTCCCTATGGCTGTCATCTCGTCGAAGTTGAGGTTGATCCCGAAACCGGCGCGGTTTCGGTTGAACGGTATCTGGCAGTCGATGATTTCGGCCGTATCGTCAATCCGATGATCGTCGAGGGCCAGATTCATGGCGGTGCTGCGCAGGCGATTGGCCAGGCGAGCATGGAGGAATGCCGACATGATCCGCAAAACGGTCAATTGCTTACAGGCTCGTTGATGGACTACGCCCTGCCAAGAGCAGCAGACATTCCAAACATCGAATTTCGGGCGCTTGAGACAATCTGCACAACCAATCCGGTAGGCGCGAAGGGATGCGGCGAAGCAGCAGCAATTGCCGGCCCTTCGGCGACCATCAATGCCATCTGCAACGCCTTGGCACATCGTGGGGTGGAACATATCGATATGCCGGCGACTCCAGAGAAAGTTTGGCGATCCATTCACAACGCTGCATGAGCGGTTGTGAACTCGAATCTCAAACATATGCTGCGGTATCCGATCGGCATGCAGATAAGAAGGATGAATGAAATGTGCGATACAAGAACACCTGGCTCTGCGGTAGGCAATGTGCTGATCGAAAACCAAAGGATCCGCGTCACGGAATGGCGATTTGCTTCGCAGGATGACAACACTGGATGGCACAGGCATGAGTATGACTATGTCGTGGTCCCGTTGAATGACGGCCGGTTGAAATTGATTGAGCCGGATGGCGCAATTGGTTTTGCAGAGCTGAAAACCGGTGTGCCCTACTTTCGAAAACGCGGTGTGGAGCACGATGTCATCAATGCGAATGCGTTCGAATTTGCGTTTATCGAAGTAGAACTCCTGGAAGGCTGATGGCAAAGTCACCTTGCGGTTCTGGCACATTAATTCGTGGAAACATCAATTAAAATCCGCAACCCTGAGGTAACCGATACAGAGCTTTCGAAGCGCAAATCGAACGCGATCGTGCCCTGCTTCGGCATGATGACCCAAGTATACGCCGATCGCGCCGGGAATGCGGAGATTTGGAAAGTCGAGGGAAACCGCCGCATCGATTTTGCCACCAGCATCGCTTTCGTCAATACCGGCCACCGCGATCTGAAGGTGATCGACGCGGTCATGGCGCAGCTCGATCGTTTCAGCCAGACCTTCCACCGCGTCGCATCATAAGAAACTATGTGGTGCTCGGCGAGCCGCCGTTTTGGGTGCGCAAAGCGGTCGGTGATGACCGGGGGTGCTATCGGCAACTACGGGCCGTTATCGCCAAATTGCCCGGCAGCGGCGAATGTCTGCTTAACGCAAATTGGCGTCTCTAATTAGACGGTTTCCGGTCACCACAATCTCGGGCAATCAAACCGGTTCTCGTTTTTGTTCGTGCTGTCCACCGGAAACAGACGTAATTTCAGTAACTTAAAGATAATTGGCGCACCCGACAGGATTCGAACCTGTGACCTCTGCCTTCGGAGGGCAGCACTCTATCCAGCTGAGCTACGGGTGCCCGGGCGCCGTCGGCTTTCAGAAGCTC
>JBFIBB010000115.1:0-10483 GCA_041582695.1 Rhizobiaceae bacterium
CCGCGACACCAGTTCGTCGCGGCCGTATACATCGGCATAGAAATGCGGCAGCCCGTCTTCGTCGATCCAGACGGTGAAATAGGCAAGATGGATCGGAACTTTGCGTTTCAACGGCACCGCCGTCGTCTTGCCCGATTCGAGGATCGACTTGATCTTCGCCGGCGTCAGCGTCCCGTCCGCGCCGAACATTTTCTCGGCAAACTCGATCGGTCCCTGCACCCTGATGCATCCATGCGAAAATGCCCGCCCCGTGCTGGCAAAGAGTTGCCGCGAAGGCGTATCGTGCAGGTAGACGTCGAACTTGTTCGGAAACATGAACTTCACATAGCCGAGCGCGTTCTTCGGCCCCGGCTGCTGGACGATGCGGAATGGAAACGATCCGGGCTGTATGCTGTTCCAGTCGACCGAATAAGGATCGACAACGGGCGCATCGCTGCTCCATCCGGCGTAGAGCACATAGTCGTTGCGTGCCAGATAGCCAGGATCCTCGCGCAGTTTAGGCAGAAACTCGTTGCGCGCGATATTGGGCGTTACCGTCCATGTCGGATTGAACTCCGCATAGGAGATCATGTCGGAAAACATCGGCGATTTGTGAAACGGCTTGCCGACGATGATGCGCCTATGGTCCACGGTCTTGCCAGCGAGCACGAAATGCATCTCGAATGCGGCCTGGTTGACGAACACGTGCGTTTCGCCGAGATCGGCGGGCAGCCAGCGCCAGCGCTCCATGTTGACGATTATCTGCCGGACGCGCTCCTCCGCGGGCACGTTCAGCGCCGAAATCGTTGCAGGGCCGGCAAAACCGTCGACATCAAGTCCGTGGCGTTTCTGGAAATGTTTCACGGCCGCCAGCAGATCCTCGTCATAAAGGGACAGATCGGTTCCACCGATGCCGCTGTAGCCGCGCGCGATCAGGTTGGCCCGCATCTGCGCAACGCGCGGATCGGTCATGCCCGGTTTGAGCGTCGGACCCTGTTCAACCGGTCCCCAGCCGCCGCGCGATGCCAGATCCCGGTAACCAGCGAGCATGCGCCGTAGCTGAAAATACTGCGGGTGTTTCGGGCGCAGATTCTGCAGCGCCTTTTCCACACCCTGCTCGTACGCCATCTTCAGCCAAAGGCCGGCGTTGACAGGCTTGCGCGCGATCACGATGTCGGTCGCCGAGACCGATGGCGACGTGCGTCCCGCATGCAGATCGCGGGCAAAGGAAATGAACGCCTGGCTCATCGCCAGTTCGAACCCCGCCGCATCGGCGTCGCCGGCAAGCTCCGGCAGCCTCCTGAGCTCGCTTCTGAGGTAGTCCGACGCCACCAGACCGTCTTCGGACGCGCTGGCGATCGCTTTGATCAGATCGGCGGCCCGTATCGAAGGCTTTCCGTTTGAAATCCACACTGGCGGCCCTTTGCCGCCCGCGTAATAGTCGCCCAGCAGTCCGGTATCGACAATTATCTGCCGCCAGTCAGTGACCGGTTTGCCGGCCATGGTCGCGATAACGTCTTCGGGCGCCGCACGAACCGGAAAGGCGGCAAGGATCACTGCCAGAAGGAGAAACAGACGGCGCATCGACATGCCTCCACAGCGATTCGGACTGTGATTACAGCCTTTTGAATTGTGTTTGTACAGTTGTCAGCGAATGTTCTGCCTGGTCAGGGCAATGACCGCCAGGGGAATTTCCGCGGGCAGCATGTGACCGGTATCCTCGAAAATATGGCCGGCAAACATTGGCGGCAGCCTGTGCGCCTGACGCGTCGGCAGGACGCGGTCCTGGGTGCCCCACAGCACCTTGACGGGCATGCGAAGCGCCGCCAGCCGGTCGCGAGGAATGACGCCCTGCTTGCCGTCGCGATGCAGGTGGTGGGAAATTTCGATCAGCTTTGCGCGCTGGCCCTCAAGCTTCCGCATTTCGACCATGCGGCGGATGGTCTCCTCGCTGACCGGATTGTTCCACCCGTACATGTTTTCCATGATCGTGCGAAGTTCGCCCGCGGTTTCGGCCTCCGCGTAGCGGGTCAGAATCCGGTGGTTGATCTCGGTGCCGAATCCGCCCGGCGAGAGCAGGGTTAGCGACGCGACCGTTTTGGGGATTTCCAGCGCCAAGAGCGCCGCGACAGCGCCGCCCATCGAATGGCCGACCAGATGGATGCGATCGAGTTTCCGGCGTTGGAATTCTTCCAGCAGCGCGGCGACGGCGATTTTGGTGCGTCCGGAGTCCGGATAGGCGATCGACCTCCCATATCCCGGCAGGTCGAAGGCAAGCGTTCGCGCCTCAAGCGCCAGCGCCTGCTGGATATCCCGCCAGGCTTCGTGGGTATCGACGAAACCGTGCAGGAAGACGACGGTCTTGCCGCCGTCGCCCTCCTCCAGCGCGAACAGCTCGTTTGCGCTCACTCGGCGTCTGCCCTGGAAAGGATGCGGTTCGCCGCTGACACCACAGCTTCGAGCGATGCAGCCACGATGTTGGTGTTGATGCCGGCGCCGAACAGCTTGCCGCCCGGATACTCGACTTCCATGTAGCTGATCGCCGCCGCGTTTGAACCGCGTTGCAACGAATGCTCGGAGTAGTCGAGCACCGACATCTCGATGCCGATATGGCGTGAAAGCGCATCCACAAAACCGTCTATGGGGCCGGTCCCGGTGCCCTGGATCATCACCTCGCTGCCGTTGTCGATAATCGTGGCTTCGAGCCTGCGCCGCTGCGCGCCTTCCGAAAATGTCTGATGGTCGACGAATTTCAACCGCGCGTCCGGTTGGTCCACATAGGTGGCAATGAACTCGTCATGAATGCGCTTTGCCGGCAGTTCATGGCCTTCCGTATCGGTGATTTTCTGGATCACGGCGGAAAATTCGATCTGCAGGTTGCGCGGCAGGTTGAGCCCGTAGTCGGCCTGCATCACATAGGCAATGCCTCCCTTGCCGCTCTGCGAATTGATGCGAATGATGGCCTCGTAGCTGCGGCCGACATCCTGTGGATCGATTGGCAGATAGGGCACTTCCC
Organism: Rhizobiaceae bacterium; assembly: GCA_041582695.1. Classification (GTDB taxonomy): domain Bacteria; phylum Pseudomonadota; class Alphaproteobacteria; order Rhizobiales; family Rhizobiaceae; genus JAWKWH01. The sequence continues at coordinate 2,996 of JBFIBB010000115.1, forward strand.
AGCGCGGATGGTTGGCCTTCTTGATCGCCTTCATGCCCTTGTTGATCGCATCCTGATGCGAGCCGGAAAACGCGGTGTAGACCAGTTCGCCAACATAGGGATGGCGTTCAGGAATCTTCAGCTGGTTGGAATACTCGTAAACCGCCTTCATGCGCGGAATGTCGGAACAATCCAGTTCCGGATCGACGCCCTGCGTATACATGTTGAGTGCCAGGGTTACGAGATCGACATTGCCGGTGCGCTCGCCATTGCCGAACAGCGTGCCTTCCACGCGGTCCGCGCCGGCCATCAGCGCAAGTTCCGTCGCCGCGATGCCCGTGCCTCGGTCATTGTGCGGGTGCAGCGATACGATAAGGTTGTCGCGGTTCGACAGATGCCGGCACATCCATTCGATCTGGTCGGCATAGATGTTCGGCGTCGACATCTCCACCGTTGCCGGCAGGTTGATGATCAGCTTGTTGTCCGGCGTCGGCCGGATGATCTCGGTCACCGCGTCGCAGATCTCGAGCGCCACCTCCAGTTCGGTACCGGTGAAACTCTCCGGCGAATACTGGAAACGGTAACCGCCGCCCGCCTTTGCCGCCATGTCGGCGATCATCTTGGCGGCGTCGGTGGCGATCCGCTTGATGCCGGCAACATCCCTTTCGAAAACGACCCGCCGTTGCAGCTCGCTGGTGGAATTGTAGAAATGCACGATCGGTTTCGTCGCGCCTTCCAGCGCTTCGAATGTCCGGGCGATCAGCTCCGGCCGGCATTGAACCAGGACCTGCAACGATAGGTCCGGACCGACATTGCCTTCCTCGATGCACCAGCGGCAGAAATCGAAATCCGTCTGCGAGGCCGACGGAAATCCGACCTCGATCTCCTTGAATCCCATGTCGACGAGCAGCGCGAACATGCGCGCCTTGCGATCATGGCCCATGGGATCGATCAGCGCCTGATTGCCGTCGCGAAGGTCGACCGAGCACCAGATCGGCGCCTTGTCGATCTGCTTCGACGGCCATGTCCGGTCGGTCAGTCCCACCTGCGGATAGGGCTGATACTTGATCGCGGCATTCGGCATTCTGCCGGCGCGAATGTTGGTTTCGGGTGCGTTCATTGTGCTTCTCTCCGGCGCCGCCGCGGCACACCATCAATACGGTTTGCGAGCATGCACCTTGTGTTTGATTTGCAGAATTTGGTCAATGGCGAGGAGCGGTGCCATCACGCGGCCAATCGACCGTCGGGCGCTCCTCAGCGAACCCGGCGGTCGCAGCCAAGAAGAAGCAGGCCGAACGGAAGCGGCGCGATCAAGCGCGCGGCGGTGTTGATGATTTTAACCTCAGCCTTCATGCGCATCTGTTTAACCGAGGCAACCACGCCAGGCAAGACAAAACCCTCATGCGTCCTCACCCGGCTGTAGAAGCGATGCGCAGCTCCACGTCACCAACCGTCGGCGCAGGTCACTCCGGCTGGACCGACGCCAGATAGGCGATGATGTCGCGGATTTGTTCCGGCGTTGCCTGGAATTCGGGCATGTCCGGATGGCCGGTCACGATGCCTTCGGCAAACGCTTCTTCCAGCGCATCTACCGGATAGCGCATTGAGAGTGTGCGAAACTCCGGCGCCTCGGGATGAGCGCTCGTGTCATTTTCCCCGACACCGTGGCAGCGGGCGCAATTCGTCTCCACCAGAGCCTTGCCATGATCGACATCGCCTTCTTCGGCCAGAACCAGAGATGAACTGGCTGCAACTATGGCAGCAGCCGCGACAAATCCCGCAGAAAATGTTCTCAAAGGCTCTCTCCTCGTATTTTGCAAGGACCGCCAAAAAGATATCCGTTCGGGGACGATGGCGAATTGATCCAAATCAGCGGTCAATCGTCCACCGGAACTCTACCGCGAAACTCCGGCGCAAATACGCCGGCGCGATCAGGTCAAACGCCCCTGGCGCCAAGATGCGCGACGACATTCTCGATCATGCGCATGCCGGCGTCCTGTCCAAGCGTCATGATCGATTCTGGATGGAATTGCACCGCGGCAACCGGCTGGTTCTTGTGCTCGATCGCCATGATCACGCCATCATCCGTTTCAGCCGTGATGCGGAAATCCCGCGGCAAGGTGGTCGGGTCGGCGAATATGGAATGATAGCGTCCGACCGTCACCTCGTTCGCAAGTCCGGAAAACACAAGACCGGGATCGCTGACCCTTATTCGCGACGGTTTGCCATGCACCGGCATACGCAGCTGCCGCAACTCGCCGCCATAGGCTTCCGCGATCGCCTGCAATCCGAGGCATACGCCGAAAATCGGCAGATTTCGGTCCCGCGCCCGCTTAATCGTTGCGGTGCAGTCGAAATCCGTTGGCGTGCCGGGTCCCGGCGACAAAACCACGAGGTCGGGAGCTACCCTATCGAATACGTCGTCGAGGACAGGCGAGCGCACCGTCGTCACCTCGGCGCCGGTCTGGCGGAAGTAGTTTGCCAGCGTATGGACGAACGAATCCTCGTGGTCGACAAGCAGGATTTTTCGTCCCGCGCCAACCCGCGCGGCCGCCCGAACGCTGCCCGACTTGTTGGGTGTCCCGGCTTCCCGGATCGCCGCGAGCATCGCGGAAGCCTTTAGTTCCGTTTCGGCCTCCTCCTCGTCCGGATCGGAATCGAACAACAGCGTCGCGCCGGCGCGCACCTCCGCGATGCCGTCCTTGATCCTGATCGTGCGCAGCGTCAGCCCGGTGTTCATGTCGCCATTGAAATGCACCATGCCGATTGCGCCGCCATACCAGGCGCGAGCACTTTTCTCGTTCTGCTCGATGAAGCGCATCGCCCAAAGTTTCGGCGCCCCGGTCACGGTCACGGCCCAGGCGTGACTCAGAAATCCGTCGAAGGCATCCATGTTTTCGCGGAGCCGGCCTTCGATATGGTCGACGGTGTGGATCAGGCGCGAGTACATCTCGATCTGCCGCCGGCCGATGACCCTTACCGACCCCGGCTCGCAAACCCGGCTCTTGTCGTTGCGATCGACATCCGAGCACATGGTCAGTTCCGATTCATCCTTCTTGGAGTTCAGCAGTTTCAGGATCTGTTCGGAATCTGAAATCGCATCGTCGCCGCGCCGGATTGTGCCGGAGATCGGGCAGGTTTCTATCCGTCGTCCGTTCACCCTGACGAACATTTCCGGTGAGGCGCCGATCAGATATTCGTTGTCGCCGAGATTGATGAAGAACGAGTAGGGAGACGGATTGATTGTCTTCAGTCTTCTGGCGATCTGCGATGGTGGGTTTTCGCACCGTTCGTAGAACATCTGGCCGGGAACGACCTCGAACAGATCGCCGCGCTGGAAGCTCTCCTTGGCCCGCCTCACCAGTGCGGCGTATTCTCCCGGCTGGTGATCGGCGCGCGGCGGAACCGTCTTTGGACCTTCGAACGGCCGGTCGGCTCCACCCCGGTTCAAACCTTCGGTTGTCCAGCCATCGCCTTCGAACTCGTAGTGATCGTGCCAGGCTTTTGCCGAATGGTGATCGACAACAAGAATTTCGTCGGGAAGGTACAGAACCATGTCGCGCTGGCTGTCGGGTCTTTCCTGTTTCAGCGTCACCGGATCGAACTGGAAAGCCAGATCGTAGCCGAATGCGCCGTAGAGCCCGAGATTCGAATCTTCCTCGGATTTGAACAGCGCCACGATGGCGCGCAGGACGCTGAATACCGAAGGCACCCGCGAACGCTCCTCCTCGCTGAACACGCGTCCCGGCTCTGCGATGACGATTTTCACAACATCGTCGCAGCGGCTGGTGATCGCCGCCTCCTTGACGCGTTCGACCGCCGCGGTCATTGCCGGCAGCATCGCCTTGCCACGGCTGTTCAGCGCCGCGATCTCCATGTTTCTGCCGCGCGAGGAGATCACCACCGGCGGATCGACGATCGCCGTGTCCCAGCGCGTATAACGGCCTGGATATTCGTAGTTCGACGAGAAAACCGCGCCACGGCGGCTGTCGAGCTTGTCGAGATAGGTCTCTATTGCTCCGCCATAGGCCGTTTCGGTGCGAGAACGGGTGATCGTCACACCGCCTTCGGTCTCAAATCGGGCCGCGTGATCCCGGTGGTCTGCCGTACTCATATCCATCGCTCCGTTTCGCTTCCCGCCGGATTCCGCGCAACAAAAAAGCCGCCCGGGAAATCCGCTGCGGCCACAACTGGTTCAAGAACGCGCGTGTTAGCGGCCGCCTGTCAGCAGCTCCACCACCACGAAATTGCGTTCATTTTGACTGTCATGCCGTCTTGATAGCGCCCGCCTTGGCAACATGCAACCGATTCGTTTCCGGCATGTGGTAATCGCAGAAAAGGAGGCCCGGATCGGGCGGATTGATCCGGACCTCCTTACCGCTTTTCGCGGCTGGCACAGGACGCTCAGGGGAAAAGCGGGGGTACTCCCGACCGGCCTGTGTTTGCGTTTCGAATCAGCAGTTTCCGATTCGTTGTATGAAACATAGTCTGTAACTATAAGGTGTAAATACAAAATTAATTCTATTTTTGATTGTATTTGATTGCATATCCGCGCTTTCGGCGGCTGACCAGGCCTGCCGTTTCCGGGTTATTTGCCGATATCCGTTTACCGATCGAGGATGTCGCGCATCTCGGTGAAATTCGATCGCACCCGCAACAGGTAAAAACCCATCGTCGCCAGATGCGACGGCATGATGAAGGCCGATTCGTCGCCATTGGAAATGATGGCTGGCTGCATGTTGAGCGCCGAGCGAAGCTGCTCGTTGGCACGCCCCCATGTGCGCCCGAGATTGCGTTCCCGTACCACTTCGATGAAGTCAGCCTCGGCGGCCGCCATGATGCCGGTCAGAGCGTAGAGCTGGCCGTAGGCGAACCAGAACCGGTCATCTGCCCGAAAGTCGAACCAGCCGGCATTGCTCTGCTCGATGCGGTCGCGAAGAATGTCGGAAGTCGAGCCGATGGCGCTTGCCATCTGTTCGAGAAACTTCAGCAGATTGTCGGCGCGCGGATCGAAAGTGGCGTTGCAACGTCCCAGCCGCTCGTTGAACTGGGCAAAATTGCGGATCGCCGCCCGGTAGGAGGTCGGGGTCGGTGATTTCGGACCAAAGGGGTCAAACGCGAAGTACCAGAGATCCTCGGTATAGTAGACGTTCTGACGCGCATCCTGAAGATTCTGGTCGATCTGCGAGGTTCCGCGCACCCGGCCGAGCCGGTCCACCAGTTCTAGCGCCGTTCGCCTAATAACCTCGTTGACGCCGAGCTGGAACGCCGCCTTGTTGTCGAAAAACGGGGTGTACTTCCATGGCAGGCCAAACAGCCCCATCTTCGACATCAGCGTAGACGGTATCCACGGATTCTGGTTGACGTTGAAATCCACCAGGTCGCCGGCCATCTGAACGATATTGGATTTGCCGCAAGTACCCGCCCCTGCGGCTGTCGGCTCGCCGGGACTGGTTTGCATTTTTGCAAACTCGTAATTCTGCACGTAGTCCGGATTGAAATTCGTCCAGAATTGCGTCTGCATGAAAAACCAGACATAGGCGGCGAGGATGCCGAGCACGACGGCTCCGAATGTCAGCTGTATGGTCCAGCCGCGCTGCCTGTACCAGTGTCCGATCTTCAGGAACGGCCACAACAGCCAGGCGACCACCATGCCGAGGCCTCTGCCAATCATCTCGAAAATCCACGTAAAGAAGTTGACGATCGGGTCGAGCATGATCAGCGTCCTCGGATTAGTCGGTCAGGCCGTAAAGCCGCTCGCGCAGGGCGGCCTTGTCTTTCAGATATGTATTTTTCAGCGTTGCCACAACATGCGCCCGCCACACCGGCGAAAACCCCTCGTAGTCGCGATAGAAGCCCTGCTTGTTGAAAACGTAGCGTGACACGAAGTCCAGCGGCACCAGATCCGATATCAGCCGGTTCGTCAGCCAGGCGTCCGGATGTTCCGGTTTGGCCCGCACCACCTGAAAACGCTGCTTTGGTTTTATCGTCTCGATATCGAGCTTTCCGAATTCGGCGATCTCGCGTTTGGCCGCGTTCAAAAACGGAAAGGTGCCGTCGCGGTTGATAAGATCGGCATGGCGGTGAATCCACGTCTGAATCCACACCTTGTCGACCTTGTTGAGATCGCGATCCGGCTCGCTCATGTGGATCAGCGTCCGGATTGCCATTTCGGCGCGATGCTCCAGATAGCCGGACGCCTCGATCCAGGAAGCGCGCGGCAGGTCGATCCTGCCGGTTGCCGACAGAAACTCGAACACGCGCGCCTGGTCCTTGATCGAAAGGTAGCTCACCTGCCAGGGCCGTGACCGCCTGAACCCGGGCGCCGCGGGGTCACAGATCACGGTCGTCATGTCGGCATCGATAAAGATGTAGAGACCGCCGAAATGGCTGGTCCAATAGGCGTTGTGGCGGAACACCGTCTGGTCGGGCACCAGCGAATTTTCGCGGATATCGCCAGTCACTTTCGCCAGCTCGACCATGCGGTTCAGCATCGCGTCGTCGCGCCAGGTTTCCGGTTCCTGCTTCAGCCGGTCGGTCAACGTGCGAAGCTCGGTCGCCTTTCCCAGAACATCCTCGGCAGACAGCACCCGGAACTCCACCTGCTCGATTCCCAGCAGGTCCTCGATGTTGTTCACTTTCGAAACCGAGTCCTCGATCTCGCCGTAGATCACGTCCTTTATCGTTGCCGCGTTGATGGCCCGCGCGTTCTTCGACAGGAAGGTGTACATCAGCTGCGAGGTGTTGGAGAACGCCGTGTGCACGACCGGCAGATCGACCTGCTGGGGCGACAGGATGATGAAGCGCCGGTTGACCTCGTTCGGATCGAGGTACTGATAGTCCTTCAGCTCCTCGGCGATTTGCGGCGAGAAGCCCGTTCTGTCGATCTCGAACGATTTCAGCTTCGTGGGTTTCAGCCCGAATGCTTTCAGCGCCTTGTTGTAGCGCTCGATCAGATGCGGCTCGGAGATTTCCATCAGCCGCCCGTAGATCAATTCGGAATCACGGAGCAGGTTCATGGCATCGGCTCCTGCTCCGCCCCGTCACCAAGAAAAACCGTTTGTACGGCGGCCGAAACGCTTGTGATTTCCTCACGCATTCCACCGTCCGCCCCGCTTCATTTCCTCGATTTCCTTGACCGCCCTTTCGCGCAGTCGCGCATCGCGGATCATGCGGGAAACATCAGCGTCGTCTGACCGGTCGGAATAGCGGAACTCCGAATCGGCGTAGCGGTTGATCTCCTGCATCACCATCGCCATCGAGAACGGTCCGCGCAGTTCCTCGATCATCGCTTTCTTGTCGTCGTAGGATTTGTGCATGAACGCTTCCGGCGTCGCAAACCACTCGTCAGGAAGTTCGATGTCCATCGCCCGCATTTTGATCGCGTCGGTAATGTTCTTGATGGCGCGCCCGGTAAACCGCGGCTCGGCTATCTTGATCATGTGCAGATAGGCGCCGATATCGGCCATCGTCTCGGGTTCGCCATGCTGCTCGAGGTAGCGCTCCCAG
>JBFIBB010000116.1:0-10421 GCA_041582695.1 Rhizobiaceae bacterium
CGGTACCCGACGACGAGGACGAAATGACGTGTTGACCTTGGTACGCTTCCGGTGTTTGACGCTCGGAGGTCGCCGTAGACTTTCCGGGAAGCGCTCATGAACCATTTGCCCGAAAAATTGTTGAGCGGATATCGCAACTTCATTGCCGGACGCTATGCCGGCGAATCGGACCGCTATCGCACGCTCGCCTACGCCGGTCAGGAGCCCGAGACCATGGTCATCGCCTGCTGCGATTCGCGCGCCGCGCCGGAAACGATATTCGATACGGGACCTGGCGAATTGTTTGTCGCCCGCAATGTCGCCAACCTGGTTCCGCCCTATTCGCCTTCCGGAAGCTACCACGCCACCTCCGCGGCGCTGGAATTCGCGGTCCAGAGCCTCAAGGTCAAGCACATCGTCGTCATGGGGCATGGCCGGTGCGGTGGCATCAAGGCCGCCCTCGATCCCGAGGCCGCGCCATTGTCGCCCGGAGATTTCATAGGCAAGTGGATGAGCCTGATCCAGCCGGCCGCCGAAACGGTGTCCGGCAACTCGATGCTGACCGCCAGCGAGCGCCAGACCGCCCTCGAGCGCATCTCGATACGCTTTTCCGTCGCGAATCTGCGCACCTTTCCCTGCGTCGACATCCTGGAAAAGAAGGGCCGGCTTTCGCTTCACGGCGCCTGGTTCGATATCTCGACCGGTGAGCTTTGGGTGATGAACACCGAGACCGGCGATTTCCAGCGCCCCGACATGGATTGACCGGGCACACATCATACATTTGTTTCAAATCTCCGATCCGGAACAACGGAACCTCGCAATGGACACAAGGAACGGCCAATCCGGCGCGATCGATCACCCGCTGACCCGCTGGGACGGGCCATTCGGCCTGCCGCGCTTCGAGGAAATCAGCGACGGCGATTTTGCTTCGATCTTCGACCGCGCCCTCGAGATCCACAGGGCCGAAATAGACGCGATCGCGGGCAATTCCGAAGCGCCGGACATCGAGAACACGCTCGCCGCGCTCGAACTCTCGGGCGAGATGTTGTCGCGCGTATCGGCGATTTTCTGGTGCAAGGCCGGCGCCGACACCAATGACGCGATCCAGGCGCTGGAACGCGAAATTTCTCCGAAAATGGCGCGACATTACACATCGATCGGTCTGAACGAAGCGCTGTTTGCGCGCATCGACGAACTCTACTCGAAACGCGCCAGCCTCGGCCTCGACTCCGAGACGGCCCGGGCCCTGGAAAAGAGCTGGAAGGGCTTTGTTCGCGCCGGCGCCAAGCTTCGCGGCGAGGCCCGTTTGCGTTTCGCGCAGATAAACGAGGAACTGGCAGGCCTCGGCACCAGCTTCGGCCAGAACGTGCTTGCCGATGAAAGCAAATGGGAACTGCTCCTCGACGCCGGCGATCTGACGGGCCTGCCCGGTTTCCTGCGCGAATCCATGGCCGCCGCCGCCGAGAGCCGCGGCCAGAGCGGAAAGTTCGCCGTCACCCTGTCGCGCTCGATCGCCGAGCCGTTCCTCACCTTCTCCGAACGCCGCGACCTTCGCGAGACCGTCTACAACGCGTTCATCTCCAGGGGTGAAACGGTCAACTGGCCCATCATCGAGCAGACGATCAGGCTGCGCGCCGAAAAGGCTGAATTGCTCGGTTACGAAAGCTACGCCGCCTACAAGCTGGACGACACCATGGCAAAAACCCCAGGCGCCGTAATGGAGTTGCTCGAACCGGTCTGGGAACGGGCGAAATCCTGTGCGGCCGACGACCGCGCCGAACTTGCGCGGATCGCTGCTGCCGAAGGGCACAATCATGCCATCGCAGGCTGGGACTGGCGCCATTACGCGGAAAAGCTCAAGGCCGAGCGCTTCGAGTTCGACGAGGCCGAACTGAAACCATATCTGCAACTGGAAAACATCGTCACCGCCTGCTTCGCGGTCGCAACGAAGCTTTTCGGCGTCACATTCGAGCGCAAGCCGGATATCGGGGGCTGGCACCCGGATGTGCGCGTTTTCGAGGTCAGAAACCCGGACGGCAGCAATCGCGGCATGTTCCTGGCGGACTATTTCGCCAGGCCGTCGAAGCGCTCGGGCGCCTGGATGAGCGCGCTGCAGTCAAGCCACCGGCTGGGCGAGGACAAAAAGCCGATCATCTACAACATCATGAATTTCGCCAAGCCGGCGGCCGGCGAACCGGCTTTGCTTTCAGTGGACGAAGCCAACACGCTGTTTCACGAGTTCGGCCATGCGCTGCACGGGCTTATGAGCGCAGCCCGATGGCCGTCGCTGTCGGGCACCTCGGTTGCGCGCGATTTCGTCGAACTGCCCTCGCAACTCTACGAACACTGGCTGACCACGCCCGAGATATTGCGGACATACGCCGTGCATTACCGGACCGGAGAGGCAATGCCGAAATCACTGCTCGACAAGCTTACCGCGGCCAAGACCTTCAATGCCGGGTTCAACACGGTCGAGTTCACCGCCTCGGCATTGATGGACATGGCATATCACGAAACGTCAAAGTCCATAGATAATGGGAAACGTTTCGAAGCCGAAACGCTGACCCGGCTCGGCATGCCGGAAGCCATCGCCATGCGCCACCGCAGCCCGCATTTCCTGCATGTGTTTTCCGGCGACGGCTATTCGGCCGGCTACTATTCATACATGTGGTCGGAGGTGCTCGACGCCGACGCGTTCGCGGCATTCGAGGAAACGGGCGATGTGTTTTCCCCGGAGTTGGCGGCAAAACTGCTGGAATACATCTACTCGGCCGGCGATACCGCCGATCCCGAACAGCTCTATCTTTCCTTCCGCGGCAAAATGCCGACGGCGGAGGCGATGATGGAAAAACGCGGACTTGCCTGACGCCGCTGCAGCCATCGTCGACGCCTCCGCCGCCTGGCGGAGGCATTAACGTATTTCAGGGCAACCCGGGCGGCTTCAGGCCGCCTGTTTCTTTGGCTGGATCAGCCCGCGCGCCAGCAGCAATTCGGCGATCTGCACGGTGTTGAGCGCGGCACCCTTGCGCAGATTGTCCGAGACGACCCAGATATTCAGACCGTTGTCGACGGTCGGGTCCTCGCGGATGCGGCTGATATAGGATGCGTCCTCCCCGGCAGATTCATAAGGCGTGATGTAGCCGCCGTCCTCGCGCTTGTCGATGACCTGGCAGCCCGGCGATTCGCGCAGGATTTCGCGGGCTTCATCTGCCGAGATCGGCTTTTCAAACTCGATGTTGACCGCTTCCGAATGGCCGATGAAAACCGGCACCCGCACGCAGGTCGCCGTCAGCCTGATCTTCGGATCCAGCATCTTCTTGGTCTCGGCGACCATCTTCCATTCTTCCTTGGTCGAGCCGTCGTCCATGAACACGTCGATATGCGGAATGACGTTGAAGGCGATGCGCTTGGTGAACTTCTTCTTCTCGATCGGATCGGCAACGAACACCGCGCGGCTCTGTTCGAACAACTCGTCCATGCCTTCCTTGCCGGCGCCGGAAACCGACTGGTAGGTCGCGACGACAATGCGCTTTATCTTGGCCGCGTCATGCAGCGGCTTCAGCGCCACCACAAGCTGGGCGGTCGAGCAGTTGGGATTGGCGATGATGTTCTTCTTGCGGAAACCCTCGACCGCGTCCGGATTGACCTCCGGCACGATCAGCGGCACATCGGCGTCGTAGCGCCAGGCCGAGGAATTGTCGATCACCACGCAACCCTGCCGGCCGATCTTCGGTGAAAACTCCTTCGACACATTGCCGCCCGCCGACATCAGGCAGATGTCGGTGTCGGAGAAGTCGTAGGTCGCAAGGTCGCGCACTTTCAGCGTGCGGTCGCCATAGGAAACCTCCGTGCCCACGGAACGGCGCGACGCAAGCGCAACGATCTCGTCGGCCGGGAACCCGCGTTCCTCCAGAATATTGAGCATTTCGCGGCCCACATTTCCGGTGGCGCCTGCAATCGCAATCTTGAAACCCATTATGTCAGTTCCTGTTCGCCTCCCCTGTTGCTTCCGCCCGCGCGGCCGTCTGCGGGCTCGCATCCCCGGCGCAAGCCCCGGGGAGATGCGGGCAGGCCAGGGAGGTCAGACCGTTTTGGTCGTCGTTTTGGCCGTGCATTTGGTGAAAACGGCGACAGAAACCCGTCCGGCAACTGGGCCGGCGGCGATTGCTTCGAAAATGGGGGTTCCGCAAACGCGCATTGGTTTCTCCGTTTCGCCGCTGCTTATGTTGCCAAATTTGCCGCAAGTCAATCTGGTAAGCGTTTCACCCGCCTGAATGAGAAGGGTATCTGCGGCAACATCGCCGGGCTGTGCCGTATCGATACCGGACAGGCGGCTTTACCTGCGGGAATTCACCGGGATAATGGCGAATCAGGGGGCGGGGGCGCCCTGACAATACGGAGGCGGCCGGATGCGCGGTGAAGTGCTTTACTACGATGACGGTATCGGTCAGGGGTTCATCAGCGGCGACGATGGCAATCGCTATTCGTTCGAACGTTCCGACATGCAGCAGTTGAAACCCGTTTGGAAGGGAATGCGCGTCGACTTTCGCGCCGATGGCGATCTCGCGCGCGAGATTTTCATCCTCGAATCCGGCGGCTCCGCGATACCCGCGGAAGCAAAGGCGCAAGTCGCTGCGCCGGAGTTGCGCGATCCGGGCGAAGCGCTCAGCCTTTTCGGCTATTTCAAGCGCGCAATCACCACCGACTACGTCAATTTCCGCACGCGGGCGCGGCGCAAGGAATTCTGGGGTTTCATACTGTTTGTCTATCTGGGGATCGCCGTGCTGGCAGCGATTGGAGTTGGCCTCGACCTGGTTGCGGGCAACATGGACGACGAAGAGCCCGTCGCAACAATTATCATTGTGATTGTTGCCTGGCTGGCGGTCATCCTGCCGTCCATATCGATCATGGTCCGCCGCCAGCACGACATTGGGTTGTCGGGCTGGTTCTACCTGCTCATCCTGGTTCCCTATATCGGCGGTCTCATCCTGTTCGTCTTCGCGCTGATTCCCTCGCAGAAGCACGAAAACAAATGGGGCCCGATTCCCGCCGGTGTTAAGTGACCGCCGGCCGTAGCATTTGAATTGCGGCTATCCGCCGTCGAGCTGGAATACCTCGAAACGGTGAAGTTCCTCCTCGATACGCCGCTTTGCTTCTGCCGAACGGCCTGGACCGGTCCAGTTCCATCTCCTGATTTTCAGTTCGCCCGCCTGCCTGTCGGCTTTAAGGTCGAGCGCGGCGACGATTTCGTCGCCGATCAGCACCGGCAGGGCGAAATATCCGAACTGCCGCTTTGCCTCGGGCACGTAGGCTTCGAAGATATGTTGGTAGCCGAAAATCGCCGCGGTTCTCTTGCGCTGGATGATCAGCGGATCGAACGGCGAGAGAATGTGGGTAAGATATGACCCGTCCCGCAGATTGTCCTCGAGCGTCTGTGGCTCGGCCCAGTATTGCGTGCGACTGCCGCCCACCTTCACAGCCAGCAGCGATCGGTTGCGGACCCTTCGGTCGATCAGCCTGGCAACGCGAGCCTTTGCCTGTGCGTTGAGATGGCAGATCGAATCGAGACTGACAATGCCCTGCGATCTCAGGCTCCGGTCGAGCAGATAGGCGATCACCTGCGTGGCGGTCGCAGGTTTCGGCGGTTTGTCCCAGCCGAAATGGCGATCCGTCAGCTCGTAGGATTTGAGAATGCCGGTTCTCTCCGCGATGGTCACACGGCCGTTGAAAAAGGCAAGCTGGAGCGCCCGTTTCGACGGTTTCCGGCTGGCCCATTCATGGTCTTTCTCGACCAGCTTCCGGTCTTCGATGTCGCGGATGGACAGCGGTCCGCGGGTGCGGACCTCGTTCATGACCTTTCTGAGCTCCGACGGCTTGACGGCGGCATACCATTTGGACGGGTTGGCGCGATGCGCTTTCATGGCGGGCAGAAAGAAAGCGATATCCCGCGCCGGCACATAGGACAGAGCATGTGTCCAGTACTCGAACACCGACTTGTCGCGTGACTGCGCGCAATGGAGGTCGTCGCACCTGTAGGCCGGAATGCGGTTGAACAGGATATGGTGATGGCAACGCTCGACGACATTGATCGTGTCGATCTGCACGTAGCCGAGATGCTCGACCGCCTGGCGAACCGCATCGGGTCCGGAGCCGAACGGTTCGAACTGATCGAGTCGCTGGGCGCGTAGCCAGATGGCGCGCGCCTTGGCTTCACTTATTGAAACGGAGCGTGTCACCGGAAGAAAGCGCCACGCTTGCCGTGATTCGTCAACCCGAAAGCGTTCTGAACTTCGCCAGCACGGCCTCGCCCATTTCCGACGTTCCAACTTCGCGCATGCCGCTCGACATGATGTCCTTCGTGCGCAGCCCGTCGTCGAGCACCGAGGCGATGGCAGCTTCCAGCCGGTCCGCCTCCGCCACCATGTTGAAGGAGTATCTAAGGCACATGGCAAAGGATGCGATCATGGCAATCGGATTGGCGATGCCCTGACCTGCAATATCGGGCGCCGAACCGTGCACGGGTTCGTAGAGCGCCTTGCGCGACCCGGTCTTGGCATCGGGCGCGCCGAGCGACGCGGAAGGAAGCATGCCTAGCGAGCCGGTTAGCATGGCCGCGACATCCGACAGCATGTCGCCGAACAGGTTGTCGGTGACGATCACGTCGAATTGCTTCGGCCAGCGTACGAGTTGCATGCCGCCGGCATCGGCCAGCATGTGCGAAAGCTCGACATCGGAATATTTCGCTTTGTGTGTTGCGGTAACCACCTCGTTCCACAGCACGCCGGATTTCATGACATTGCGCTTTTCCATCGAACAGACCTTGTTGCGGCGCGTCCGCGCCAACTCGAAGGCGACGCCGGAAATCCGCTCGATCTCGAACGTGTCATAGACCTGGGTATCGATCGCCCGTTTCTGGCCGTTGCCGAGATCGATGATCTCCTTGGGCTCGCCGAAATAGACGCCGCCGGTAAGCTCGCGAACGATCAGTATGTCGAGGCCTTCGATCACCTCGCGCTTCAGCGAGGATGAATCCGCCAGCGCCGGATAGCAGATGGCGGGCCTGAGATTGGCGAACAGCGCCATGTCCTTTCGCAATCTGAGCAGCCCCGCCTCGGGCCGGACCTCGTAGGGCACGCCATCCCATTTCGGCCCGCCGACCGCGCCGAAAAGCACCGCATCGGCGGCAAGCGCCTTGTCCATGTCGGCGTCCGATATCGACTGGCCGTGAGCGTCGAAGGCAGAGCCGCCGACAAGCCCTTCATCGAGTTCGAAACCCGCATCCATCTCGCTGTTCATCATCGCGATGATCTTGCGGACTTCGCCCATGGCTTCCGGACCGATCCCGTCGCCGGGGAGAAGAAGTAGCTTGCGAGTAGCCATCAATTGCCCTTTCCTGTCGAATTCTGCGACAGGCTGTAGACCGGCGGGCTGCGGGTGGCAACCGGGCTTTTCAGGCTTTTTGACGAAGGCATCCGGCAGACGCGCGGCAAACCGGCGATTGCGCTCGCAGGCCGGTTTTCGCGGCTGGCGATGCGGCCGTTGCGAAGTCAGTCCACGTCGCCCGGAAGATCGAAGAACTCGGCTCCCGTCCAGTCGGTCGTCTTCCTCGCGGTGACTTCGATTTCAATCTTCATTTCCGGCTTCACAAGCCCTGCGACGATCATCGTCGCGGCCGGACGGATATCGCCGAAAGCCTCGCCGAGGATGGAAAAGACTTCGTCCACGTAGGCCGCATCGGTCACGATGTAGCGCGCCCGCACCACATGCTCGAGCCCATAGCCGGCGTCTGCCAGCGCCTTTCGGATCGTTTCCAGGCAATTGCGCGTCTGCGCCGCCACGTCGGCAGGCATTTGCATGGTTTTGTAGTCGTATCCGGTCGTGCCCGACACGAAACACCAGTTGTCGTCGACCACGGCGCGCGAATAGCCGGCGGCCTTTTCGAATGGCGATCCGGTGGAAATCAGCTTGCGGCTCACATTCGCTCCTCGATCGACGGGGCAGGGATGCCCGCAGCGGCACACACCGGTTGCGCTTGCCGACCCGGCTTCACGGCCCGGCGGTCCGCTTCAAGCCCACGGCCTCGCTTCCGCGGCCTTCTTCTCGTAGGTGTCAATGGCCGACGATTTTTCCATTGTCAGCCCGATATCGTCAATGCCGTTCAACAGGCAGTGGCGTTTGAATTCGTCGAGGTCGAAGTTGATGACCCCGCCGTCGGGGCCGCGGATTTCCATTTCCTCCAGATCGACCGTGATCGTGGCGTTGGCGCCGCGTTCGGCGTCGTCCATCAGTTTTTCCAGGTCTTCCGCGCTGACCTTGATCGGCAGGATCCCGTTCTTGAAGCAGTTGTTGTAGAAAATATCGGCGAAAGAGGTCGAGATCACGCAACGGATGCCGAAGTCGAGCAGCGCCCATGGCGCGTGCTCGCGCGAGGAGCCGCAGCCGAAATTGTCGCCGGCGACGAGGATCTGCGCCTTGCGGTAGGCCGGCTTGTTGAGCACGAAATCCGGGTTTTCCGAACCGTCCTCGTTGAATCGCATTTCCGCAAACAGGCCGGCGCTCAGACCCGTGCGCTTGATCGTCTTCAGGTAATCCTTCGGGATGATCATGTCGGTGTCGACATTGACGATCGGCAGGGGCGCGGCGACCCCGGTGAGCTTTGTGAACTTTTCCATGCGCGATATGGATCCCTCGTCAATACGCTGAATTGCGCCGACGTTTGCACCATGCTGAACGATGAATCAAGCGGTCCGGTTTGCCGTTCCGGACCGCTGCCATTGCTGTCAGGCGACTTTCAGCGCCATCACTCCCGTCTCGGTGCCGGTCAGCCGCCGCGAGCGGCCATCGGCCCCGATGATCATGGTGATGCGATGCCGTTCGGAGGAAAACAGTTCTGAGGTCACCACATCGACCGCCGGATCAAACCGGATCGTGATCCGCCACAGATCGGGCTTGATTGTTTCGGAAAGCCCGATAACCCGGCCGGTCGCCGGCTTTTTATTAAATGTGCCTTCGACCCTCTGGCCGACGGCGAAGGGAATGGCGCCCCTTTCCGCCTTGCGGGCGGCAAGCGTGTTCCAGTCGCGCGCACCGAACTGGCGGGCGACGAGCTCCAGCGCGCGACCATGGGTGACGGTCACGCCTTCCGTGGCAAGCGCTTGTCTGAGCCGCTTTGCCATCTGCTTGTAGTCATTGATGTCGGTCATCGTTCCGCTCCTTGTCCGGATCTGGTCTGATGAATACGGGGTCCGCCTTGCCGTCTCGGCCATATCCGGGCATCGAAACGATATTGTGCTGAAATGAAGCTTCACCATGCCCTTCGGCTGCGGACGGCGGGCGCTTCGGGCCCTTCGTGAAGCGCCGCAGATAGTGACTGGTACGCGCTACGTCAACTCCCTGGCCGGAAGAGCCGCTTGCAGCGGGGCCGCCGCCATGGCAAAGCCCGGACATGAAGCCGCATGGCAAGGGAATGCGCAATTGAAACTCTACCGTTTTTTGACCGGTCCCGACGACGCCAGTTTCTGCCACAAGGTGACCGCGGCCTTGAACAAGGGCTGGAGCCTGCACGGATCGCCGATCTACGCCTTCGATGCCGGCGCTGCCGTGATGCGCTGCGGCCAGGCGGTGGTCAAGGAAGTCGAGGGCAAGGACTACGACCCGGCGATGAAGCTGGGGGAACAGTAGTTCCGGAGCCGAATCGATCTTTGTTCGGGATTTTCGGTGCCAACGGATGACGACGCCTACTGGCTTCGCTCCGCCTCGGCATCGGCCTCGATGCGGGCCATGTCATCGTCGCTCAGGCCGAAATGATGGCCGAGTTCATGGATCAGCACATGGGTGATGATGTCGCCCAGGGTTTCCTCGTTTTCGGCCCAGTAGTCGAGGATGGCGCGCCGGTAGAGCGTGATGCGGTTCTCGCCTTCGCCGGTCTGCGGGTTCCAGCGCTCGGCGATGCCGCGCCCCTCGAACAGGCCGAGCAGGTCGAACGGCGTTTCCAACGCCAGATCGTCCATGATCTCCTCGGTTGGGTATTCGGCGATCTGGATGATGACCTCGCCGGTCAGTTTGCGGAACTCCTGCGGCAGATGTGCATAGGCCTCGATTGCCAGCATTTCGATTTCGTCGAGCGAGGGGGAGAGTTTGTCGCGCCAGGCACGGGTTTCGTAGATGCGGGCCATTTCTTAATCCTGGACGCGTAGAGGCCTTGCGGCCGGCCTGCGTGCAGGCTGCGCTTGTCTGCGCGGAAGACAGGATGAAGACCGCCGTTCCCGGTTTCGCGGACCGGCGAAGGGAAAATTCTTTTCCTGCGGTTCCGCTGCTGGAACTGAATGGTTTTCATGCATGCCGCGCGCGCTCCAAACCCCGAATACCGATAGGCCCTCTGACGGCATATATAGACATGCGCGCGCGGTTTCGAGGTTTTTCGGGACCGGCCCCTCCCGAAG
>JBFIBB010000117.1:0-10419 GCA_041582695.1 Rhizobiaceae bacterium
CATCACCGAGCGGGTGCCGCGCCTGGTGTTCCTCGATATCTGGCTGCAAGGTTCGAGGCTCGACGGTCTGGCGCTGCTGGATGAAATCAAGGCTCTGCATCCGCAATTGCCGGTGGTCATGATCTCCGGACACGGGAATATCGAAACAGCCGTTTCGGCGATCAAGCGCGGCGCATATGACTTCATCGAAAAGCCGTTCAAGACCGACCGATTGATCATGATCTGCGAACGCGCGCTTGAGACATCCAATCTTCGCCGTGAAGTATCGGACCTCAGGAAACGCAGCGGTGAGACATTCGACCTGATCGGCATGTCGGCGGCCATGAGCCAGTTGCGGCAAACCATCGAAAAGGTCGCGCCGACGAACAGCCGGATCATGATCATCGGGCCATCGGGTTGCGGAAAGGAGTTAACCGCGCGTGCGATCCACCGGCAGTCCAACAGGAGAGCTGGACCCTTCGTTACCGTGAATGCGGCAACGATCACGCCCGAACGCATGGAAATCGAATTGTTCGGCACAGAGCCGAATGGAACGGAACGCAAAGTGGGTGCGCTCGAGGAGGCTCACGGCGGCACACTCTACCTTGATGAAGTAGCCAATATGCCACCGGAAACGCAAAGCCGGATTCTCCGGGTATTGGTCGATCAGCAGTTTGAGCGCGTTGGCGGTACGCGAAGGGTGAAGGTCGATGTCAGGATCATTTCGTCCACTTCGCAAAATCTCGAGACGCTGATCCAGGAAGGCAAGTTCCGGCAGGATCTCTATCACCGCCTGGCGGTTGTGCCGGTCGTTGTCGCCGGACTTGCCGAACGGCGCGAGGATATTCCCTATCTCGTTGATCATTTCATGAAACAAATGGCGAAGCAGGCGGGCATAAAGCCGCGAACCTTGGGCGACGACGCGCTGGCGGTTTTGCAGGCTCATGACTGGCCGGGCAACGTGCGGCAGCTCAGGAACAATGTCGAAAGGCTGATGATCCTGACCCGGAGCGACGATCCGAGCTCGCCGATTACCGCGGATCTGCTACCGGGCGAAATCGGGGACGTGATGCCGAAAGCGCCGAACCAGTCCGACAGGCACATCATGACGCTGCCATTGCGCGAGGCGCGCGAGCAATTCGAGAAGGAATACCTTATCGCGCAAATCAACCGCTTTGGCGGAAACATATCGCGTACAGCGGAATTCATTGGTATGGAGCGATCCGCGCTGCACCGGAAACTGAAATCGCTCGGTGTGTAAGGCGAGGGGGCCGAATTGAAAGTAATCATTTGCGGTGGCGGCCAGGTCGGATACGGCATCGCCGAGCGGCTTTCAACCGAGCAGATCGATGTTTCCGTAATCGATACGTCGGCCGAGCTGATCCGGAACATACGTGACAATCTCGACGTGCGCGGTTTTGTCGGGCACGGCGCGCATCCCGGCACTCTGGAGAATGCGGGTGCGCAGGAAGCCGACATGATCATCGCGGTTACCCTGTACGACGAAGTCAACATGGTGGCCTGCCAGGTCGCCCATTCGCTGTTCAACGTACCGACAAAGATCGCCCGGGTTCGCGCGCAATCCTATCTCGAGCCGCATTATCAGGATCTGTTTTCCCGTGATCACATGCCGATCGACGTAGTGATTTCGCCCGAACTCGAAGTGGGCCAGATGGTGCTCAGGCGAATCGCCATGCCGGGCGCAAACGACATCGTGCGTTTTGCCGACGAGAAGATCGTACTGGTCGCTATCGAATGCCGCGACGAATGCCCGGTTATCAACACCCCGCTGGCGCAGTTGAGTGAACTGTTTCCGGACCTGCCCTCCACTGTGGTCGGCGTCAATCGCGAGGACCGGTTGTTCATTCCGCATTCTAACGATCAGCTTGTCGCCGGTGATCTGGCCTATGTCGTGACTGCACGCGACCAGGTAAGACGGACATTGGGCCTTTTCGGACATGACGAAACAGAAGCGACGAGGATCGTCATCGCAGGCGGCGGAAATATCGGATTGTTTGCCGCAAAGGCGTTGGAGGAGCGGCAGTCACGCACAAAGGTCAAGATCATCGAAAATGACCGAAAGCGGGCTGTATTCATTGCTGACCAGTTAAGGCGGACAGTCGTGCTAGCGGGCAGTTCGCTCGACCAGAAGCTTTTGACTGAAGCGGATATCGCAGATGCCGATCTGATGATCGCGCTGACCAACAACGACCAAGTCAACATTCTTTCGAGCGTCATGGCAAAGCGGCTTGGGTGCAAATCCAACCTGACGCTGATCAATGATCCAAGCTATCACGACTTTACCAAAACGCTTGGCATCGATGCGCATATCAACCCGCGCTCGGTAACCATTTCCCGCGTCTTGCAGCACATCCGCCGCGGCCGTATCCGCGCGGTCCACAGCGTGCACAAGGGCGGCGCCGAGGTAATCGAGGCAGAAGCACTTGAAACTTCGCCGCTGGTGGGGCCCGAGTTGCGAGATGTCGAATTGCCGCCGGGCATCAGGATAGGCGCGATTTACCGCAACGGCGAGATCATAAAGCCGGGCGGTTCGGTCAAGATCAAGCCGAAAGACCGTGTGGTGATCTTTGCGCTGTCGGGCGCGGTGAAGCAGGTGGAGCAGCTTTTCCGCGTCAGTATCGAATTCTTCTGACAATTCCATTCGCACCCGGAAAGCCCCATGTCACGCATTGCCTATGTAAACGGTCAATACCTGCCGCATCGGAACGCGGCTGTGCATATCGAAGACCGGGGCTACCAGTTTGCGGATGGTGTTTATGAAGTTTGCGAGATTGCGGGCGGCATGATCATCGACATGACCGCTCATCTCGACCGGCTGAACCGCTCACTTACGGAACTGCAAATTGCCTGGCCGATGCACCGGTCGGCTCTGGAAGTCGTTATTCGTGAAGTCATCCGCCGCAACAAGGTCAAACATGGCCTCGTGTATCTGCAGGTGACCCGTGGCGTCGCGCCTCGCGATCATGTGTTTCCGGCGCCCGGCACGCATCCGGCCCTTGTGGTAACGGCCAAGTCGATCAACAAGCGGGTCTTTGCAGCCAAAGCGGCAGCCGGATTGAAGGTGGTGACCACGCCCGAAAATCGATGGGACCGTGTCGATATCAAGACGATTGGCCTGCTTCCCAACGTACTGGCGCGCCAGTCAGCCAAGGAGCAAGGCGCCCAGGAAGCCTGGTTTGTTGATCCCGATGGAACTGTGAAGGAAGGCGGCGCTACGAATGCATGGATCGTTACCATGGACGGAGTACTGGTGACACGGCCAGCCGATCATGGCATCTTGCGCGGAATCACACGTCAGACGGCGATGAAGGTTGCTGAAAAACTTGGCCTGAAGGTCGAGGAACGCGCGTTCACTGTCGAAGAGGCGAAATCCGCGCGGGAAGCCTTTGTATCGTCGGCGAGTTCGGTAATCATGCCGGTTGTGTCAATTGACAATCATACAATTGCCAATGGCAGACCCGGTTCGGTTGCGACAGCACTGCGTGAAACCTTTTTAGACGTTGCGGAAAAACGCGAGGCCTGATAACCGCAATTCTAATTCGGCTAAAATACCTTGTACCTCCGCTGGTTCAGGGAAAAGATGTGCTGAAACCGGATGGTCCCGGGAACAACCCGGTCTGAATTTGTGTGTGTGAAATGGGGAATGGAACAAGAAAATGGCGGACAAGTCACAAAATTTGCAGGACGTGTTTCTAAACTCTGTCCGTAAGGCAAAGAACCCTCTGACAATCTTTCTCATTAATGGCGTAAAGCTAACGGGCGTTGTCACATCGTTTGACAATTTTTGCGTTTTGCTTCGCCGTGACGGACATTCGCAACTGGTCTATAAACATGCAATTTCTACGATAATGCCAAGTCAGCCGGTGCAGATGTTCGACAATGAGGATTCCGACGGGACAAGCTGATTGACGGCAAGACGCCCTGGGGGTTCCGATAACAATCAATTGAACGGCGAACGCCGCGAAACGCCGTTGGCTGGCGTAGCGCGAGCGGCGGTCGTCGTGCCGGTCGTTACAGGACCAAAGGCAAGGATTGCAATCGACAGAGTGACGGTGCGCTCCGCCGAAGCGAGGCTGGACGAGGCGAGGGGGCTTGCCGAGGCAATCGATCTGGATATCGCGCATGCCGCCATCGCCGTCCTTGCAAAGCCGCAGCCTGCGACACTGCTAGGAACAGGCAAGATCAGTGAGCTGGCGCAGATCATTGCAGAAAACGGGATTGAGGTCGTTGTTGTCGATCATCCGCTGACACCGATCCAACAGCGCAATCTGGAAAAAGCGCTAAACGCGAAGGTGCTCGACCGTACCGGCCTCATACTGGAGATTTTCGGCGACCGCGCACGCACCAAGGAAGGCGTGCTGCAGGTCGAACTTGCTCATCTGAACTATCAAAGAGGCCGTCTGGTCAGAAGCTGGACCCATCTGGAGCGCCAGAGAGGCGGCGCGGGATTTCTGGGCGGTCCGGGCGAAACGCAGATAGAAGCGGACCGGCGGATTCTGCGCGAGAAGATCGTAAGAGTTAAGCGTGAACTCGAAACCGTGCGCCGGACGCGTGATCTTCACCGCTCGAAACGCAAAAAGGTGCCATATCCCGTCGTCGCGATCGTCGGATACACAAATGCCGGAAAATCAACTCTGTTCAACCGATTGACCGGGGCTGAAGTGCTGGCGAAGGATATGCTGTTCGCCACGCTCGATCCGACCCTGCGACGCCTGCGGCTGCCGCATGGAACAATCGTCATCCTGTCCGATACCGTGGGCTTCATCTCAGACCTGCCGACCCATCTGGTCGCGGCGTTCCGCGCCACGCTGGAGGAGGTAGTGGAGGCGGATCTGGTGCTTCATGTGCGTGACATGTCAGACCCGGATTTTGCCGCCCAGGCGGAAGATGTCGATCGGATCCTGCGCGAACTGGGAATAGATTCAACGGACCAAAAACGGGTTCTCGAGGTCTGGAACAAGTCGGATCTGGTAACTCTGGATGAAGCGGAAAACGCGCAACGCGCAGGTAACCGTCCCGGCGCCGCTTCGCATGTGACGGTATCCGCGACAACCGGCAAAGGGCTGGACGATCTGCTTGAAAGGATGGAAACGCTGGTTTCAGGCGACCTGCAAACCCTGACGGTTCATCTCGATGCGGCCGAGATTAGGCTGACCGACTGGCTTTACCGGAACAGCGAGGTGATTGGCCGAAAGGACAGGGATGACGGCGGCCTGGATTTGACTTTGCGTACGAGCAAGGCGGCGCGCGGCGAGATCGAAAAGCGCCTGGGCAGGCCTGTTGCAACCGGGCAATAAAACGAGACTGCCCGTCGATGAAATCAAGGCGGGCTGTCGATTGCCTTTCCTTCCTGCCAAAGTTCCTCCATTTCATCCAGACTTGCCGCCTCTAGCGATTTTCCGGCAACTGCCAACCGATGTTCGACATGCCCGAACCGGGTCACAAATTTCCTGTTGGTCCGGTTGAGGGCTTTTTCGCTGTCAATACCGAGGTGCCGGCCGAGATTGACAACGGCAAACAGGATATCGCCCAGTTCGTCCTCCATGGCATTGCTTTCGCCGCCGCCAATCGCCGCCCTGAGCTCCGCAATTTCCTCCTCGATTTTGTCGAGGACCGGACCGGCAGCGCCCCAGTCGAAGCCGACACGTGCTGCTTTCTGTTGCAGTTTCAATGCCCGTGACAGAGCGGGAAGGGCGCGCGGAACGCCATCGAGGTATCGCGGTTTTCCCACCGCTTCATCCGGTTCTTTCTTGCTCGATTTCTCTTCCGCCTTGATCTTCTCCCACATTCCCTTCGCCATTCCGGCGCTGCGGGCTTGTTTATCGCCGAATACATGCGGGTGCCGGCGGATCATCTTTTCGGTTATCGCGCTCACGACATCGCTAAAGTCGAAAAGGTTTAGTTCCTCGGCCATTCGCGCGTGGTAGACGACCTGCAGGAGCAGGTCCCCGAGTTCATCGCGCAAATCGTCCATGTCGCGCCGCTCGATGGCGTCAGCGACTTCGTAGGCTTCCTCGACGGTGTAGGGGGCGATGCTGTCGAAATCCTGCTCGAGATCCCAAGGACATCCTGTCACTGGCGTCCTGAGAGCGGCCATGATTTCGATAAGCGTTGATATTTCATTTGACGATTGCATTTCAGGCTTTCACACTCAAACTGCCGTTGTTTCCAGATATGTCGATCCTGCACATGGAACATCCCAGTTAAAACGGCAAATCCTGTTTTACCTGTGGCCGAGTTTTTGCGTGTAAGCCGCACCGCGACCAATTGCGTTTCCTGCAGGCAATCCGTTTGGTCTGCCGGTCATTCCGAACAGGAGGCGAGACCGATCCGCCCGTCAGGATACGTAAAACAAAAAATCACATAAGATAGATTATGGAACTAATGGGCAAGGCTATGCGCGCGTGAGACGGCTGCCATTTTCGCTAACCTTCGGCTGCGATGTCGATTAGCGCTGCGCCCGCGGCCGCGATCAAAGCAACCGGCTCCACCTCGAATACGGCGTCATGCGCGCCTGCCGCTGCCCATACCGTCGCGAATCCCGTCAATCCCTCGTCGGCGAAAGCGGCAATGGGATTGATGTGGCCGATCGGTGAAACGCCGCCAATCGCAAACCCTGTCAGGTCGCGAATGGATTGCACGTCCGCGCGGTCAAGCGCTTCGCCGGCTGCGTCCGCTGCCTTGACGGTGTCGAGACGCTTTGATCCACGCACAAGGAACAGATAGAGCTTTCCTGTGGATTTACCTTTGAATATCAACGATTTGACTATCTGATCGACATCACACCCGCATTGGTTTGCGGCTTCCTCGGCGGTCCGCGTTGACTGGCCCATGCGGCGTACCTCTATGGCAATGCCGGCCGCCGCCGCGGCTTCTCTTACCCGGTTAACGCTTTTGCTCATGGAATCAATGCTTTCATAATGTCACTTCAAGCGTCATACCGTCGAATCCCGGTTCGACGTGTTCCGGTGTCTCCGCCATGACTGTATCGTAGTCGAGCGGAACATGCATGTGTGTCAACACCGCCCGCTGAGGCGCCAGGCGCTCGATCCAGTCCAGCGCTTCGGCAAGGGAAAGATGACTCGGATGCGGGCGATACTGCAAGGCGTCAATGATCAAAAAGTCAAGATTATCAAGCAATTGTATCGTTTTTTGAGGAAACCCGTTCATGTCGGGACAGTATGCGATACCGGCAATGCGAAAGCCGAGCGATATGATGCTGCCATGTGTCTGGGGCAGCGGAGTCAAGGTGAGCGTACCCCCCGCACCATCTACCCGGATGTCACTGTCATGGTCGATCAGATTGGGACGCAAGATGGGCGGATAATCGCTGCCCTGCGGCGTATGAAAGCAATAGCCGAAACCCTCCAGCAGGCGGTCTAGTGTCGGGCGATCGGCATGAATGTTGACCAGCTTGCGGGATTGCAGCGCAAATCCGCGCAGATCGTCGATGCCGTGGATATGATCGGCATGTGCATGCGTATAGACAACGGCGTCCAGCGCGGTAACGCCGGCCGACAGCATCTGTTCGCGGAAATCCGGCCCCGTGTCGATGACGACCCGGGTGACGCCGCCATCCTTGGCAATCCGTTCCACGAGCGCGGCAGGCCGGCGGCGGCGGTTCTTCGCATTTGCGGGATCGCAATTTCCCCAGTCGCCGTTGATGCGCGGAACGCCAGGTGAAGATGCACAGCCCAAAATGGTCAGGCGAATTCGATCCGTCATCGGTCAGCCTGCCGGCCTCGGCACCTTTGAAAACAGGCGAAAGAAATTATCGGTGGTCGACGCGGCAAGTTCGTCCACCGGCATGTCCAGCGTTTCGGCCAGTGATGCGGCAGTATGCGCCACGAAAGCCGGTTCGTTGCGCCGCCCGCGCTTCGGCACCGGAGCGAGGTACGGTGCGTCTGTTTCGACCAGAATGCGGTCGCGCGGAATAATCCGGGCGATGTCGCGAAGTGCCTTGGAATTCCTGAATGTCACGATGCCGGAAAAGGAAACATAGCCGCCCAGTTCAATACCAGCCTCTGCAAGTTGCCGGCCTGAGGAAAAACAGTGCAGCACGAAGGGAAAGGCCCCCTTCCCCGTTTCTTCGCGCAGTATTGCTTCCATGTCGTCATCGGCGTCACGGGCGTGAATGACGAGCGGCAGACCGGTTTGCCTCGCTGCGGCGATATGGTTGCGCAGGCCAGCCACCTGCGACTCGCGCGGCGCGTGATCGTAGTAGTAGTCGAGACCGGCCTCGCCAATCGCCACGACCTTCGGGTGTTTCGCAAGGTCCGTGATCTGGCCGACTGTTACATCGAGTTCCTCGTGCGCGTTGTGCGGATGAGTGCCGACGGAGCAATAAACCTGCTCGTATGCCTCGGCGATTGCCAGAACCTGCTTGAACTTTCTGACACGCGTCGAGATCGTAACCATGAACTCGACGCCAGCCTCTGTCGCGCGTGCGATCACATCGTCGCGTTCATCGGCGAAATCGGCAAAATCCAGGTGGCAGTGGCTGTCGACGAGCATATTAACGGTTCTAGCTTGCGGCTTCGGCTTCGACAAAGCGCGGGAAAACCGCTTCCGGTTTTGGGAGTGCGGTACCTTCAACAAGCGCGCTTGCGCCGACGACATCGGCGAATGATCTCGCCGAATTCGGAACGGCGAGCAAGTCGAGCAGCCTTGCCGCGGAATCCGGAATGAATGGCTGGCACAGTATCGCGACGCGGCGCACGGTCTCGGCGGTAATATTGAGAACGGTTGCCATGCGTTGCGGATCGCTTTTCTTCAGCGCCCAGGGCTCCTGACCGGCGAAATAGCGGTTGGCCTCCGCGACGATCGCGAAAATCGCGACCAACGCCGTATGGATCGATTGCACCGCCATGGCTTCGCGCGCAGCGGCAAGCGCCGCTTCGGCCTGGTCCAGAATGGCGCGGTCGGCTTCCTGCAGTGAACCCCGGACCGGCACCTTGCCATCGCAATTCTTGGCAATCATCGACAACGAACGCTGCGCCAGATTGCCGAGATCGTTGGCAAGGTCGGCATTCGTGCGATTGACAATCGCTTCGTGGCTGTAGCTGCCGTCCTGGCCGAATGGCACTTCGCGCAAGAAGAAGTAACGAGTCTGGTCGACGCCATAGGCATCCGCCATCGCCATCGGGTCGATAACATTGCCAACCGATTTTGACATCTTTTCCCCGCTGTTGAAAAGAAAGCCGTGCGCGAAGACCCGCTTTGGCGGTTCGATGCCGGCGGACATCAGGAACGCCGGCCAGTAGACAGCGTGAAAGCGGACAATGTCCTTGCCGATGATGTGAACATCGGCCGGCCAGAATGACCAGTTGGGATCGTTTTCGTCAGGAAAGCCCGCCGCAGTGATGTAGTTGGTCAGAGCATCGACCCACACATACATGACGTGACCCTCGGCGCCCGGCACCTTGACGCCCCAATTGAACGTCGTCCGCGAGATCGACAGGTCGCGCAGGCCTCCAGCCACGAACGAGCGCACCTCGTTGCGGCGCTGGTCCGGCCCGACAAATCCGGGATGCCTGTCGTACAGTTCGAGCAGTCGGTCCTGATATTTCGACAGGCGGAAGAAGTAGCTCTCCTCCTCGGTCCATTCAACTGGCGAGCCGAGCGGTTCGCGACGCACGCCGTCGTCGCCGACAATCGTTTCGCTTTCCTCGAAATAGGCCTCCTGGCGGACCGAATACCATCCCGAGTAACGGTCGAGATAAATATCTCCATTTGCCTCCATGCGGCGCCAGATCTCCTGGCAGGCTGCATGATGGCGCGGTTCAGTGGTGCGAATGTAGTCGTCGAAAGAGCAATTGAGCTTTTCCTGCATCCTGCGGAACAGAGCCGAGTTCTTGTCCGCCAATGCCTGAGGCGAGACGCCTTCTTTCTCGGCGGTCTGCTGCATCTTAAGCCCGTGCTCGTCAGTTCCGGTGAGATGCATTACCTGCTTGCCGTCGAGGCGCTGGAAACGGGCAAGCGCGTCCGTGGCGATTGCCGTATAGGCATGGCCAATATGGGGAATCCCGTTTGGATAGAAGATCGGCGTAGTGATGTAGAATTTCTCTTTTGACATGGATGTCCCTGGCCGTTAACGCGGCCGATTATTGCAAAATCGCGGTCAGATAGCGCACTAAGGCGCCAATTGCCATCCCGGATTGGTTACGGCTGCATTCCGGCCCTGAGTTTGGTTACCAGGCCAACCACATGCTGTTTGCGATCGAGATTGTAAATATCCGTATTCAGGACGGTTTCTCGCGTTTCGCGCCAGAGTGCAGACAGGCGCGCCGATCGGCGCAATTCGCCGCGCATGCCGGCTGCCCTCGCCCGGCCGGCGACCCGTTCCAGCATCGTTTCGTTGAGGATGGAAAACTGGATCTCGGAGCCACGCGCGCTGACAGCCTCGGCCAACTTGTAGGC
>JBFIBB010000118.1:0-10372 GCA_041582695.1 Rhizobiaceae bacterium
GAAGGCCAGAATATCGTTCTCCGGCAGGTCGGAACGGATGTCGCTCCATTTCTTGTAGGGATTGTCGACAAGCTGCCCGTCCTTCATCACCTTGCCCGCCAGCGCATTGTACCAGTCTGCCGGCGTAAAGGCGAAATCGGCGCCGTTGATGTCAGATGCGAAAACGATGCCGTCGTAACCGATACGGACTTCCTGGATTTCCGCGACGCCGTTCTGCGCGCAAAGGTCGATATCCGACTGCTTGATGCGCGAGGAGGAATTGGCGATGTCGATGGTGTTTTCGCCGACACCCTCGCACAATTTCTTGCGGCCGGCGCCCGAACCGCCCGATTCGACCACCGGGGTCGGGAAGTCGAAATTCTCGCCGAAAGCCTCGGCGACGATCGACGCGTAGGGGAGGACCGTCGATGAGCCTGCTATCTGGATCTGGTCGCGGGCATATCCCGCGCTTGTGTCCAGAGCGAGCATGGAAAGGCCGGCGCACAGTGCGACCGCCGAGGTGGATTTGCTGAACATACCCTGTTTCTCCGTGCAATTTTTCATTTCGCCGCAATCGCCGCGGCGCGGACCATCCATAGGCCCTGCACGTCACATCGATATGACAGTTAGATTGCAGTTATGTGACAGTCTGTGCAGCGGATGCTCCGCTGTCCTGTTCTGTTGGCAGGTGCACTGAGAAGGTGCTGCCCTTGCCCGGCTGGCTTTCGATCTGCAATCGCCCGCGATGGCGGTTGACGATGTGCTTGACGATTGCAAGGCCGAGCCCCGTACCGCCCTTGTCGCGCGAGCGCCCGGCATCGACGCGGTAGAAACGCTCCGTCAGGCGGGGAATATGCAAGGCATCGATGCCTTCGCCCTCGTCCTCGACCGATATGGAGACAACCGGCCCGCGCACTCCGGCAATCTTGTCGTTCTGCGAAATCCTGATGGTGACACCGGTGCCGGCCGCGCCGTATTTCAACGCATTTTCGATCAGGTTCTGCATAACCTGGGTAAGCTGGTCACGATCTCCCGGGACTGGCGGAACTGTATTCGGTTTCTCCAGCCGCACGGATTTGCCCTCGTTTTCAATCTGCATCTCCAGCATGGCGATCACGTTTTCGACGACGGAAACGATATCGACCTTTTCGATCGGACGGACGCGTTCGTCGGCTTCGACCCTCGACAGCGACAGCAGGTCGCCGATCAGCCGGTTCATGCGCCAAGCTTCGTTTTCCATCAGGTCGAGAAACCGCTCGGTGGCGGTAGCGTCGCCTTTTGCAGGACCTTTGAGCGTCTCGATGATGCCGGAAAGCGACGTCAGCGGCGAACGCAGTTCGTGGCTGACATTGGCGACGAAATCGCTGCGCATCTGTTCGGCATGACGGATGTGGGTAATATCGTTGAAACTGACCGCTACGCGCGAACCATCGGAACTGCCGGCTCCGAGATTTGTGGCGGTCACCTCGTATGTTCCATGAAGCGGCGCCTCAAGCGTTATCACAGCCTTTGCGCTATCCGCGCCGGAAAGCACCTGGTTGATCGCCGCCAGACATTCGGGGTGGCGCACGGCGCGCACGATGTCGCGACCGGTGAAATTGTCACCGAAAAGCCGGACTGCCGCCGGATTCGAAAAAAGTATCCGCCGGTCGTCGCCGAGGGCGAATACAGCTTCACCCAGCCCGCTCAGAATGGTCAGAAGCTGTTCTCTCGTCACCCGGAATTCCTGCTCAGAATAGTCGTTGCCAGACCGCCCGGAAGAGGCTCTTCCAAGGGTTCCAGATCGGTTCAACGGACGTCATATCGCGTTTTCAGGCCCTGATGCACTACAATCCTATTGCCGGATTGAAGCGCGGCCGCCGCCCGATAACCGGCCAGCTTCCTATGGTCCGTCATCGACCGGCGCAGACTCCATTTCGTCAGCGTCGGCTACCTCGCGAGCGGCTGCGGAAATGGCTTTGCGTTCACGATCGGTCAGCGGACGCGTCGGTTCTTCGGCAAGCCTGACAGTGACTTCCTTGTGGGCAAACTTGATGCCTTCCTGTTCGAACAGCTCCCGGATATGGGCATAGACGACCTTGCGGGTGACGAACTGGTCTCCCGGCTTGGTCATAAACTTGACCCGAACGATCATCGCCGAGTCCTCCATCTTGTAAACACCCTGTGACTTCAGCGGTTGCAGAAACAGATGGCCGACATCGGGATGTTCCAAGAGCTTCTGGCCGAGCTTCTTGATCAGTTTGCGCACCCGTTCCACATCGGTGTCGTAGGTCAGCCGCAGCGGTAGTTTCATCATCACCCAATCACGAGAGAAGTTGGTAAGCCGCGTGATCTCGCCGAAGGGTATCGTGTGCAGGGGGCCATTGTGGTGGCGAAGCTGAAACGATCTCAGCGAAATTTTCTCGACGGTTCCCTGGATTCCGTCCATTTCGATGTATTCGCCTTTGCGGAAAGCGTCGTCGAACAGGAAAAAGCCGCCCGAAAAGATATCCCTGATCAGGGTTTGAGCGCCGAAACCGATGGCGAGGCCGATGACGCCGGCGCCGGCAAACAGCGGCGCAATGTCGACACCCATGTTCGACAGGATCACCATCACGGTGAGAACGACGATACCCGAAACCATGACGTTCCTGACCAGCGGCAGCAGGGTCGTCAGCCGGCTGGCGCCGGGACCGCCCATCTCCTCGCCAGGTTCACCGGCGTGACCGCCGCTTTCCTCTGTTTCTTCAGCGATTTGGTCGTCGATGTAGATGGCTACGGCGCGGTAGAGGAACCATCCGACGAAACCGATCATCAACGTGTCGACAAAGGCCGTGATGGGATTGCCGCGCTGCCCGATGTTCACATCCCAGGTCCAAAGCACAAATCCGATCGCGAAGATGGTGATAAGAACGCCTGCGGCCTGTTCAAGCAATGGTTTGAACACCGGCCTGAATGCGGGCATCTGCTCCATTTTCTTTTCCGACATGACCTTGCTGATGACCAACTCATCGTCTTCGTCCTCGTCGTGCGATTGGCTCAGGGCGGCATCGATGGCCGCCTGTTCCTGCTCGCGGCGGGCTTTTTCCCGTTCCTGGGCGATAGCCACTTTGATATCGAAGCGGCGCTGGCGCGCCTGATAAGCCTTGTCGATGACGAAAAGCGTTATCCCGTATGTACCCACGCCGCCGAGGAAGGCGATGACGGGTGCAGCGACCAGCAACGTCGCGCTGGGCAGGTCCAGAACTGTGCGGTAGACGCTGATTGCCCAGGCTACAATTAAATAAAACATTCCGGTGAAATGCCAGGATCCGGCGAACGCTCGACGCCAGAGCGGTTTGGCGGCCGGCTCTCCAGCTCCGAGCAGGACGCCGGCAAACGGTTTTCGATGCTTAATCGTCAAATAGCCGAAGGTCAGAACTGCCAGGGTCATGGATGCGAGGAGCATCAGTTTGTAGGCATCACGATTGATATTGAGCGCGTCAAACCAGGCAGTGAGTGAAAACGCGATAATGACGGCGACCATGGAATTGCGCCAGTCGAACTGCACCATTTTTGCGTTTTCATCATCAAGATTTATCAGCCGGTGCTTGGGCAGGTCATGGGCTATGATGTTGAACAGGATGACCGCCCGGAAAATCCAGTAGAAGCTCCATGCGACAAGAATGATGAGTATTGTGGCGCGGCTGGGTTCATGTCCGTAGTCGAACGCGATGGCCGCGATCATGCCGACACCGAAACCCACAATTATGTTGACCAGTATCAGGCCGGCCCGGAACATTAGGAAGCCGATCTTGTCGGCCCGGTTTTCCGGGTTCTCTACCAGCATGGACTGCAGCAACCGTTTGTTGGTTCGCGCCAGCAGCCAACGGTTGGCGGACATGGCAGCCAGACCGAGCGCCGCGGTGCCGAAAGCGTACAGCAACCACCAATAAGTGCCGTCCGGACTCGAATTGGCGATTGCATTCCCGATATGGCGAAATAGTTCCGGCGTGCCGGAAAGAATTCGAACAAGCTCCCGGCGCATCTTGAGTCCGTCTTCCCGCCAGCTTGTCGCCGGCGTTTCGGCCCTCTCTTCCTCAAGCGGCGTCACGATGATGACGCCGAGACCCTTTTCCTTGGCTTTTTCGAGAAACGGTTCCATCTCCGGCCCAAGTTCGAGTAGACCCTGGACGGACTGGGCGCGCGATACTTCGGGCGACTGCAGGATCGCGAGGCAAGCGAAGATCGCCAGCACTACCAGGCGGGTAAGTGGTCTAAGATTGGCTGGTGTCATTGGAGCGCCTCATTTCAAGTCAACGCAGCAAATACTATTTTGCTTCCGGCATTTGCGAATGGGCCTGGCGGGCAATTTGGGATTGTCGCGGCGGGTGTGATTGTTCATGTTACCAATTTCGCAAAACAAGATGTTGCAAGCAATCTGCAAAACCGCTATCTGAATGCACGACATAGCCGGGATTGTAACGGGTGCATTGTTGCGAACCGGCGTTTGGCCATGAAACCGGGAAAAGGCCTTGCGCGAGCAACATTTCGGTTTTATGTAGCAATAACGGAACACGCGGTGCGTGGAGCTGATGAGGCTTTGCGCACCGTAAACGCGTGGAAAACACCGAATTCGAGTTGATTCGCGGCCCGCATTTCTGCTGCCGGCGATGAATTAAAACAGGCTGACGATGGCTTCCAAGAGCATCAATCCATTCACTTTTTTGCAGCAGGTCCGAACAGAAACGTCACGAGTCACCTGGCCGTCCAGGCGCGAGACCCTGATTTCGTCGATGATGGTGATTGTGATGGCGTTCATTGCGGCGATTTTCTTTTTCGCGGCGGACCAGGTCATCGCGTTCGCCGTAGGCCTGATTTTGAATATTGGTGGCTGAACGGGCGACCGGAATACGGCGTTTACGGAGATTAGTTTGAGATGACTGTGCGGTGGTACATTGTCCACGCCTATTCGAACTTCGAAAAGAAGGTTGCCGAATCGATCGAGGAACAGGCCAAGCTGAAGGGCCTGTGGGACAAGTTCGAAAAGATCCTGGTGCCGACGGAGAAGGTTGTCGAGGTGCGCCGCGGCCGCAAGGTCGATGCGGAGCGGAAGTTTTTTCCGGGCTACGTGCTGGTCAAGGCAAACCTGACCGATGCGGTTTTCAGCCTGATCAAGAACACGCCGAAAGTGACCGGATTTCTCGGGGATTCCAAGCCCGTGCCGATTACCGAGGCTGAAGCGGAGCGCATCCTGACCCAGGTGCAGGAAGGCGTCGAGCGGCCGAAGCCGTCCGTCACATTCGAGATCGGCGAGGCGGTTCGCGTGTCGGACGGTCCGTTCGCTTCGTTCAACGGCACCGTTCAGGAAGTGGACGAAGAGCGGTCGCGTCTCAAAGTGGAAGTTTCGATCTTCGGGCGGGCAACGCCGGTCGATCTTGAATTCGGTCAGGTCGAAAAGGGCTGACCGGTCAACGCGGCGCCAGCATACGAAGGCGTTGCGAACATGGTGGGAGGGTGAATGGCCTGGCCGGCCGTTCGCGAAAGCCCGGACCACCAAACTGCAACCGCCGGTTCGCCGGCATGAGAGAAGGCAAGAGAAGCAGTCATGGCTAAAAAGGTAGCAGGCCAGCTAAAGCTCCAGGTACCGGCAGGATCGGCGACACCGTCGCCTCCGATCGGCCCGGCGCTGGGTCAGCGCGGCATCAACATCATGGAGTTCTGCAAGGCGTTCAACGCCGCGAGCCAGGAGATGGAGAAAGGATCGCCGATCCCGTGCACCATCACCTATTACCAGGACAAGTCGTTTTCGTTCACGATGAAGACGCCGCCGGCGTCGTACCTCATCAAGAAGGCGACGAAACTGAAATCCGGCTCCAAGGAACCGGGCAAGGTAGTCGCAGGCACGATTTCGCGCGCGGACGTGCTCAAGATCGCCGAGCAGAAGATGAAAGATCTCAACGCCAACGATGTCGAGGCCGCTGCCAAGATGATCGAAGGCTCCGCCCGTTCGATGGGCATAGAAGTGGCGGGCTGAAGCGATGGGCAAGAGAATCAATGCAGCCCGTGAGGGCCTTGACCGCAACAAGTACTACGGTCTTTCCGAGGCGATTGCGCTTTTGAAGGAACGCGCGACCGCCAAGTTCGATGAGACATTCGAGATCGCGATGAATCTGGGTGTCGATCCGCGCCACGCCGACCAGATGGTCCGCGGCGTTGTAAATCTGCCGAATGGCACGGGCCGTAACGTCCGCGTAGCGGTGTTTGCCAAGGACGCGAAGGCGGATGAAGCCCGCGCAGCCGGCGCTGACGTGGTGGGCGCTGAAGACCTGGTGGAGAAAGTGCAGAAGGGCGAGATCGATTTCGACCGCTGCATTGCGACGCCGGACATGATGCCGCTAGTCGGCCGTCTCGGCAAGGTGCTGGGTCCTCGCGGCATGATGCCGAACCCGAAAGTCGGCACGGTGACGCCGGATATCACGGCGGCTGTGAAGGCCTCCAAGGGCGGCGCAGTCGAGTTCCGCGTCGAAAAGGCCGGAATTGTCCACGCCGGTGTCGGCAAGGCTTCGTTCGACGCCAAGGCGATCGAGGAGAATGTTCGCGCATTCACCGATGCGGTCGTCAAGGCAAAACCGTCGGGCGCGAAGGGCAACTACCTCAAACGCGTGGCGATCACCACGACAATGGGGCCGGGTCTGAAGCTCGATATTTCGAGCCTGAGCGCGTCGTAGTTTGCGGGACCGCGGGCATTACGCGGTCCGACAATTAAGAATTCCGGACCCCTTGGGGCCCGGATACCGGAAGGAGACTTCCGGACGTCCTGTCCGAGATTGCGGGTGGCTCGCCTTAATTCGCATGAGCCTGCATGAGACGGGTGAGACCGAAATTCGAAGGGCTTCGCGCCCGGGAATTGAGGTTCGAACCGTGTTGGCCTTTTGTCCGACGCCTTGCGGCGATCCGGCATGAAGGGGACAGGATCCTCGCTGTCGAACGGGAGATCCTAACTGATCAGGGTGTCCCGCCCGGCAAAAGGCAACCGG
Source organism: Rhizobiaceae bacterium (assembly GCA_041582695.1). Taxonomy (GTDB): domain Bacteria; phylum Pseudomonadota; class Alphaproteobacteria; order Rhizobiales; family Rhizobiaceae; genus JAWKWH01. The sequence goes on from JBFIBB010000118.1 coordinate 6,978, forward strand.
CATGCCGTTGAAGTTCCAGCGGCTGCCAACTGGAGAGAGGCAAGTGGATAGAGCGGAAAAACGCGAATTCGTCTCGCAACTGAATGACGTGTTCAAGAGCACGGGTTCGGTTGTCGTGGCCCACTATGCCGGTCTGACCGTGGCGCAAATGAACGATCTTCGTTCGAAAATGCGCGCTGCGGGCGGCACCGTCAAAGTCGCGAAGAACCGCCTCGCCAAAATCGCTCTTCAGGGCACGGAGTCGGAAGGCATGACCGCGCTGTTCCAGGGACAGACGCTGATTGCGTATTCCGACGATCCGGTTACGGCTCCCAAGGTCGCGGCCGATTTCGCCAAGGCGAATGACAATCTGGTCATTCTCGGCGGCGCAATGGGTGCGACCACGCTCGATGCCGACGGTGTGAAGGCGCTCGCCACACTGCCGTCGCTCGACGAACTGAGGGCCAAGATTGTCGGCATGATTTCCACGCCGGCAACACGGATCGCCCAGGTCGTCAACGCGCCGGCAGGCCAGCTTGCCCGCGTCTTTGGCGCCTATGCCCGGAAGGACGAGGCGGCATGAGGCCGTTCCTCACCAAACTGAAACACACACGTTCGAACCTGACAAAGGAATTGAAAAATGGCTGATCTTGCAAAGATCGTTGACGACCTTTCGAGCCTGACCGTTCTTGAAGCGGCAGAGCTTTCGAAACTGCTTGAAGAGAAATGGGGCGTTTCGGCCGCCGCACCGGTTGCGGTCGCCGCAGTCGCCGGCGGTGGTGGCGCGGCGGCGGAAGCTGCCGAAGAGAAGACCGAATTCGACGTCATCCTGGCCGCAATTGGCGAAAAGAAGATCGAGGTGATCAAGGAAGTCCGCGGCATCACCGGCCTCGGACTGAAGGAAGCCAAGGATCTGGTCGAAGCCGCTCCAAAGGCGGTCAAGGAAGGCATTTCCAAGGGCGAAGCCGAGGAAATCCAGAAGAAGCTCGAGGCGGCTGGCGCCAAGGTCGAGCTCAAGTAGTCATCGCGTACCGATCGGGGCGGGCGGATTGCCGCCCGCTCCGGTTAGTTGAGCGTTTACATGCAGCAACCCTGTTCCCGAGGGCCAGCCAATGGCTTTCCGGAGTTGGGTTTTTACCGTTTCAGAAGCCGCGATACGCCGGCGGATGGGCGAAATGGAATTTGCCGGCACCCTCCGGCAGCACAGAATGGCGAAACAAGGAGCGACGATGGCGCAGTCCCAAACCTTCAGCGGCCGCAGACGCATCAGAAAGTTTTTCGGAAAGATTCCGGAAGTCACCGAAATGCCGAACCTCATCGAGGTTCAAAAGGCGTCCTATGACCAGTTCCTGATGGTCGAGGAGCCGGAAGGCGGCCGGCCCGACGAGGGGCTTCAGGCGGTTTTCAACTCCGTGTTCCCGATTTCCGACTTTTCCGGCACCTCGATGCTGGAATTCGTGTCGTACGAGTTCGAAAATCCGAAATTCGACGTCGAGGAATGCCGGCAGCGCGACCTGACCTATTCGGCGCCGCTGAAGGTGACGCTGCGCCTGATCGTGTTCGATGTCGATGAAGATACGGGTGCAAAGTCGATCAAGGACATCAAGGAGCAGGACGTCTACATGGGCGACATGCCGCTGATGACGTCGAACGGCACGTTCATCGTCAACGGCACCGAGCGCGTGATCGTGAGCCAGATGCACCGTTCGCCGGGTGTGTTCTTCGACCACGACAAGGGCAAGTCCCATTCATCGGGCAAGCTTCTGTTTGCCGCCCGCGTCATTCCCTACCGCGGCTCATGGCTCGACATCGAGTTCGACGCCAAGGACGTGGTGCATGCGCGCATCGACCGCCGGCGCAAGATTCCGGTCACCTCGCTGCTGATGGCGCTCGGCATGGACACCGAAGAAATCCTGTCGACCTTCTACAACAACCTCACCTATGTCCGCGATGGCGAAAACTGGCGCATTCCGTACTCGGTCGACCGGTTTCGCGGCCTGAAAACGGTTTCCGACCTGGTCGATGCCGACAGCGGCAAGGTTGTTGTCGAGGCGGGCAAGAAGATCACCGCGCGCCAGGCTAAACAGCTTGCCGAGAAGGGGCTGAAATGGATTCGCGCGACGGCGGACGACGTCTACGGCAGCTATCTTGCCGAAGACATCGTCAACATGGAGACCGGCGAAATCTATCTTGAGGCCGGCGACGAGCTTGACGAAAAAACGCTGCAGGTGCTGATCGACGCGGGCAACGAGGAGATCGAAATCCTCGACATCGACCATGTCAACGTCGGCGCCTATATCCGCAACACGCTTGCCGTCGACAAGAACGAGGGACGGCAGGATGCGCTTTTCGACATCTATCGCGTGATGCGACCCGGCGAACCGCCGACAATCGACACCGCGGAGGCGATGTTCAAGTCGCTGTTCTTCGATCCGGAACGCTACGACCTTTCGGCGGTGGGCCGCGTAAAGATGAACATGCGCCTCGAACTGGACGCGGAAGATACCGTTCGCGTGCTGCGCAAGGAGGATATCCTCGCGGTGGTCAAGACGCTTGTTGATTTGCGCGACGGCAAGGGCGAGATCGACGATATCGACAATCTCGGCAACCGCCGGGTGCGCTCGGTCGGCGAGTTGATGGAAAACCAGTACCGCATCGGCCTGTTGCGCATGGAACGCGCGATCAAGGAGCGCATGAGCTCGATCGAAATCGACACCGTGATGCCGCAGGACCTGATCAACGCCAAGCCGGCTGCCGCGGCGGTGCGCGAATTCTTCGGCTCTTCGCAGCTTTCGCAGTTCATGGACCAGACCAATCCGCTGTCCGAGATCACCCACAAGCGCCGTCTCTCGGCGCTCGGACCGGGCGGCCTTACCCGTGAACGGGCAGGCTTCGAGGTGCGCGACGTGCATCCCACCCATTACGGCCGCATCTGCCCGATCGAAACGCCGGAAGGCCCGAATATCGGTCTGATCAACAGCCTTGCGACCTTTGCACGGGTCAACAAGTACGGCTTCATCGAAACGCCCTACCGCAAGATCGTCAACGGCAAGGTGACGATGGACGTCGTTTACCTGTCGGCGATGGAGGAGGCGCGTCACTATGTGGCGCAGGCCAACGCCGAACTCGACAAGAACGGCAAGTTCGTCGACGAGTTCGTGGTTTGCCGCCACGCCGGCGAGGTGATGATGGCGCCGCGCGAAAACGTCGACCTGATGGACGTTTCGCCCAAGCAGCTTGTTTCGGTTGCCGCGGCGCTTATTCCGTTCCTGGAAAACGACGACGCCAACCGCGCGCTCCATGCGCAAGAGGCCAACGCGATACTGGTTCTCGAGCAGCTCGCCGACCGAAAGGACACGGCGGTTGCCGAGATTGTCGATATCGTCGATCTCGCCCTTGCCGTCGCGCAAATCAAC
>JBFIBB010000119.1:0-10330 GCA_041582695.1 Rhizobiaceae bacterium
ACACCTCCACCCATATGCCGAAGTTCAACTCGATCTCCATTTCCGGCTACCACATGCAGGAGGCGGGCGCTTCGGCCGATCTCGAACTGGCCTATACGATCGCCGACGGCATCGAATATGCGCGTGCCGGGGTAGCCGCCGGCATGGACATCGACAAGTTCGCGCCGAGGCTTTCGTTCTTCTGGGCGATCGGCATGAATTTCTTCATGGAGGTCGCCAAGATGCGCGCAGCACGTCTGCTCTGGGCGGCGCTGATGAAGAAGGAGTTTTCACCGAAGGACGAGCGTTCGCTGTCGTTGCGCACGCACTGCCAGACCTCCGGCTGGTCGCTTACCGCGCAGGACCCCTACAACAACATCATGCGCACGATGATCGAGGCGATGGCCGCGACGCAGGGCCATACGCAATCGCTGCACACAAATTCGTTCGACGAGGCGCTGGCGCTGCCAACGGACCATTCGGCGCGCATCGCCCGCAACACCCAACTGGTGCTGCAACTTGAATCCGGTACCACCCGCATCATCGATCCCTGGGGCGGATCGGCCTATGTGGAGCGGTTGACGCACGATCTTGCCGCGCGCGCCATGATCCATATCGAGGAAGTCGAGAACCTCGGCGGCATGGCCGCTGCGATCGAGAAAGGCATTCCCAAGCTGCGCATCGAAGAGGCCGCGGCCCGCACTCAGGCGCGGATCGATTCCGGCGAGCAACCGGTGATCGGCGTCAATGCTTACCGTCCGGCCGAGGACATGGAGGTGGATGTTCTGAAAGTCGACAATGCCGAAGTGCGCGCCCGTCAGCTTGCCAAATTGCAGTCGCTGAAGGGCACGCGCGACGTCGCGGCGGTCGATGGCGCATTGCAGGCGCTGTCGAAGGCGGCTGAAGGCGATGGCAATCTGCTCGAATTCGCAATCAATGCAGCACGGGCGCGTGCGACCGTCGGCGAAATCAGCATGGCGCTTGAAAAGGTGTTCGGCCGGCATGTGGCCGAGATCAGGATGATTTCCGGCGTCTACGGAGAGGGCGTTGCGAACATTCCGGCGACCGGCCGTGTCGCCGGAAAGATCGAAGCCTGGCGCAAGACCCATGGCGCGCCGCCGCGCATGCTTGTGGCCAAGATGGGCCAAGATGGACACGATCGCGGCCAGAAGGTGATCGCGACGGCTTTTTCCGACCTGGGTTTCGATGTCGTGATCGGCCCGATGTTCCAGACGCCGGAGGAGGTTGCGAAACTTGCGGTAGACAACGGCGTGCAGATTGTCGGGGCGTCAACGCTGACCGCGGGCCACCTTACGATGGTGCCCGAGTTGAAGCAGGCGTTGAAGAAACACGGCGCCGAAGACGTCATGATCGCCATCGGCGGCGTCATCCCGCCGCAGGATTACGAAGCGGTCACAAAGGCGGGCGCCGACGCGATATTCCCGCCCGGGACGGTCATCCCCGAGGCAGCGGAGTTGCTGCTGGACGCGCTTCTGGAGCGAAAATAGACGCCCAATGTTATAACGCACGTTGTAATCGATGGCTCCTGATGTTATATGCAATGTTGTAATAACGGAGCGAAAGCCGTGAAAACGACAATCCGCAAGATCGGCAATTCCGAGGGCATAATTATTCCGAAGGATGTGCTGGAAGACATGCACCTGCATGCCGGAGACGGCGTCGTGCTGGTGCGTGACGGTGACGATTTGCGCATCAAACGCATCAAGGATGACGCTGAAGAATTCGACCGCAAGATGAAGATCGCACGTGAGCGCATGAAAAAATACGAGGTTGCGCTGCGCGAGCTTGCCAAGTGATCGAGTTTCACGACCGCACTTTCATAGAAGCCACTCACGCCGAACAGCTCCGCCTCCACGGCGGAGCGCCAGGTTTGCGCGACGAAGGCATGCTGGAATCTGCGCTGGCCCGTCCGGAGCAGAAACATCACTACGGTGAGGACGATATTTTCGTTCTCGCCGCTGCATATTTGTTTGGCATCGCAAAAAATCATCCATTTGTTGACGGAAACAAACGCACTGCGTGGGTGGCGGCCGATCTATTTCTCTATTTCAATGGATACAGTGTCGAAGCCGACCCCCATGATGTGATCGCTTTCGTCTTGTCGGTCGCTTCAGGAGACATCGACGAAGCCGGTGCGGCGATGTTTTTCCGGGATTTTTCCATTCCGGCCGGTTGAACCCGACCGAATCCCGCTCTGAAACATTTCTATTGGCATGAATTCTGCACCGTTTCCGTTCAAACGGGAGCGTTGTGCCGTTCATGAACAGACGAAGTTTCCTGAAAACAGGGCTGGGGCTGGGGCTGGCCGGATTGAGCGCGCCTGCAATGGGTGCAGGTGCGCTCTCCGGCATCTCCATGAATTCCATGCGCGGGTCGATCGACGCAACCGAACTGGGTATCCGGCCGGATGCTTATGACGATCAGAGCAAGACATTCAACAAAATGCTGCAAACTGCGGCCGAACGCGAGCTGCCGCTGCATCTGCCTGCCGGGAACTATGTCGTTTCCAATCTCAAGCTGCCGTCGAGCGTTCGGTTGACCGGGGTTCCCGGCGCGACGCGCATCATCTATGGCGGCGACGGGCACCTGTTTGCCGGCGAGAATCTTGATCTGTTCGACATATCCGGCCTGTCCATCGACGGCGCCAACCATTGGCTGGCTGATTACGCGCAGGGGCTCATCGATATCCGCAGGGCCCGCAAGATCGCAATAGACAATTGCGAAATAATCGGCAGCGGAAAGAACGCCATTGCACTGGAGAGGGTGGGCGGCCGCATCGAACACACCTTGATCAGCGGCGCGGCGGATGCGGCGATCTACAGCGTTGAAGGCGGCCTGCTTCAGATCTCGGGCAACCGGGTGACCGATTGCGCGAATGGCGGCATTCTCGTGCATCGCTGGCAGGTGGCCGACGATGGCGCAATGATCGTCAACAACCGCATCGACCGGATTTCCGCCCGCAACGGCGGTACCGGTCAGTACGGCAACGGCATCAACATCTTCCGGGCCAACAATGTACTGATCTCCGGCAACATAGTGGCCGACTGCGCCTTTTCGGCCATCCGCGCAAACAGCGCCAGCAACGTGCAGATTTCCTCGAACAACTGCTCGCGCTCCGGCGAAACGGCGATCTACGCCGAGTTTGCCTTCGACGGCGCGGTGATCAACGCCAACATCATCGATGGCGCGGCAAACGGCATCTCCATCGTCAATTTCAACAATGGCGGCAGGCTGGGCGTCTGTTCGGGAAATCTCGTTCGTAATCTTTCCGCCGAAGGTCCATACCCCGCCGACGCGCCCGGCATTGGCGTTGGCATTTCGGTGGAAGCCGACACATCGGTGACCGGAAACGTGATCGAAAACGCACCGCTATACGGCATTCATATTGGCTGGGGCGAGTTCATGCGCAATGTGGTGGCCAGCGGCAATGTCATCCGCAAGGCAGGCGAAGGCATCGCCGTGTCGGTGGTCGAAGGCTCCGGATCGGCGGTCATCACCGACAACGTTTTCGAAGACACGGTGCATGGCGCGATATTCGGCCATCGTTGGAAAAAGCGGGTGACCGGCGATCTGGCTCGGACGGGATCGGGCGAATTCCCGCGGCTCCGGGTGGAGCGCAACGTCGTCGGATAGCAAGCGGCTTGTAACCGGCCTGCGATTGCGCCATTCTCGCGGCCCTGAGCAACGCACCGTGCGAAGACTTGCGGGTATGAAACTCGACAACATAGCTTTGGGACTTGTCGTGGCCATGGCGGGGCTTTGGCTGATCCTGATGGCGATCGGCGTCATTGCCGCGTCGCCGGTATCGTGGATCATCGCCATCCCGATCCTGGTGCTGGTCTATCTCATCGTGCGGGTAATCCAGCAGCGGCTCAGCAATGCGGAAGACGACTACTACGACAAGAACATCAAGGACTAGGCCGATGATCGTGACGACCACAGAGGCCATCGCCGGGCATGAAATCACCGAGATCATCGGCGTGGTGAGGGGTAACACGATCCGGGCCAAGCATATCGGAACCGATATCATCGCGATGTTGCGCAATCTGGTCGGCGGCGAAGTTACCGAGTATACAAAAATGATGAGCGAAGCCCGCGAGCAGGCCTACGACCGCATGGTCGCCGCCGCGCGGGCCCAAAACGCCGACGCGATCGTCTGTATGCGCTTCGCCACTTCCATGGTGATGCAGGGCAGCGCCGAAATTCTCGCCTTCGGAACTGCGGTCAAACTCAAATAACAGGTCTGACTTCGCCCACCGTCCAGCCGTTGCGGTTGAGCAATGGCTTGTTCGCCATTGCAGCAAGCGCCGGTCCGACGTCGGCAACGTCCCGCAACATCCGCGCGGCGACTGCAGTAAAAACCGAAACTGCCGCCCGCATCGAGCCGTCATCGCATTTCACTGCCATACCGAGACCGAGCGACGGCATCGCGCCGCAGTAGACGCCCTCCGCGCCATTTTTCGCAAACAGCTCGCCCCTGCCGGTTTTCAGCAAAGCCGTGCACGGCCCGTCAGTGCCTTCGACAAAGAAAGGTTCTGCCGTGCAGGCTTTGAACAGTCTTTGCGCCGCTTCCGCTCTCTGCGCCGATAGCCCGGCGCCGGTCGCCATTCGCGCAAACCCCAGCGCAAGATTTCTCAGCGGTACCGCGTGGGTCGGTATCGAGCAGCCGTCAATTCCGCAATTGTCTACCGCATGCGCGGTTCCGGTGACTTCCTCCATGACACCAGTCAACTCGCGCTGGAATGCGTGGTCGCGACCCGTATAACCCGGAAAATCAATGCCCAGGTGAACACAGGTGCACAAGAAACCGGAATGCTTGCCGGAACAGTTGTTGTGGAGCGGGCACGGCGAACCGCCTTGGCGGGCCAGCTTGCGCGTCGCGCTCGATTTTGCCGGCCAATGCGCTCCGCATTCGAGATCGTCCATCGACAGGCCGGCTCGCGCGAGCATGGATTTTGCGAGGTCCGCATGAGCCGGTTCACCGAAATGCGAAGCGCAGGCGAGCGCCAGTTCGCGGTCGCCAAAACTGAACGCATCCGCAGCTCCGCTTTCGACGAGCGGTAGAGCCTGGATCACCTTTACGGCTGAACGGGGGAAGACCGGCCGTTCTACATCACCAATCGCCAGGACCGAAACGCCGTCTGCGTCGACCACCGCAACCGATCCGCGATGCCTGCTCTCGACCACATTTCCGCGCGTGACTTCACAAATTACCGGGTTCGCCATTCGATCACCAAAATTTGCAGGGCAAAAACCTTGTCCTAGCCGATTGGGCATTACATCGTGTCCACGAATAGTCAAAGGCATTCAGCAAATGAAGATAATCAGGATGCTAGCGGCAACGGTTTTTGCACTCTTTCTGCTGCCTGCAGCCGGCACGGCCGCATGGTGGGCGAGCGTCGACCGGCCGTCGTCATGGCGCAGCGCCGATTGGGGCGCCAGCGGCGTGCTGCCGAAACCCGATGAGTTCGACGGGCCGGCGGTGTTCCTGATGGCGGCGCGGACAGGCGGGCTGAAAGGCGCGTTTTCGGTGCATTGCTGGATCGTGATCAAGCGAAGCGGCGATTCCGGATACGATCGCTACGACAAGGTCGGTTGGGGCCATCCCGTGCGAAAGAACGCCTATCAGCCCGATGGGCGCTGGTATTCCAACACGCCTTGGATTGTCGGTTCGGTGACGGGTGCGGAGGCGGCCGAAGCAGTTGCAAAGGCCGAGGCGGCAATCGCGTCCTATCCGTATTCCCATCGCGGCGACTATGCGATCTGGCCCGGGCCGAATTCCAACAGTTTCGCCGCGCATGTGGTCCGGGCAATTCCGGAAATCGGAGTTCAGTTGCCGTCCAACGCCGTCGGCCGAGACTTTGCGCCCGGATTTGCTGACATCGAAATCGCGGATGACTGGCGCGACATCCACTTCACACTCGGAGGACTGGCAGGTTTTTCGGCCGGTCTCCGGTCGGGCTTCGAAGTGCATTTGTTCGGACTAGTTGCGGGATTCGACCTCGCCAAGCCCGCCCTGAAGATACCGGCCTACGGACGGCTCGAACTCTGGGGCGCTTAACCCCTACTTGATCCTTTCGAGGATCGAAACGTAGTTGGCCACTGCCGCGCCACCCATGTTGAAGATGCCGCCAAGCTTGGCGCCTTCCACCTGAATGCCTCCGGCCTCGCCGGTCAGTTGCATTGCCGTCAGCGCATGCATCGATACGCCCGTTGCTCCGATCGGATGGCCTTTGGCCTTCAGACCGCCCGACGGGTTGACCGGCAGCCGGCCATCCTTCGCGGTCTGGCCTTCCAGCACGACCTTGGATCCTTCACCGCGCTTCGCCAGTCCCATCGCCTCGTACTCTATGAGTTCGGCGATCGTGAAGCAGTCGTGCGTTTCGACAAACGAAAGATCGTCCAAGGTGACACCGGCCTGGCGTAGCGCCCTGCCCCAGGCTTCTTCGCAACCCTCGAACAGGAGGATGTCGCGTTTCGACATCGGCAGGAAATCCTGCACATGCTGATTGGCGCGAAATGCAACGGCGCGGCGCATGGATAGCGCAGTCTCAGTATCGGCAAGCACGACTGCCGCCGCGCCGTCGGAAACGAGCGAGCAGTCCGTGCGTTTCAGCGGTCCCGCCACAAACGGATTCTTGTCGCTTTCCTGCCGGCAGAATTCGAAGCCCAGATCCTTGCGCATCTGCGCATATGGATTATCGACACCGTTCTTGTGGTTCTTGGCGGCAATCGCCGCCAGCGCATCGGACTGGTCGCCATGGCGCTGGAAATAGGCATGCGCGATCTTGCCGAAGACACCGGCAAAGCCCGCGGGAATGTCACCGTCTTCAGGAAGGTATGAGGCCTTGAGCAGGTTCCGGCCGATTTCCGGTCCAGGCGTCGTCGTCATCTGTTCTACGCCGACCACCAGCACGATGCGCGATGCCCTGGCCTCGATGGCACGGATGCCCTGTCTGACCGCCGCCGAACCGGTTGCACAGGCGTTCTCGACCCGGGTCGCCGGCTTGAAGCGCAACCGGTCGTCGGCCTGCAGCACAAGGCTGGCGGTAAAATCCTGCGGAGAGAATCCGGCATTGAAATGGCCGAGCACGATCTCATCGACATCGGCGGGGCCGATGCCCGCGTGTTCCATGGCCTGTGACGCGACGCTGACAATCAGGCTCTCGACGGTTTGGCCTTCCAGCTTGCCGAATGGAGAGTGCGCCCAGCCGACGATGCATGCTGTCATGATCTTCTTCCCCTTGCGCGATTAAGCGTAACCGACCCAAAACATATAGAGGCGTCAGGGCCTGCTAAAAAGTAGTGTTTTGGTTTAATGCACTTTCGCTCGTGGGCATTTTTTCATTGAACAGCCATTCAATCAAAAATAGGATGTTCGCGCGGCCCGGCTGAATGGCGCCGCGGGAGGTTTCCGGATGGCGCGTCGGCCAAATATCCTTATCATCATGGTTGACCAGTTGACGGGAACCCTGTTCCCCGATGGACCGGCCGAATATCTGCATGCGCCGAACCTGACCGCACTCGCCGAGCGCTCTGCCCGTTTTGCCAACAACTACACGGCTTCTCCGCTCTGCGCGCCCGGCCGGGCGTCTTTCGTGAGCGGCCAGTTGCCGTCGCGCACGCAGGTTTACGACAACGCTGCCGAGTTCATTTCATCGATCCCGACGTTCGCACATCACTTGCGCGCGGCGGGCTACTACACTTGCCTGTCCGGCAAGATGCACTTCGTTGGCCCGGACCAGTTGCACGGCTTCGAGGATCGGCTGACTACCGACATCTATCCGGCCGACTTCGGCTGGACACCTGATTATCGCAAGCCGGGAGAGCGGATCGACTGGTGGTACCACAATCTTGGTTCCGTGACCGGCGCCGGAGTGGCCGAGACCACAAACCAGATGGAGTACGACGACGAAGTCGCGTTTCTGGCGATCCAGAAGCTGTACCAGCTTTCGCGCGAAAGCGACGACGCGAAACGACGGCCGTGGTGTCTTACCGTTTCGCTTTCCCACCCGCACGATCCGTTCGTAGCGCGGCGTAAATACTGGGACCTGTACAAAAACTGCCAGGCACTCGAACCCGAGAGCCCGTTCATTCCCTATGAAAGTCAGGATCCACATTCGCAGCGGCTCTACAAGGCCAGCGACTACGCCAGCTTCAATATCACTCCCGAACAGGTTCGCCGCTCGCGACGCGGCTACTTCGCCAACATCTCGTACGTCGACGACAAGGTGGGCGAATTGATTGACACGCTGGAGCGAACGCGAATGGCTGGTGACACGGTCATCGTATTCTGTTCGGACCATGGCGAGATGCTTGGCGAACGCGGCCTGTGGTTCAAGATGAGCTTCTTCGAAGGCTCCGCACGCGTGCCGTTGATGATCGCCGGACCGGGTATTGCTGCCGGACTATTCACGACGCCAGTGTCCAACCTCGACATCTGCCCGACACTTTGCGATCTCGCCGGCGCTGACATGAGCGCAGTCATGCCATGGACCGACGGCCAGTCGCTCAAGCCGCTAATGGCCGGCGCCGCGCGCACCGAACCAGTGCTGATGGAATATGCCGCCGAAGGCTCCTACGCGCCCATGGTCGCGGTTCGGAGCAGACAGTACAAGTTCGTCCATTGCGAGATCGATCCGCCGCAACTGTTTGATCTGGAATCGGATCCGCTCGAAAGGGAAAACCTGGCGGGGCGTGCCGAACATGCGCAGGTCGTCGCGCGCTTCATGGAAATGGTGCGGACGCGCTGGGATATGGCGCGTTTCGATTCGGAGGTGCGTGAAAGTCAGGCGCGGCGCTGGGTGGTTTATCCCGCACTCAGGAACGGCGCCTACTATCCATGGGACTTCCAGCCGCTACAGGTCGCCTCCGAGCGCTACATGCGCAACCACATGGACCTCAATGTTCTCGAAGAACAGAAGCGTTTCCCGCGAGGCGAATGATGCAGGTTCCCGGACTCGATCAACTTCGACAAGCCTATGCGGTGACCGCGGGCGCAACGCAAACGACGCCGTTGCTGGAATCGGCGACGCTGGCGCGTGAAACTGGCGCGGCGCGGGTTTTCGTCAAGCCGGAGTCGCTGCAATGGGCGGGCTCGTTCAAGATTCGCGGCGCATATTGGCGGTTGACGAGGTTGCCGGAGGCGGAAGCAAAACGCGGCGTGGTCGCGTTCTCCTCGGGCAATTTTGCCCAAGGGCTGGCCGCAGCCGGCCAGGCGCTGGGCGTGCCGGTTACCATCGTCATGCCCATCGACGCACCCGAAGCCAAGCGCGAGGCGACGAAGGGGTTTGGCGCCAGGGTCGTGTTGTCGGACCATGGCGAGCGCGGGCGCGAGGATGCGGCTGCCGAACTCGCAACAAAAATCGCCGATGATGAGGGTCTAACCCTGCTGCATCCATTCGACGACATGGAAATCGTAACCGGACAGGCGGGCGCCGGACTGGAGGCACTCGAACAGCTCTCGATTGCCGCTGCGTCTCCCGACATCGTGTTGTGCCCGGTCGGCGGCGGTGGCCTTATCGCCGGCGTAGCGCTGGCGTTTCACTATCTCTTACCTGAAACGCGGGTCATCGGCGTTGAGCCGGAAGCCTATGCCGGCATGGGCGCATCGCTGAATCGCGGCGAGATCGAGGTGATGCCGGTGGGTCCGCGTTCGATCTGCGATGGTCTGATGGCACGAGCGCCCGGCAAGGCGCCATTTGCCGCCGTCCGGCTTGCAGGCGTTTCGGGGCTGTCGGTCAGCGACCAGTCGGTACGCGCCGCGATGCGGTTTGCCTTTGAAAAACTGAAACTGGTGCTCGAACCGTCCGGCGCGGCCGGCATAGCCGCGCTACTATCCGGCTCTCTCGACCTGACAGGGAAAACCATCCTGATCATTGCGACAGGCGGTAATGTCTCGCTTGCGGATTTCGTGGGGCATGTCTCCAATGCATGAAGCCGATTTCATAATCGTTGGATCGGGCTCCGCCGGCGCGGCGATGGCCGACCGTCTGTCGGAAGACGGCAAGCACAGCGTGATCGTGATCGAATTCGGGGGTTCGGATATCGGTCCGCTGATCCAGATGCCGTCAGCCTTTTCGATTCCGATGAACATGCGCTACTACGACTGGGGCTTTGAGACCGAGCCGGAACCCAACCTGAACAACCGGCGGCTGGCGACGCCGCGCGGCAAGGTACTCGGCGGTTCGTCGTCGATCAACGGCATGGTCTATGTGCGCGGCCATGCGCGCGATTTCGACCACTGGGCGGAACAGGGTGCGGCGGGTTGGGCCTATGCCGACGTGCTGCCCTATTTCAAGCGGATGGAAAACGCCAAGTTCGGCGATCC
>JBFIBB010000120.1:0-10124 GCA_041582695.1 Rhizobiaceae bacterium
CGCGATGGCCGCGATCACGTTCGCCGAGATCGCCGGAAAGCGGGACTGGCTATTCTACGCAATCGGGGGGGCCGTTGTCGGCGCGGTGGTCATGACCCTGTTCTGGGCGACCGGAGAAGAGAGAAACGATCCGGCATTCGCGATGATGGTGATTGCCGCAGCCATCACAGGCGCGTGGGTGTACTGGCTCGTTGCCGGCCGCAATGCAGGATCCTGGCGCCGCCACCGGGCTATCCGGCCTACTTCGACTCCACCAGAAGAATCCTGACGGCGAAGGCCGAAAACACGCCGGCGAACAGGTAATCGACGGCTCGTGTTATCCGCGGGCTCTGCCTCATCAGCGCCGCGAACCGGCTCGCCGCCAATATCATTGGCGTGGTGACCGGCACCGAAATCACGATCGACAAAATGCCCAGAAACAGCAGCTTTCCCGGCGCGTGCGGATCGTTCGCCGAGACGAATTGCGGCAGGAAGGTCACGTAGAACAGGATGATCTTCGGATTGAGCAGGTTGATTCCGATGCCGGTCATCCAGTTTCTGAGCAACGGCCGGGCAGGCCGTTTTTGCGTTTTGGGCGAGAAGGCCGAGCCATGGCGGATCGCCTGGTAGGCAAGCCACAACAGGTAGGCGCCGCCTGCAATCTTCAGCGTCAGATAGGCCTCCGGCGAGGCGAGGATCAGCGCCGACAGCCCGGCCGTAACCATGAGCGTATGCATGAGGATACCGGTCGTCGCCCCGAACATGCAGGCAAACCCGGCCGCCTTTCCCTCAGAAAGCGCGCGGCCGACGAACAGCGTCATGTCGGGCCCGGGCGTGATCGCCAGAACAATCACCGCCAGCGAAAACTGAATGAGCGTCGTGTTGTCCGGTATGAACGGCATGTCAGGCTCGTGCGGTTGTCGTCACTCGCCGTTGCATTATCCGAATTGGCGATCAGCCGCCATGCAATTCCGCAATGAAGGGCGGGAGATATTCGCCATCCTCCCAGTGCCACACGATCTCGTCTCCATCGAAGCTAAGCGTGACGAGATTGGGCCAGCCTTCCGTTTGTGCGTTCGGGTCGATATGCATGGCCACGCCTTCGGTTTCGTAGACGCGGCGCCAGCTGTCCTCGCCCTCCTGCGCGTGTACCGTCATGTTGCAGCCGGAATTGCCATAATACCAGCTCGACCCGCAGATCGTCGCAAACAGCAACCGCTTGCCGGCGCCGGCATTGTGAAGAGCCGCCGCGATCGCCGGTTCCGACTTTGTGGCGGTCCGGAACGCCTCAATCTCGGCGTCCAGCAGCTCTCTCGCCAGTACGGTTTCGGGATTGAGTTCGCCGGGCATGATGGCGCGATAGGCCGACATGTCGCGCCGGGAACAGCGCGGCGCGGCTTCATCGATGGCCCGTCGCGAACCGACAAGCGAAAACCTTGCACTGTAATCAGATTCGCCGCCCGTCACCAAAACATCCATCCGGATACCGGCCCTGAGCGGCGGCAGCACCTCGCTGGTCACGGCAACCGCAATCGAAGAACCCGTCCGTTCAGCGTCCAGGTCGAACCGGTTCTCGCCGATTGCGATCTCGGCGGCACGAGCGCCGTCTGTACCCGCAACCCCGTCCGCGAGCGCCAGTAATAGTGACCAGCGCTGTTCCGCGCAGACGAGCTCGCCCGCAACAATGGTCTCGCTGCGCGCCGGATCCGGCAGTTTCGCGCGCGCCGCGCCATCCGCGGAGGCCCAGCGTTCCTCCCCTTGCACCTGCCCTGGCGCTAGGACAGCAGCCGACATTGCGAAGAATGCGCCGTAAATAACTGGTCTCGCACGATTCATCGGCATCAATCCCGGAAATCCTGTTGAGGCCGGAATTTTCGCGCAGATTTCTTAAAATTTGTCTGACCTCGCTCTCTGCTTTTTACATCGACGATCGAGCCTTGACCGCAACGGCGGTGACGAACATCCTGCGCCCGGCGGATGTGGCGCTGAAATCGAGGCCGGATCAGGAAATGGGACGCTTGGCGGAAATCGTAATGAAACCACTGCGCATTTTGACAGCGGCTTTCGCGATATGCGCCTGCCTGCCATCCGCAGCCGGGGCTGCGGAAGTTGAATGGGTAAAATTCAGGGCGAAAAGCGAATGGCGCGGACAGCCGGTTGACCTCGCCGGTACATTCTATCCGACGGCACAGGGACGAAAGGCGCCAGCCGTCATTCTCATGCATGGCTGTGGCGGGTTGCGAACCAGCGTGCGGTCTTCGCTTTATGAACACGCTAATCTTTTCGTCCGCAACGGTTTCGCCGCCCTGCTCCTCGACAGTTTCGGGCCGCGCGGCATTGACGGCGGGTGGGTCTGCGAAGGACTCGGCCGGCTTGCCGAAGCGCGGAGCTACCGGCTTCAAGACGCACAGGATGCAGCGGACTGGCTTAAGGCGAGAGCCGGCATTGACGGTCAGAACATTTTCCTGATGGGACAGAGCAACGGGGGCAGCGTGGCTTTGCGGGCTGCGGCGGCGGGCGGGTTTCGCGCGGTTGCCGCCTACTATCCATGGTGCGGCGCTGCGTCGGGCAACCGCGCGCCGCTGATCGTGTTCGGCGCCGGTCGCGACGACTGGGTGCCGCCGGGCGCTTGCGGCCTCAGGCCGCAATCGGAGAATTACCGTTTCGTTCTATATCCCGAAGCTGCCCATTCCTTCGATGTACGCTCCGGAATAACAAGCTATCTCGGCCATCGCATCGGTTTTGACGCCTCCGCAACCGCCGACAGCCGCAGTCGGATGATCGCCTTCTTTCGCCAACATATGCGTTGAGCACGGCTTCAATCTCCTCTAAGACGCGGCGGAAATCCTGCCTTCGGAGTTAACGCGTGAACAAGTTCAAAGACGTGAAGAAAGTCGTGCTCGCCTATTCGGGCGGCCTCGACACCTCGATAATCCTCAAATGGCTGCAAACCGAGCTTGGCGCGGAAGTCGTCACCTTTACCGCCGATCTCGGCCAGGGCGACGAACTGGAGCCGGCGCGCAAGAAGGCCGAGATGCTCGGCATCAAGGAAATCTATATCGAGGATGTACGCGAGGAATTCGTCCGCGATTTCGTTTTCCCGATGTTCCGCGCCAATGCGGTCTACGAGGGCACCTATCTGCTCGGCACGTCGATCGCGCGGCCGCTGATCTCAAAGCGGCTGGTCGAGATCGCGGCCGAGACCGGCGCCGACGCCATAGCCCATGGCGCCACCGGCAAGGGCAACGACCAGGTGCGCTTCGAGCTTTCCGCCTATGCGCTCAACCCCGACATCAAGGTGATCGCTCCCTGGCGCGACTGGTCATTCAAATCGCGCACGGACCTGATCAACTTCGCCCGCGACCACCAGATTCCGGTGCCGAAGGACAAGCAGGGCGAAGCGCCGTTCTCGGTCGACGCGAACCTGCTGCACTCATCTTCCGAAGGCAAGGTTCTGGAGGACCCCTGGTCGGAGGCGCCCGAATATGTCTATCAGCGCACGATTTCGCCGATGGATGCACCCGACAGCGCCACTGAAATCGTGATCGGCTTCGAGAAAGGCGACGCGGTTTCGCTAAACGGCAAGGACCTCTCGCCCGCGACCATGTTGCAGAGCCTCAACGACCTTGCCCGCGACAATGGCATCGGCCGCATCGATCTCGTTGAAAACCGCTTCGTCGGCATGAAGTCGCGCGGCGTCTATGAGACGCCCGGCGGCACAATCCTGCTCGCCGCACATCGCGCGATCGAATCGATCACGCTCGATCGCGGCGCCGCTCATCTGAAGGACGAACTGATGCCGCGCTATGCCGAGCTGATCTACAACGGCTTCTGGTTCTCGCCCGAGCGCGAGATGCTGCAGGCGGCCATCGACAGGAGCCAGGCTGATGTGGAAGGCGAAGTGCGCCTGAAACTCTACAAGGGCAATGTCATGATCACCGGCCGGCAGTCGCCGAAGTCGCTCTATTCCGACGCGCTTGTTACTTTCGAGGATGACCGCGGCGCCTACGACCAGAAGGACGCCGAGGGCTTCATACGGCTGAATGCGCTGCGACTGAGAACACTGGCGGCGCGCAACCGCTGACGCTAGCCGTCGATTTGTGCGGCCATGATGGCGATTGCCTGCTGATAGACGCTTGCCGCGTTCCAGCCCTGGATGGCGCGAAAATTGCGCTCTCCCGGCTGATACCCGCCGCCGGCGCTCCAGCCATGGGCGCGCAGGAAATTCGCGGTCGACGCAAGCGCATCGGCCATGGAACGGGAAAGGTCGAGCTGGCCGTTGCCGTCGCCGTCGGCGCCGTATTTTAACACGGAGCCCGGCAGAAACTGCGTCTGGCCCCATTCGCCATGCTTTGCGCCAACCGTCGCCGATGATAGCACGCCGGTGTCCACCAGGTGCAGAGCCGCCAGAAGATGCTCGGTAAAGAACTCTGACCGCCGGCAGTCATAAGCAAGCGTTGCCGTGGCCGACAGCAGGTTCGTGTCGCCCTGAAATCCGCCGAAACCGGTCTCCATGCCCCAGATCGCCAGCAACGGCCCCGGCGGCACGCCGTAGCGCGCTTCGATGCTTGAGAGCAGCTTGGCATGTGTCTTCTTTAGCGACCTGCCCTTCGATACGATGGCGTTGGCGCCGCGCACCTGCATGAATTTCTCCAGCGAGTATTTGAAGCTCTTCTGTCCCCGATCTGCCCGGATCGTCGCTGTCGAATAGCTTGTCGCCGCCAGAGCCTGCAGACCGCGCTTGCCAATGCCATACGCCTTGGCTTCGCCCGCAAACTGCTGTTTCCAGGTCTCGAACCCGCCCGAATTGTTGCCGCACTGCGCTGCCTGCGCATTGCCTGAAAAAACGCCAAGACCGATTGCCAGCCCCGTTGCGATATACCATCCCCGTGCATCCATCATGCCCGCTCCTCACTTGTTCAAAAAAGTGTCTGCCGCCCGACGTCAATAATGCGTTTGCCGGCGAGTCATGCCGCCAATTCAACATCAGAAAGTGCAAATAAGGTGAACGCAAACTACTTGGCGATTTTGCGGCGGCAACTGTTACGATCATACCAGATCAAGCTCGATCAGGCTCCTGGCAGATGCGATAGCCGCCTCTCCGGCAGGTATGAATTCGATGCCGAGCGCCTTTTTGGTTCGGCTGTTGTCCATTTTGCGATCGAGGCCTGGTTCGTGGACGATCGATCTGGCAGACGGGTCGAACAAACCTATCAGTTTCACAGCAAAGTTCGGCAATTCGAGTTTTGGTGCCTTTCTTGCCTTATCGCCCTTGCTCCTTGTTCGTACCGTACCACGGACCTTATATCCGGCCTTCAGAAACTCGAGCGCAACATGTTTTGCGATGAACCCCGATATGCCGGTAATCAGTACGATTTTGGCCATTGTGACCTCCCTCCTTTCCCGAATTCGGGAAATCGTTCCGGTACTCCTCGAAGGCCGTTGTCCGAACAGCTCTATCACATGACATTCGCTTGGGCTTGGACAAAACCGTGGCGCGGATCACCTGGTTAAAATGATCGATCCGTTTCGCCCATTCTGGTTGGCGACCGGCATTGCCGCCGTGGGATTGGGCATTGCCGGCGCGTTCCTGCCGCTGCTTCCGACGACACCGTTTCTTCTGCTTGCTGCCTTCGCCTTCGCCCGGTCTTCGCCGCGGCTGCACGACTGGCTTGTCACTCACCGGCAATTCGGTCCGATGATCGAGAACTGGCGAATTCATGGCGTGATTTCGCGGCGGGCGAAGACCGCCTCGGTCGGCGCGATGGCTGCGGCCGTGCTCCTGTCATGGCTGACCGGTTTTTCCGCGACGGTGATCATCGTCCAGCTGATCGTGATGGCCTTCGTGTCGGTCTTCATACTGACCAGACCCGATGCACCGCCGCCTTAAGCGCGCCATGCATTGACTTTGCCGCAGATATCCTGTTTACACGCGCCGGTATCCGCGACGAGGTCAAACTCCAAGCGCCGACCGGGACCCGAAAAGGTGTAAACAGATCCCGGAGGTCAACACCCGGCAGCGCATTGCGCCCCCGGGTGCAAAACGCTTTTGGGGTTTGATTTCGGAACAGGGAAACCCGACCTTTGGGGCTTTGGCACCGCTCCAACGGACAGAGGAAAAACATGTTTGAATCGCTGCAGGAACGCCTTGGCGGCATACTGAACGGACTGACCGGGCGCGGTGCGCTCTCGGACAAGGACGTCGCCGCTGCGCTGCGCGAGGTCCGCCGCGCCCTGATCGAGGCCGATGTGGCGCTCGAGGTAGTGCGCGGCTTCACCGACCGTGTGCGCGAAAAGGCGGTCGGCGCGGAAGTTCTAAAATCGATCAAGCCCGGCCAGATGGTCGTCAAGATCGTCCATGACGAACTCGTGGAGATGCTCGGTTCCGAGGGCGTTACCGTCGACCTGAACGCCCCGGCGCCGGTCGTCGTCATGATGGTCGGCCTGCAGGGCTCCGGCAAGACCACCACCTCGGCCAAGATCGCCAAACGCATGCGCGAAAAGCAGGGCAAGAAGGTCCTGATGGCCTCTCTCGACACCCGCCGTCCGGCCGCGCAGGAACAGTTGCGCCAGCTTGGCGAACAGACCGGCGTTGCGACATTGCCGATCGTCGCGGGACAGTCGCCGGTCGACATCGCCAAACGGGCGGTGCAGGCGGGCAAGCTCGGCGGCCATGACGTCGTCATTCTCGACACTGCCGGCCGCACCCATATCGACGAGCCGCTGATGCTCGAGATGGCCGACATCAAGAAAGTGTCGGGCCCGCACGAAATACTTCTCGTCGCCGATTCGCTGACCGGCCAAGACGCGGTCAATCTGGCCAAGAGCTTCGACGAACGCGTCGGCATCACCGGCCTGGTGCTCACCCGCATGGATGGCGACGGCCGCGGCGGCGCGGCGCTCTCCATGCGCGCGGTCACCGGCAAGCCGATCAAGCTCATCGGCACCGGCGAGAAGATGGACGCGCTGGAGGAATTCTATCCAAGACGCATCGCCGACCGCATTCTCGGCATGGGCGATATCGTTTCGCTGGTCGAAAAGGCCGCCGAAACCATTGACGCGGAAAAGGCCGCGGCGATGGCAAAGAAGATGCAGTCCGGCAAGTTCGACCTGAACGACCTCGCCGACCAGCTTGGCCAGATGCAGAAAATGGGCGGCATGGGCGGCATCATGGGCATGATGCCCGGTATGGGCAAGATGAAGGATCAGATGGCCGCCGCCGGTCTCGACGACAAGCTGTTCGGACGTCAGCTCGCGATCATCTCCTCGATGACCAAATACGAGCGCGCCCATCCGGAAGTGCTGAAGCACAGCCGCAAGAAGCGCATAGCCGCCGGCTCCGGCACCAACGCCGCTGAGATCAACAAGCTGTTGAAGATGCACCGCCAGATGGCCGACATGATGAAGGCTATGGGCGGCGGCAAGGGCAAGGGCGCCGGCATGATGCGTTCGCTGATGGGCGGGCTTGCCGGCAAGATGGGACTTGGCGGCCTCGGCGGCATGATGGGCGGCGGCATGCCCGACCTGTCGAAGATGGATCCCAAACAGCTCGAAGCGCTGCAAAAGCAGGCCGAAGCCGCGGGCCTGGGCAAGGGTGGCGGTTTGCCGGGACTGCCGGGCGGCGGCGGATTGCCTGGATTGGGCGGACCGAAACTACCGGGCCTCGGCGGCCCAGCATTACCGGGATTGGGCAAGAAGAAATGAGCAGCCCTTCCGAAATGATCCCCACGCTGGAGACCGAACGCCTCATCCTGCGCGCCATCCGTCAGGATGATTTCGAACCCTTTGCGGCGTTCATGCAGACCGAGGCCTCGCATTTCATCGGCGGGCCGTGCGAGCCGGCGCTCGCCTGGCGCAGGCTTGCGGCCTATGCCGGGGACTGGATCATGCGCGGCTATTCCAAGTTTGCGCTCGAGGACAAGGAAACCGGCCGTTTCGCCGGTCTCGTCGGACCCTGGTTCCCGGCTGGTTGGCCTGAACCCGAGATTTCCTGGACTATCATGACGGAGTTTCAGGGCCGCGGACTGGCCAAGGAAGCGGCGCGCAGAACCCTTCGCTATGCCTATGAGGATCTCGGCTGGCGTACAGCGGCTTCCTGCATCGACGCCGCCAACAAACCGTCGATCCGGCTGGCCGAAAGCCTGGGCGCCGTGCTCGAGGGCGAAACCGAAATCCGTCCGTTCGGCCCGGCGCTTCTCTACCGCCACCTGCCGCCGGAGGTATTTCTTGCCAGCGGCAAGGGAAGGAGCGCTGCATGAGCGATCTCGACAAGGCCTTGGTGCAGTTGAAGGAGTACCGCCAGTCGATCGACAATTTCGACGCCGTGCTGGTGCACACGCTGGCAGAGCGCTTCCGTTGCACCAAGGCGGTTGGCGAACTCAAGGCCGCCCACGACCTGCCGCCGGCCGATGCGGAACGTGAAAGAACCCAGATCGAGCGGCTGCGCCGGCTGGCGAAAGAAGCCGATCTGGATCCCGATTTCGCGGAGAAGTTCCTGAACTTCGTCATCAAGGAAGTGATCCGCCACCATGAGAGAATTGCCGCCGAAAATGGCGGAAGCAACGATAACTGACATTCAACGGACAACGCCCATCAGGAGAACATGACATGGCACTGAAAATCCGACTGGCCCGCGCGGGCTCCAAGAAACGCCCCTACTATCACGTCGTCGTCGCCGACATCCGCAGTCCGCGCGACGGCCGCTTCATCGAACAGCTCGGTTCCTGGAACCCGATGCTGCCCAGGGATGGCGAACGCGTGAAGCTGAACGAAGAGCGCATCAAGCACTGGCTCGGCCACGGAGCCAAGCCGACCGACCGCGTTCTGCGCTTCCTGGACGAAGCCGGCATCGCCAAGCGTGAAGCCCGCTCGAACCCGACAAAGGGCCAACCGGGCAAGAAGGCGACCGAGCGCCTGGCAGCAGCCAAGCAGGCAGCGGAAGACGCCAAGGCCAAGGCCGAAGAGGAGGCCGCTGCCGCAAAGGCCGCCGAGCAGGAGGCCAAGGCTGCAGCCGAAGCGCCTGCAGAGGATGCCGCCGCCGAGGCCCCGGCGGAAGAAGCCGCTTCCTGATCTCGCCGGCAACAAACGATCTTTGCTGACGGCGGACCCCGGCGGTCCGCCGTTTGCATTGTCCCGCTCGTCACAGCGTTTCTGGAAAGACGCCTCTCATGTCCCTTCGCAATATCGCGATCATCGCGCATGTCGATCATGGCAAGACCACACTGGTCGACGCCCTTCTGAAGCAATCCGGTTCGGTACGCGAAAACCAGCGCGTCGAGGAGCGCGCGCTCGATTCGGGCGACCTGGAAAAGGAGCGCGGCATCACCATTCTGGCCAAGGCGACTTCGGTGGTGTGGAAAGACACCCGCATCAACATCGTCGACACCCCCGGACATGCCGATTTTGGCGGTGAGGTCGAACGCATCCTCAACATGGTCGACGGCGCCATTGTGCTTGTGGACGCCGCCGAAGGGCCGATGCCGCAAACCAAGTTCGTGGTCGGCAAGGCGCTGAAGGTCGGGTTGAAGCCCATCGTAGCGGTCAACAAGATCGACCGGCCGGACGCCCGCGCAAGCGAGGTGATAAACGAGGTGTTCGACCTCTTCGCCAATCTCGACGCCACCGACGAGCAGCTTGATTTCCCGATTCTCTATGGTTCCGGCCGCGACGGCTGGATGAACGTCGCGCCGGAAGGCCCGAAGGATCAGGGCCTGGCGCCGCTGTTTGATCTTGTTTTGCGCCACGTGCCCGAACCGAACGTCGCCGCCGGCCCGTTCCGCATGATCGGCACGATACTCGAAGCCAACCCGTTTCTGGGCCGCATCATCACCGGCCGGATCGAGGCGGGCTCCGTCAGGCCCAATCAGGCGGTCAAGGTGCTCGGCCAGGACGGCTCGGTAATCGAGCAGGGCCGAATCTCGAAAATCCTAGCCTTCCGAGGCCTTGAGCGGCAACCGATCGAGGAGGGACGCGCAGGCGACATCGTCGCAATTGCAGGACTTTCCAAGGGCACCGTCGCCGACACGTTCTGCGACCCGTCCGTCGACCAGGCGATGACCGCGCAGCCGATCGATCCGCCAACCGTCACCATGTCGTTCATTGTCAATGACAGCCCGCTCGCCGGCACCGAAGGTGACAAGGTGACA
>JBFIBB010000121.1:0-10115 GCA_041582695.1 Rhizobiaceae bacterium
ACCACTTGGTCGAGAAGCCGGCCCAGACGGTGACGAGGCGGCTCTCGTTGAACGAGTAGATCACCAGCAGCACCATCGGCAGGTAGAGGAAGGCGAAGCCCAGCGTCAGCGACGTGGCGTTGAACCAGGAGAACCGTCTCATTGTTCGGCCTCGCGCTGTCTTTGCTCGTTGCGCTGAAACAGGATGATCGGGATGACCAGGATCAGCAGCAGGATAACCGCCACCGCCGACGCGACAGGCCAGTCGCGATTGGAGAAAAACTCTTCCCACAACACCTTGCCGATCATCAACGTTCCCGAACCGCCAAGCAGCGAGGGGATGACGAATTCGCCGAGAGCGGGAATGAAGACAAGAAAACAGCCGGCTATAACACCCGATTTCGACAGGGGTACCGTGACGAGCCAGAAAGCCTGGATACGCGAGCAACCAAGGTCCTCTGCCGCCTCGAGCAGCGAAGTGTCGAGCTTTTCCAGCGTCGCGTAGATCGGCAATATCATGAAGGGCAGGTAGGTGTAGACAATACCGATATAGACCGCGACCGGTGTGTTGAGAATGGTTAGCGGCTCGGAGATGATCCCTACCCACAGCAGGAACTGGTTCAGGATGCCTTCCTGGCTGAGGATGCCCATCCAGGAATAGACCCTGATCAGGAAACTCGTCCAGAAAGGCAGGATCACCAGCATCATCAACGTCGGCCGCCACTCGTCGGGCGCCTGCGCCATGCCGTATGCGATCGGAAAGCCGACGAGCAGTGCCAGAACCGTCGAGAGCGCGGCGATCCAGAGGCTGGAAAGATAGGCCTTCCAGTAGAGTTCGTCGGAAGTCAGGAACCAGAAGTTTTCGAGGTCCAGCTCCGAGAGAAAATCGCGGATTCCTTGCCAGCCGTCGGACAAATCGAGGGTCGGCGTGTATGGCGGAATGGCCAGCGTCACGTCGGAAAGCGAGATTTTCAGAACGATCAGGAACGGTACCAGGAACAAGGCAAGCAGCCAAAGATATGGCACGAGTATCAGGATCAGCCGGCGCGGATTCATCTGGCTTCCTAACTCTTCAGCACGATGCCGGCAGTTTCGGTAAACGAAAGCCAGACCGTATCTTGCCAGGTGAAACTGCGCCGGTCGACGCGGCGGATATTGGCTGTCTGCGCTTTGATCATCTGACCGTTCGGCGTTTCGACATGGTAGGTCGATATGTTGCCGAGATAGGCAATATCGTGCACCCGGCCTTCGATCGCATTCGCCGAGTTTTTGGGCCTTGTCGCTGAAATAGATATTTTCTCCGGCCTGATAGCCACCGACACGCGATCGCCGTTGACCGCCTCGCCGTTGGCGGTAGCCCTGATGGGTGCGGCGCCTTCCGCCCAGTGAACCTCGACCTGGCCGTCTGAAAGGCGCTTCAAATTGCCTTCGATCAGATTCACTTCGCCAATGAAGTCGGCCACATAGGTGCAGTTGGGCTGTTCATAGATATGCGCGGGCGTGGCGACCTGGATAAGCCTGCCATGGTCCATGACCGCAACACGGCTGGCAACCGTCATCGCCTCTTCCTGATCGTGAGTGACAATCACGAAAGTCGTGCCGGTCTTCTCCTGGATATCCATCAGTTCGAACTGGGTTTCCTGGCGCAACTTCTTGTCGAGCGCGCCCAAGGGTTCGTCGAGCAACAGCAGCTTGGGGGCCTTGGCAAGCGACCGCGCGAGGGCGACGCGTTGGCGTTGACCGCCTGATATCTGGTGCGGTTTTCGCTTTGCGAACTGCTCGAGCCGTGTCAGCCGGAGCATCTCGCCGAGCCGGCTTTGCATTTCCGGTTTCGACATGGTCGAGCGCTTCAGTCCGAACAGTATGTTGTCTTCAACGGTCAGGTGCGGGAATAGCGCATAGGACTGGAACATCATGTTGACCGCCCGCTTGTTCGGCGGCACCGACACGATATCGGCGCCGTCGAGCGTGATCGTGCCCCGGGTCGGCGCCTCGAAGCCGGCCAGCATGCGCATCAACGTCGTCTTGCCGCAGCCTGAGGGACCGAGAAGCGCAAAGAACTCGCGTTCGTATATGTCGAGATCGAGATTGTCGATCGCGGTAAATTCGCCAAACTTCTTGGTAACTCCGCCGAACCGTATCAGCGGCTTTTTTTGTGGATCTTCCCAAGGAGCGAATTTGTTCGGTCTCGCTGTTATCGGCATCTTTCTCACGCCTCACGCCTGCAATCGAAATCCCGCGCCATGGTTGATGGCGCGGGATAAAAAACGCAAGGGGATCAGGTACCGGATTTTATCTTGGTCCAAAGCCGCGTGACGACACGTTGGACCTTTGGGGGATAAGGCTTGTTGGTATAGAGATTTTCCAGCGTTGCCTCATCCGGATAGATGGCCGGGTCGGTTATCACATCTTCGTTCAGGAATTCCTGGGACGCCTTGTTGCCGTTGGCATAGTAGACGTAATTCGACGCTGCCGCCATGTTCTGGGCGTCCATGATGAAGTTGAGGAACTGATGCGCGCCGTCGGGATTGGGCGCATCTACCGGAATCGCCATCATGTCGAACCACATCAATGCGCCTTCCTTGGGGGCATTGTACTCGATCTCCACATTGTTACCGGCCTCGGCCGCGCGATCACGCGCCTGCAGGATGTCTCCCGACCAGCCGAAGGCAACGCAGATGTCGCCATTCGCCATCGCATTGATGTATTCCGAACTGTGGAATTTCTGCACATAGGGCCTGACACCCATAAGAACCGCTTCGGTCTTGGCGATCACGTCGGGATCGAAGCTGTTGGGATCTTCACCAAGATACTTGAGAGCGGCGGGAATGAGCTCTGTCGGCGCATCGAGGAAATGCACACCGCAGGTAGCGAGTTTCTCCATGTTGGCCGGATCGAAAACGAGCGCCAGTGAATTGATTGGCGCATCCTCACCCAGAACTTCCTTTACCTTGTTGACATTTACACCCAGGCCGGTGGTGCCCCACATGTAGTTGATCGCATGTTCGTTGCCGGGATCGTACTGGGCGGTGCGGTCCTTGATGAGCTGCCACATGTTCACCGAATTGGGCAGTTTGGAATAATCCAGTTTCTGGAACGCTCCAGCCGCAATCTGGCGCTGCAGAAAATCCGCCGTAGGCACCACGACGTCATAACCCGAGCCTCCGGCCAGCATCTTCGTTTCGAGAACTTCATTGGAGTCGAAAACATCGTAGATCAGCTTGTTGCCGGTCTCGTCCTCGAATTTCTTCAGTAGTTCCTCGTCGATGTAGTCGGACCAGTTGTAAACGCGAACCTCGCCAGCATTTGCGGCAGTGGCGCCCAGGGACAGGATCACTGTCGCGGCAAGCCAGAATGACTTCATGATATTTCTCCCGTGCGTATCTGTTTCCAATCTTTTTGTTGACAAAGGATTTGATCAAAAAAGCCGAGGGATTGCAACAAAGAAAATCCCAGACGGCGCTCAAAGATATGGGCAATGCCGGTGTTCTGCGGGTTTCATGGCGAGATAAGGGGCGCCTAAACGGCCCGGCCGCAGAGACTGGAGGCATGGAGTGATAAGCTAATTTGATCAAAAATGATTGACAGTTACAGTTTTGATCATATTGTTCCGGTACGTCCACGAGGTGTAGTCATGACCATTATCACGAACCATCTGCCTACGAGTGAATTGCAGGCGCTCGACGCCGCCCATCACATGCATCCTTTCACTGCCAATGCGGGGCTGGCGAGGAAAGGCGTCAGGGTTATCACACGGGCGCATGGTTCAACGCTGACGGATTCCGAAGGCAAGACCCTGCTCGATGCCATGGCGGGCCTCTGGTGCGTTAACATCGGATATGGACGTCAGGAGCTTGCCGATGTGGCCACGCGGCAGATGCGCGAATTGCCTTTCTACAACACGTTCTTCCAGACCTCGCATGTTCCGGCGATCGCGCTGTCGACGAAACTCGCCGAAATCGTGCCTGGCGATCTCAACCATGTGTTTTTCGCAAATTCGGGGTCGGAAGCGAACGACACCAACATTCGCATGGTGCGCCACTATTGGGCGGCGAAGGGCAAGCCCGAAAAGACAATCATCATCAGCCGCAAAAACGCCTATCACGGTTCCACGATGGGTGGGGCCAGCCTCGGCGGTATGGCGCCGATGCACGGGCAGGGCGGTTTACCGATTGCCGACATCCATCACATCGACCAGCCGGACTGGTACGGCGAGGGCGGCGATCTGAGTCCTGAGGAATTTGGCCTGGAGCGTGCGCGGCAGTTGGAAAAGGCTATCGGGCAGTTTGGTGAAAACAGGGTAGCCGCGTTCATTGCAGAGCCGATCCAGGGAGCAGGCGGCGTTATCATTCCGCCAGACAGTTATTGGCCCGAAATCCAGCGTATATGCGATGCGCACGAAATTCTGCTGATCGCCGATGAAGTGATTTGCGGGTTCGGACGCACGGGACAGTGGTTCGGGCATCAGACCAGGAATTTCCGGCCCGACATCATCACGATCGCCAAGGGGCTCAGCTCCGGCTACGCGCCGATAGGCGGATCGGTCGTCAGCGACGAGATTGCTGCGGTAATCGGAAGCGACGAGTTCCACCATGGATACACCTATTCGGCTCATCCGGTGGCGGCCGCAGTAGCGCTGGAAAATATCCGCATCTTGCAAGAAGAGCGGATCATCGAAAAGGCGCGGGAGGAAAAGGCGCCCTATCTTGCGAGGCGCTGGGCGGAATTGGCCGATCACCCACTGGTCGGCGAAGCCCGCATTGCCGGCATGATGGGATCGATCGCGCTGACGCCGGACAAAGGCGCGCGCGCCAAATTCGCTTCGGAAAAAGGCACGGTCGGATACCGGTGCCGTGAACGGTGTTTCGAAAACGGCCTGGTCATGCGCCATGTCGGCGACCGGATGATCATTTCGCCGCCGCTGGTCATTACCACGCAGGAGATCGACAAGCTGATCGACCTTGCGGTCAAGTCGCTCGACGAAACCTTTGAAAGCATCAAGTCCGACGGTTTGCTGAAGGCGGCCTGATCGCGCCGGTCATGCCAGCGATCCGCGTATCTGTTCAAGGCCCTGGCTGATGTCCGCGCGAATAGCGTCGCTGACCGCTTGCGGATCGCCCGAACGGAGCGCGCTCAGCGCCTCCTCGTGCAGGTCCGGAAGATTTGACGTCCCAAAACGGCCGCACATGATGCGCAGGGGCGGGCCCAGCCTCAGCAACATCGTTTCGATCAGCGAATTGAGGATGCTCGCGCCGGAAACGACATACAGAACGGTATGGAACTCGTAGTTCAAGATCAGGTACGACCTGACATCTCCGCGCTCGATCGCCGCGTTCAGGCTCTGATCTATCCGCGCCAATTGATCGATTCCGGCAGGCGTGATCCTTTCGGCGGCCCAGTAAGCCAGTTGCGGTTCCAGCGCCAGCCGCGCAAAAGCCAGTTCGTCCAGTTGACTGGCGGTCAGCACCGGTACTGAAACCCGCCTGTTGTCCTGAAATTCAAGCGCCCGTTCGGCGATAAGCCGGCGGATCGCTTCGCGCACCGGTGTCATGCCCGCCTCCAAGCGGGACACAAGACCCTGTATCGTAACGGCCTGGCCAGGCTCCAGTTCCCCGCACAGGATCATCTCCCGCAGTTTGCGATAGACAAGTTCATGGGCTGGAGGTTTGGTGTGCTGCTCGGCCAACCGCTTTCGATCCTGTGCAATTTCATCCCGCAACGGCTTTGCCGGCACTCACCGCGCCCGTGCGATATGCTCAATTGTTTCACGGCAGGAGTTTTTGATCAAATAGTTTTCTGCCGGCCACCGCAAACTGCGGTTTCCGGTTGCGGGCATGTCATGACGCCAGGATTTTCTGGATGTGCTTTTGGCACCGCGCGGCCATGTAATCGATAAACAGCCTGACCTTGGGGTCCTGCAGTTTCTTGTGCGGATAGAGGCAGGCGAGTTGGGCCGGCACAGGCGGAAACTTCTGCAGTATCGGCACAAGCTTTCCGGACCTGATGTGATCATGAATCTCGAAACGAGGCTTGTTGATTATACCGTGGCCTTCGAGCGCCCACTGCGTCAGCACATCGCCATCGTCGGTGTCATAGGGGCCGTCGATCTCGAATTTGCGGATGCCTCCCGGCGTCTTCAGGTACCAGAAAAACTCGTTCGAACCGGGGAATCGCAACAACAGGCACTTGTGCAGATCATCGATCAGGGCCTCGGGAATGGTGGGTTCGCCATGCCCGCGAAGGTACTCCGGCGAGGCGCACAGCACCCGCTCGCACTCCATAATGCCGCGCATGCGCAGGTTTGAATCTTCGATCAGTCCGAGTTTGAATGCGATGTCGACGCCTTCATTCATCAGGTCGATCTTGCGATCGGAGAGGCGCAGCCTGACCTTTATATCAGGATAGAGTGCATGGAATTCCGGAACACCGGGCCCGATGAGGCGACGCCCAATGCCGAGTGGCGCCGTAACATGGATCGTGCCGCGCGGATTCTGCGCCACATCGGCTACCGCTGCCTCGGCGCTGTCGACAGCCTCGACTATTTTCAAAGCGCCTTCGTAGAAAATCCGGCCATGCTCCGTCGGCGTGAGCTTGCGTGTCGTACGGTTGAAAAGCCGCACGCCGAGGTGCTTTTCGAGCTCCTTTATGCGGTTGCTGGCAACTGCCGGCGACACCCGCTGATCGCGCCCCGCCGCCGACAGATTGCCGAGTTCGATGACCCGCACAAATACCCTGATATTATTCAGGTACGACATGGGATTCTCGTATCATTATATAGATTCATTTGAAAGTGCTCGCGTCGCCCGGTTGTTCCCCATTTGACCGGAATAAGAGAAACTGGTCAGGCTAAGACAGGCGGCCCAAACGGTGTGATTTCCGTGCGGAAAACGGGAGAGGATGGAAATGTACGATTTTGCCATTGCCTGGGAATGGCTGAATTTGGCGGTTCGCTGGCTGCACATAATCACCGGAATCGCATGGATCGGTTCGTCATTCTACTTCGTTGCGCTCGACCTCGGACTGCGAAAGCACCCCGATTTGCCGGCCGGCGCCTATGGCGAGGAATGGCAGGTGCATGGCGGCGGATTCTACCACATCCAGAAATACCTGGTGGCTCCTGCTCAGATGCCGGAGCACCTGACCTGGTTCAAGTGGGAATCCTACGTCACCTGGCTGTCCGGTTTCGCCATGCTTTGCGTTCTCTATTACGCGAGCGCCGACCTTTATCTGGTCGACCGTGATGTGCTCGATATATCGGGCAACACGGCGATCCTGATTTCCCTCGCTTCGATCGGCGTCGGCTGGGTGATCTACGACCTGTTGTGCAAATCGCCGATCGGCGAGCACACCAATGGCCTGATGGTGCTGTTATTCGTTGTTCTGGTCGCTATGGCCTGGGGATATACGCAAGTCTTTACCGGACGGGCTGCCTTGCTGCACCTCGGCGCGTTTACCGCCACGATCATGTCAGCAAATGTGTTTTTCATCATCATCCCGAACCAGAAGAAGGTCGTGGACTCACTTGTCGCCGGCGAAACTCCGGATCCGAAACTGGGAGCCCAAGCAAAACAGCGATCCCTGCACAACAACTATCTGACCCTTCCAGTCCTGTTTCTGATGATGTCCAATCACTATCCGCTGGCTTTTGCGACGGAATTCAACTGGCTCATAGCTTCCCTCGTGTTCCTGATGGGCGTCACCATCCGGCACTATTTCAACACCATCCATGCCCGGACCGGCAATCCGACCTGGACGTGGCTGGCGACCGTCATACTGTTCATCCTCATCGTATGGCTGTCGACGGTCCCGAAGGCGCTGACAGGGGAAACGGAAAATGGCGTATCCGCAGCCGGTCATCCGTTCGTCACTGCGGCTGACTACTCCCAGGTTCGCGATACGGTGCTTGGCCGGTGTTCCATGTGCCACGCCACAGAACCGGTATGGGAGGGGATATATTTCGCGCCGAAGGGCGTGAAGCTGGAAACCGACGCCGAAATCGCCGCATATGCCCGGGAAATCTATCTGCAGGCCGGACGCTCGCACGCCATGCCGCCCGGCAACATAACTTCGATAACGCCGGAAGAGCGACGCCAGATTGCCAACTGGTACGAGGGCGTTGTCGCCGGGGAGCGCAAAACGCAATGAGCGAGCGACTGATCCGGGGGCGGATACTGTCTTTCAAGCGGGAGCCACTGGCTGCCGACGACCTTGATAGCTGCAACTATGTCGAGGACGGCGCCATACTGGTGCGCGACGGCATTATCGCGGCATGCGGCAGCCATGGCGAGGTTTCGGCGATGGCGGGCAAAGGCTGTACCGTCGACGATCACCGGCCCAATCTGCTGCTGCCCGGGTTGATCGACACGCACATCCATTATCCGCAAATGCAGGTCATCGGTTCCTGGGGCGCGCAACTTCTCGACTGGCTCAACAAGTACACATTCGTCGAGGAGCAGAAGTTTCGCGACAGGGGTCATTCCGATCTGATCGCGGGCAGGTTCTTCGACGAGCTTGTGCGTCACGGCACCACCACTGCGGTGACCTACTGCACGGTGCACAGGGAGTCGGCTGAAGCCTATTTCAGCGAAGCAGCGCGGCGGAACCTGCGCATGATCGGCGGCAAGGTGATGATGGACCGCAACGCGCCGGAGGCTTTGCGTGATACGCCGCAAAGCGGGTATGACGACACCAAGGCGCTGATCGGCAAATGGCACGGCAAGGGCCGCGCCCACTACGCCATTTCGCCGCGCTTTGCGATCACATCAACCCCGGAGCAGATGGAGATGTCCGGCGCGCTCCTGCGCGAGCATCCCGATTGCTACATGCAGACCCATTTGTCCGAAAACAAGAACGAGATCGCCTTTGCGGCGGAGCTTTTCCCGGAGGCGCCTGACTATACCGGCATTTACGAGCAATACGGCCTCCTCGGCCCGACCAGCCTGTTCGGCCATTCGATCCACTTGTCGGAGCGCGAACGCGCCGTCATGGCCGAGAGCCGCTCGGTTGCGGTGTTCTGCCCGACATCGAACCTGTTTCTGGGCAGCGGCTTGTTCGACATGGACGGACTTGGCGCAACCGGGGTGAGAACCGCCGTTGCCACCGACGTCGGCGGCGGCACGAGCTATTCGATGCTGAAGACGATGGACGAGGCCTACAAGGTTTTACAGTTGCGCGGCCAGAGGCTGACGCCGCTGAAATCTTTCTATTTTATGACGCGCGGAAACGCCGAGGCGCTGGGTCTCGATGACAGGATCGGGACACTGGACGCGGGCACAGAGGCTGACATCGTGGTGCTCGACAGCCGCGCGACGCCGGCAATGGCACTGCGCAGCGAAACGGCCGAAACGCTTTCGGAGGAATTGTTCATCCTGCAGACCATGGGCGACGACAGGGCGGTCGCCGAAGTCTATGTCGCTGGCGAACCGGCCAAAAGCGCAATTGACAAGTAAGGCGGTCCGACGCCAGACCGCGCGTTCCCGCAACAAAACCAGGTGCAGACGTGCTTCGTTTCGCCGCAAATATTTCGACACTGTTTACCGAGGTTCCTTTCCTCGACCGGTTTGCCCTCGCGCGCGAAGCGGGTTTCCGGGCAGTGGAATGCCAGTTCCCCTATGTGGCGGACAAGGCAGAGATCGCCGCCGCTCTGGCGGCCAATGGGCTTGACATGGTGTTGCACAACATGCCGCCCGGCGACTGGCGGGCGGGTGATCGCGGCATCGGCGCGGTGCCGGGGCGCCAGAATGAGTTCCGGGCCGGTGTCGTGGCCGGGATCGAGTATGCAGAAGCGCTTGGTTGCCCGCAATTGAACTGCCTTGCGGGGGTCGCTCCGCAGGGCGCAGACAGGCCGAGCATGCGGACCCTCTATTGCGAAAACTTGGGATTTGCCGCGGAGAAGTGCGCTGAAGCGGGAATTCGCCTGCTGATCGAACCTATCAACAGCAAGGATGTGCCGGATTTCTTTCTGGACAGCGTCGAACTCGCGAACGAACTGATCAACGAGGTCGGCAGCACCAATGTATTCCTCCAGTACGACATCTATCACCGGCAGCGCGATGGCGGCGATCTGATTGGCACATTTCGCGAGCTGCAACACCGCATCGCCCATATCCAGATTGCCGATGCGCCGGGCAGGCACG
>JBFIBB010000122.1:0-10022 GCA_041582695.1 Rhizobiaceae bacterium
CCTTGCGCGCGATGTCAGGCTGACGGTGAGCGATGGCGGCGAAGGCATTGCCGAAGAAAACCGGGAAAAGGTTTTCGAGCCGTTTTACCGTATACCGCGGATTTCGAATGACGAGGGTTACGGGCTTGGACTGGCATTGGTGCGCCAGATTGCCGAGGCGCACGGCGGAACCGCGGCCATTATGGCGCGTGCTGATATGGGCTCCGCGGTGTTGGTGACGCTGCCCGTCATCGCCCGCAGACCGGATCGCTTCGCGAAATAACCTCGCTTTGTGCGATCGAATTTCGGATATGACGATCATCTCCGAACAACAAAGATACCACCAAGGCATAAAACGATTGCGCGCCCCGGTCGCCACGCCGGAGGCTTCACGGCCGGCCGCTAAGCGGTGATCGCAGCCTCAGCGCGGCTCGTCGCGCAGACCTTTTATCAAGGCATAGCAGGCCGGCATATGTTCCTGCCCAGCGCGGCCCCTTTACAGCGCCTTCGCCATTTCCCTGAGCTTGAACTTCTGGATTTTTCCCGTCGAGGTTTTCGGGATTTCGGCGAAGATCACCGTGCGCGGGCATTTAAACCTGGCCAGCAGCGAGCGGCAGTGCTCGACAATCTCGGCCTCTGTGGCGCTTCTGCCGGGCTTGAGTTCGACATAGGCGACCGGGGTTTCGCCCCATTTGTCGTCCTGGCGGGCGACAACGCCGCAGGCGGCGACGGCGGGATGCTTGTAAAGCGCGTCCTCGACCTCGATCGACGAGATGTTTTCGCCGCCGGAGATGATGATGTCCTTCGAGCGGTCCTTCAACTGGATGTAGCCGTCGGCGTGCATGACGCCGAGATCGCCGGAATGGAACCAGCCGCCGGCGAAGGCCTCGTCGGTAGCGGGCCGGTTCTTCAGGTAGCCCTTCATGACGATATTGCCGCGGAACATGACCTCGCCGATGGTCTCGCCGTCGGGCGGCGTCTCCCGCATCGTTTCCGGGTCCATGACGGTAAGCCCCTCAAGCGCGGCGTAGCGTACTCCCTGGCGCGCCTTCTTTGCCGTGCGCGGACCCTTGTCGAGCGCGTCCCATTCGCCCTTCCATTCGTTGACGACGGCGGGACCGTAGGTTTCGGTCAGCCCGTAAAGATGGGTGACGGCGAAACCGGCATCCGCCATGCCGGCGAGCACGGCTTCGGGCGGCGGTGCGGCAGCGGTGTTGAAGGTGACGGTTTGCGGAAAATCGCGGCGCTCATCGTCAGGCGCGTTGATGAGCGTCGCCATAACCACCGGCGCACCGCACAAGTGCGTCACGCCATGGTCGGCAATCGCGTCATACATGGCTTTTGCCCGCACCCAGCGCAGGCAGACATGGGTGCCGGTCTGCACGGCGAGGGTCCAGGGAAAGCACCAGCCGTTGCAGTGAAACATCGGCAGCGTCCACAGATAGACGCAATGCTTGCCCATGGACGCGTGGATCGTGTTTGCGTAGGCCATGAGCGCTGCGCCGCGGTAACTGAAGACAACGCCCTTCGGATTGCCGGTCGTGCCTGAGGTGTAGTTGAGCGAAATCGCGTCCCACTCATCGTCCGGCATCGACCAGGCGAAATCCGGATCGCCCTCCGCGACGAGATCCTCGTAGTCAAGCGTGCCTATGCGCTCGCCCTTCGGATAGGGCGCATCGGCCGCGTATTCCGGATCGTCGTAGTCGATCACCAGCGGCCTGACCTTGGCGGTCTGCAGCGCCTCGGCCACAACGCCTGAAAACTCGCGGTCGACAATGATGATTTTCGACCCTGCGTGATCGAGCTGAAAGGCAATGATGGCGGCGTCGAGACGGGTGTTCAGCGAATGCAGCACCGCCTTGACCATCGGCACGCCGAAATGCGCCTCCAGCATCGGCGGCGTGTTCGACAGCATCACCGAAACCGTGTCGCCCTTGCCGATGCCCCGCTTGGCGAGCGCCGAGGCAAGCCTCCGCGAGCGTTCGTAGAAGTCGCGGTAGCTGATGCGTGTATCGCCATGAACGATGGCGGTGTGGTCGGGATAGGTCCGCGCCGCCCGTTCCAGGAAGGTCAGCGGGGTCAGCGGCTGGTAATTGGCGGCGTTCTTGTCGAGGCCGATGTCATACTGGTTGCTCATCGCGCGGAAGTTCCGTTGCAGTCTGCCCCATTAAACACATCATCCCATCCCGGTCACTATCGTAGAAACACGGCCAGCCCGTCGAAGGTCAGTTTCGCGCCGACAATGAGGACCATGGCGTACATGAACGGATAGAACACCTCACGGTTCATGCGCTTGACGATCATGACCCCGGCGATGATGGCGACGGGTGCGATCGGCATCAGTACCGCCGAGGCGGCGAGGTTGGTCGCGTCGAACTGGCCGAGCGCGAAATAGGGAATGATCTTGACCGCGTTGACGACGGCGAAGAATACGGTCGACGTGCCGGTATAGACCTTCGGATCATGGTCGAGCGGCAGGGCGTAGATCTGGTAGGGCGGGCCGCCGGCATGGGCGACGAAGCTGGTGAACCCTGCCGCAGTGCCCCAGAATGTGCCGCGGGTCATGCTCTGCCGCCTGATGGTCGAGCGTCCGCTGCGGCGGTCGAGATACCAGCGCATGGCGAACAGCAGCGAAATGACGCCGACGATCAGCTTGATCATCGTCGCGGTGACGATCGCGGCCGTCAGCCAGCCGATGCCGATGCCGATCATTCCGCCCGGCAACAGGTGATACAGCGTTTGCCGGTCGTAAAAGCGCCGCCAGTTCCACAGGGCGAACATGTCCATGACGACCAGGATCGGAAGCATGACGGCTGCCGCCTGCACCGGCGGCAGAACCAGCGCCAATAGCGGCACGGCAATCAGCGCGGTCGCCCCGCCGAGGCCGCCCTTCGACAGGCCGACAAGCGCCACCGCGGGCACCGCGACAGCGTAAAAATGGGGATCGGTCAGCAATTCGTTCATCTGCGGTCCGCTCTTGGAGAACCGGGCTTTATCGCGTTGCGCGGCGCAGTGCCAGTAACCAATGCGGAAATTCGCAGGCCCGCACCGGTTTCCAAATCCGCCGGGCTCGTCTATGCCGCATTCATGCCAGGATCGGACCGCATGAGGAGTGTCGAAGCGACCCGTGCGGCCGCGGCGGGAGTAATGATGACCGAAGAAATGAATGATCGCTGCCGTCTGGTGCTGATAGGTCCTGGTGGAGCCGACTGGAAGCGTAGCGCCGATCAGGTCGTCAGCGCGCTGTCGGGCGGCGATATAGCGTCGCTGATCCTATGGCCGAGCGAACTGGGCGACGCCGAATTTCAGAAACTTTGCGAAATGGCGGTGCCGGCTGCCCAGGCGGCCGGAGTCGCCGCCATCGTTGCGGGCGATACACGTGTCGCCGGGCGCACGCATGCTGATGGCATTCACCTCGAGGACAAGTCGATGTTGCGCGACCTGATCGAAGCCAATCGAGACGGCCGACTGATCGTTGGCGCCGGCGGCGCTAAGAGCCGTCACGATGCGCTGGAAATCGGCGAACTGCGCCCGGACTATGTTTTCTTCGGCCGGTTCGGCTACGACAACCGGCCGGAACCGCATCCCCGCAATCTGGCGCTTGGTCAGTGGTGGGCCGAACTGGTCGAGATACCCTGTATCGTCATGGCCGGTTCGACAATCGATTCGCTGGAAGCGGTTGCCGCCACCGGCGCGGAATTCGTCGCGGTCTCCGCTGCGGTATTCACTGGAACAACGCCGCCCGATGAAGCGGTGCGCATGGCGAACCGGCTATTGGACGAGAGAGCACCGCGATTCCAAGAGGTGGCGCAATGACGCCACGCCTGCTCGTGCTTCGCACGGTTGCCGCGCTGGCTGTGTCCGTAGCCACTGGCGCTGCGGCCGCGGCGGAAGCCGAAAAGGCGCCGCGAGCCGAAGTGATTGACCCCGACCGTTTCGGTGGCCGCCTTCCCGACGCGGCTTTCGGCGCCTTTCAGCGCGGGCTTTATCTGACAGCGCTCAATCTGGCGCGGCCGCGTGCCGAGGCGGGCGACCCTGCAGCGCAAACCCTGATCGCCGAAATTCACTGGCGCGGCCTGGGTGTGCCCCGGGACGAGGAGGAAGCGCTCAAATGGTATGCGCTCGCAGCCGAGCAGGGCGTTGCAGAGGCCCAGTTCCGCTATGGAATGGCGCTGCTGGACGGCAAGCATATCGCCAAGGACGAAGAGGGTGCGCTGCGCCTCCTGAAGCTGGCGGCAGACCAGGGCAACCGGCTGGCGCAGTTCAATTTTGCCCAGCTCACCGTCAAGCGCAATCCCGGCGCCGAAGGCATGGCGCTGGCGGTGGACTACTATGAAAAGGCGGCCGAAGCGGGCCTGGCGGATGCGCAATACGCGATGGCCCAGGTTTTTGTCACCGGTACCGGAGGACGCTCGCGCGACTGGCTGATGGCTCGCGAATGGCTGGAAAAGAGCGCCCGGCAGAACTTCGACACCGCACAGCTAGACCTCGCCACTTGGCTGGTGGAGGGACGTGGCGGCGATCGCGACCTGGAGGCGGGCTTCAACTGGATGAAACGGGCGGCGGAAGCAGGCAACGTTGCGGCCCAGAACCGGCTCGCCAAGCTCTATCGTGGCGGGCTCGGCGTTGAAGCCGATCCGGTGGTGGCGGCGGCCTGGTACATCATCGCCAGGCGCGCCGGGCTGCGGGACCCGGAAATGAACGTGTTTCTCGACGGGCTGACAGTCGAGCAGCAGCAGCGGGCGATCGAGACGGCCAACCGGCTGCGCTGATATTTTCAGTCCCGCTTGCAAGCCGCCCCGATATGTGGTCATGAGGCGCCGCAACGCGGCATTCAGGGAATTGCGGAATTACCGGCATGAAGATCAACGGCAACGAAATCAGGCCTGGAAATGTGATCGAGCACAATGGCGGCCTTTGGGTGGCGGTCAAGACCAATGCGGTCAAACCGGGCAAGGGCGGCGCCTACAACCAGGTCGAATTGAAGAACCTGATCGACGGCACCAAGCTGAACGAACGTTTTCGCGCGGCCGAAACGGTGGAAAAGGTTCGTCTCGAACAGAAGGACTACTCCTATCTCTACGAACAGGGCGATGCGCTGGTGTTCATGGATCTGGAGACGTACGAGCAGCTTGAACTGCAGAAGGATTTCGTCGGCGACCGGGCGGCCTTCCTGCAGGACGGCATGACGGTGACCGTCGAGCTTTACGACGAAAAACCGATCGGCATCTCGCTGCCGGACCAGGTGACGCTGCAGATCGTCGAGGCCGATCCGGTGGTCAAGGGTCAGACGGCGGCGTCGTCCTACAAGCCGGCTCGCATGGAAAACGGCATCCGCGTCATGGTGCCACCCTTCATCGAAGCCGGCGAGAGAATAATCGTCGACACCAACGAAATCACCTATGTGCGGCGCGCCGACTAGGCGAAACGAGTGATCCGGAGACCGTTCTTCCATGGCGCGTTCGGCAATTCTCAATGTCATGGTTCAGGCGGCAATGAAGGCCGGCCGTTCGCTGGCGCGCGATTTCGGCGAGGTCCAGAACCTGCAGGTATCCCGCAAGGGGCCGGGCGACTTCGTTAGCCAGGCCGATCACCGCGCCGAAGAGATCATCTTCCGGGAGTTGAACCGGGCGCGTCCGGGATACGGCTTCCTGATGGAAGAGCGCGGCGAGGTGAAGGGCGAGGACGACCAGCATCGCTGGCTGGTCGATCCGCTCGACGGGACGACCAACTACCTGCACGGAATCCCGGTATTCGCCGTTTCGATTGCGCTGGAACGCCAGGGCGAACTGGCCGCCGGCGTCATCTACAATCCGGCCATGGATGAGCTCTATACCGCCGAGCGCGGCGGCGGCGCCTTTTTGAACGATCGCCGCATGCGTGTGGCCGGCCGGCGTGAACTGGCCGACACCGTCATCGGTACCGGCATTCCCCACATGGGCCGCGGCGAACATGGCAAGGCGCTCATCGAACTACGCAATGTCATGGCTGAGACGGCCGGAATCAGGCGACTTGGCGCGGCGGCGCTCGATCTGGCCTGGGTCGCGGCGGGGCGGATGGACGGGTTCTGGGAAGCCGGCCTGAGTCCATGGGATGTCGCCGCAGGAATGCTGATGGTGCGCGAGGCGGGCGGTTTCGTTACCGACCGTTTCGGCGGACCCGATATATACGCCAGCAAGACCATCGTTGCCGGCGGTGAACTGGTTCACAAAGGGTTGCTGGCGGCGCTCGACCGGCCGATCCGCGAATAAATCCGGAAAACCCGTCTGCCAAATCAGCCGGTCCTTTCAATTTCGACATATTTCCGGTTAGATTCGCCGCTCATATGATGGCGGGCGAAAGGCGCGGCGATGGCATGGTTTAGCACGGCAGGCGAAGACGATCTGACGGAGGAGCAGGTCTACGACCCGCACCGGTTGTCATCCCCGCAGGTCTTCCTGCTGTCGATGCTGATCTTCCTGGCGATCACCGGGTTTCTGGCCGCCATCCTCTATCGTCAGATCTCATCGGCATTTCAGACCAATCCGGGACTGAATGGCCTGATCCTGGGCGTACTTGGCGTCGGCATACTGCTCGCCTTCACGCAGGTGATCAGGTTGTTTCGCGAGGTAAGCTGGGTCAATTCGTTCCGCATGGGCACCGAGGCAAAGTCGCCCGTGCTTCTGGCGCCGATGATGGTGCTGCTCAGCCGCTCTTCCTCCATGGCATTGTCGACGGTTTCCATGCGCTCGATCCTTGATTCGATCGCGACGCGCCTTGATGAAAGCCGCGACATTTCGCGCTATCTGATCGGCCTTCTGGTGTTTCTCGGCCTGCTTGGCACATTCTGGGGATTGTTGCAGACCATCAGCTCGATCGGCGAAACCATCGCCTCGCTCGATCCCGGGTCGGGCGACGTCTCCGACGTGCTCGATTCGCTCAAATCCGGTCTGGCCGCGCCCCTCGATGGCATGGGCACGGCTTTTTCGTCTTCGCTGTTCGGCCTCGCCGGCTCGCTGGTGCTCGGCTTTCTGGACCTGCAGGCCGGCAGGGCACAAAACCGCTTCTACACGGAACTGGAAAACTGGCTGTCTTCAGTGACCGATCTCGGGTCGGATTTCGTGTCGGCGAAGAACTCGCAAGCGTCCGAAGCCACCGAGGAGGTTCGCATCCTGTCCGACCGGCTGCGCTCGCTGCAGGAAAGCGGCGGCTCCAACCAGCGCGTCGCCACCGCCATGGCCAACCTGGCCGAGGGCATTTCCGGCCTGGTGAAGAGCATGCGCAATGAGCAGCAGATGATGCGCGACTGGGTGGAGGCGCAGTCGGAGGAACAGCGAGCCACCAGGGCGACGCTCGAGAAGATCGCCGAGGCGATGCACAAGCGTGCGGGAGGTAACTAGTGGCGCTCGCCCGCGCAAACCGCCGCCAGCGTTCGGTCGATTACTGGCCGGGCTTTGTCGACGCGCTGTCGACATTGCTGCTGGCCATCATGTTTCTGCTGTCGGTGTTCGTTCTGGCGCAGTTTCTGCTGAGCCAGGAGATCACCGGCAAGGACGAAGTGCTGAGCCGGCTTAATTCGCAGATCAACGAACTTACCCAGCTATTGTCCCTGGAGCGCACCAACAAGCAGGATCTGGAAGATTCGCTGGCCAGCCTGCAGGCCTCGCTGGTCAGCGCCGAGCAGGAGAAATCGCGACTGCAGGCCCTGCTGGAGCGCGGCGCCGGCGCTGGCGCGGTGGCAAACGCCAGAATCGCGGCTGCCGAAAGCGCGCTCGATAGCGAAAGACAGATCAGCCAGCGCGCGCTCAGCCAGGTCGAACTGCTGAATCAGCAGATCGCGGCGCTGCGCAAGCAGATCGGCGCACTGGAAGATGCGCTGGAAGTGTCGGAAAGGCGCGACCGGGAATCAAATACCAAGATCGCCGATCTCGGCCGGCGTTTGAACGTCGCGCTCGCCCAGAGGGTGCAGGAACTGAACCGCTACCGTTCGGATTTCTTCGGGCGGCTGCGCGAAATCCTGTCCGACCGGGAAAATATCCGCATTGTCGGCGACCGTTTCGTGTTCCAGTCGGAGGTGCTGTTTTCATCGGGCTCAGACGAAATCAACGAAGCAGGCAAGGTCGAAATGACCAAACTGGCCGGCGCCCTGCTGGAATTGCAGCGCGAGATCCCACCCGAGATCAGCTGGGTGCTGCGCGTCGACGGGCACACCGACAACGTCCCGCTGTCGGGCACCGGGCGGTTGCGCGACAACTGGGAACTGTCGACCGCGCGCGCAACTTCGGTAGTCAGGTTCCTGATCGCGCAGGGCATTCCGGCAAACCGGCTGGTGGCGGCGGGGTTCGGCGAGTTTCAGCCCCTCGACACCGGCGACACCGATGAGGCGCGCAACCGCAACAGGCGCATCGAACTGAAGCTGACGGAACGTTAAGGCGGTATCGCCATTCGGCCCCGGCCGGTTCTATTGTTGTCTGCAGCGAAGCAAGCGGATTCCGGGAGGGGTGGAAATGAACGCGGACGCTATCATCATCGGCGGCGGTCTGGCCGGGCTCGTGGCAGCCGCCGAACTCGCCGATCGCGGCAGGCGCGTCGTCATTCTGGAACAGGAAGGGGAAAATTCGCTCGGCGGCCAGGCGTTCTGGTCGCTAGGCGGCCTGTTCTTCGTCGACAGCCCCGAGCAGCGGCGCCTGCGCATTCGCGACAGCCGCGAACTGGCGCTACAGGACTGGATGGGTTCGGCAGGTTTCGACCGGCCGGAGGACCACTGGCCGAGAAAATGGGCCGAAGCCTATGTCGATTTCGCGGCAGGCGAGATGCGGCCATGGCTCTACGGACAGGGCACGCGCTGGTTTCCTGTGGTCGGCTGGGCCGAACGCGGCGGCGCGCTTGCCCACGGGCACGGCAATTCGGTGCCGCGCTTTCACATCACCTGGGGAACCGGGCCGGGCGTGATCGAACCGTTCGAGCGCCGCGTGCGCGCGCATGCGGAATCCGGTCTGATCGAACTGAAATTCCGCAACCGCGCCAGCCGCCTGGTCAAAACGAAAAGCGCGGTCACGGGCGTGGCCGGCGAGATACTCGAACCTTCAACCGTCGAGCGCGGCCAGAAATCGGGGCGCAAGGCGATCGGCGAATTTGAGTTCTCTGCGGGCGCGGTGATCGTCACCTCCGGCGGCATCGGCGGTGATTTTGACCTGGTGCGCAAGAGCTGGCCGAAGGACCGGCTGGGACCGGCGCCGAAACACATGGTCGCCGGCGTGCCGCATCATGTCGACGGGCGAATGATCGCGATAACGCAAAAGGCCGGCGGCGCAGTGATCAACGCCGACCGCATGTGGCACTACACCGAGGGCGTGAAGAATTTCGACCCGATATGGCCGAACCACGGCATCCGCGTGTTGCCTGGACCCTCGTCGATGTGGTTCGACGCGCTCGGCAACCGCCTGGCGCCGCCCTGCCTGCCGGGTTTCGACACGCTGTCGACGCTGAAGGCCATTCTTGCCACCGGACACGAACATTCCTGGTTCGTGCTGACCCAGAAGATCATCAAGAAGGAATTCGCGCTTTCGGGCTCCGAGCAGAACCCGGATTTCACCTCGAAGTCCTGGGCGGCGGTGCTGAAAGCGCGGCGCGGCGCGACCGCGACGCCCCAGGTCGAGGCTTTCAAGCAAAATGGCGAGGATTTCGTCGTCGCGCCAAACCTTGCCGAACTCGTCGCCGGCATGAACCGCCTGACGCCGAAACCGCTGCTCGATGCCGGCAAGCTGGAAGCGCAGATCGCCGCGCGCGACCGCGAGATCGACAACCCGTTTTCGAAGGACGCGCAGGTGACTGCGATCCGCGGCGCGCGCAACTATCTGGGCGACAAGCTTATCCGCACCGCTAAGCCGCACAAGATCCTCGACCCCGCCAACGGTCCGCTAATTGCCGTGCGCCTCAACATCCTGACCCGCAAGACGCTCGGCGGGCTGCACACCAACCTGAATTCGCAGGTGCTCGGCAAGGATGGCGAGCCGGTTTCGGGCCTCTATGCGGCAGGCGAGGTCGCCGGTTTCGGCGGTGGC